>JAIBBI010000072.1 GCA_019694755.1 Gemmataceae bacterium
GGCGGCCCGCCCGGCCCGATGGCACGCGGCGGCTCCGACGGCCCGCGCGGCGGCCCCGGCATGGCCCCGGGCATGACGACGAACCCCACACGCAACAGCGCCTCTCCTGTCTGGATGCTCCAGTTCATCGACCCGACCATTGAGCCGGGCAAGTGCTACCGCTACCGCATCCAACTTAAGCTGACGAACCCGAACTACAACAAGAAGGATCTCGTGGCCTACCCCGGCCTGGCTCAGCAGGAAGAATTGCAGAGCGACTGGGCCGAGATCCCCGGCGTGGTCGCCTGTCCGCCGGACGAGCACCTGTATGCGGCCGGCGAAAAGGCCAAGGACCGTGCCCTCATCGGCACCGCCGACTTCGATACCACGACGCTCCGCTTCCACCGCTGGTACGATTTCGTGCGTGTCAGCAAGGACGCGGCCCGCGGCGACGTGGTGGCCGAGTGGGTCGTCGCCGATGTCGACGCCAAGCGGGGCCAGTACGTCCACCAGGAAAGATCGTTCAAGCTGCCGCTCTGGTCGATGTTCACCGGTAGCTACATCTTCCGCGACCGGATCTCGGTCGTCGGCAAGGGCCAATCCGCCACCGTGCGGGCCAAGATGGAAAACGTCAAAATGACCTTCGACACGTCCGAACCCGTGCTCGTCGTCGATTTCGACGGCGGCAAGGGCGCCTATCGACTGCCCAACGGCAACTCGCTCGTGGATGAATGCGCCGTCGAGACCCTGCTCCTCAGCGGCATCGACGGAGCGGGTCTCCGCCTCGAACTGCGCAATGCCGCGACCGACAAGGAAGACGCCGAGCGCAAGGCCCGGGAAGAATCCTGGCAGCGTTGGCTCGAGGAAGTCAAAAACGGACCGGACCCGACTCCCGCAGGTGGAACTCCGCGGGCCGGCTGATCGCAGATCGTTGAACGCGTGGTATGCTGGTAGCAGCACCCCGCGGTCTGACACCGGGTTCGCAGGGCTGCCGGAAAGCCTCGCGGACCTGGTGTCTTTTTCCATCCACCCAGCGCGATGATACTCCGCACCTGGCCGGCCGTGGCCCTGCTCCTGTCACTCGCCGGGGCCCCAGTTCGGGCCGGTGATCTCAAGAATGTTTCTCGGCCCGACGCGGCCGACAGCCTGATCAACCCGAAATCCGGGCAGTGTCTCACCGAAGCCCTCCGGCGGGCCGGCGACCTCAAGAACTCCGATCGCGCGCTGGCTTGGACCCGCGGGAAGGAGGGTGGTGGCGCGATCCCGCTGCGGATGTTCCTCAACCGCTACCCGGTCATCAGCGACCTTCACGGCATCTTCGTTCACGACCCCGAAGCGGGGTTCGCCCGCGGTTTCGCTGCCAACCCTGACGTGCGGTTTCAGGGCTGGCGCGGCGGGATCATGTCGCTCCGGCATGCCGACGGCACGCTGTATTCGTCCCTGACCGGCGTCGCCTTCGAGGGACCGAAGAAAGGGTCGCGGCTCACCCCTCTGCCCTCGGCCGTGGTCAACTGGGGTGACTGGACGCAGCGGTTTCCGCGATCAGTCACTTTCGACATGGACGAACGGTACAAGCCGGCCGACCCTCTGACAATTTTTCGCGACGGCAGCCGGCAGAGTCGGGGGCCGGGCGACGACCGAGTCCCGGCCGACGAACTGGTACTGGGCGTCTGGGACGGGAAGCAGGCCCGGGCTTTCCGGATCGCCGAGTTCCAGAGCAAGCCGATCCGCGTCGACGGCGACATCGCGGTCTTTGTGAGCGCGGCCCAGAAGTCGGCGATGGCGTTCGGGATGTCTGCGGAACGGCTCACCGAGTCGGGCCGACCCGAAAGCACGGCCGTCCGCATCGGGCGGATCGGCGAGCACCCGTGGGGTGACCTCAAAACCGGTAGCGGCTTCGACGAGTTCGGTCGGGGCATTTCCGGCTCGCTGAAAGGCTGGACGCTCGCGCCGATCGATGCCGTCGTGGTGAAGTGGTGGGCGTGGTCGGCCGAATACCCGGACACCACCGTCGTCGATTGATTCGCCCGGCGTAGAGTTCCCCCTGTCCCCCGACCGACCCGGAGTCCGAGAACATGGCGAGAGCTGACCGGCGCTGGTTCCTTCAATCGTCGTTCGGTGCGGGAGCGGCGTTGCTCCTGGGCAGCCGGCGGGCCCGCGGCGCGAATGATGCGATTCGCCTGGCGGTCTGCGGGCTCAATGGCCGGGGCGGCGACCACATCAAGGAGTTCTCCAAACTTCCGGATGTCCGTATCACGCACCTCGTCGACCCGGACACGCGGACGTTCGCAAAGCGTCAGAAGCAACTCTCTGACCTGAAAAAGCCGGAAGCCGAGTGCGTGCAGGACGTGCGCCGGGTATTGGAATCGAAAGACGTCGACGCGATCACAATCGCGACACCAAACCACTGGCACTCGTTGATGACGATCTGGGCCTGTCAGGCCGGCAAGGACGTGTATGCCGAGAAGCCGTTGAGCCACTGCCTGAGCGAGGGGCGGGTCGCCGTCAACGCCGCACGGAAGTACGGCCGAATCGTTCAGCACGGGACCCAGCGCCGGAGCTGGAGAAACTACCAGAACCTGGCCGAGGTTGTTCGCCGGAAGGTCTACGGCCCGCTCCGCATCGCGCACGGGATCGTGTACAAGCTCCGTCCGAGCATCGGACAGAAGCCGGTATCAGAAGTTCCGGGCGAGATCGACTTCGACCTCTGGACCGGCCCCGCCCCGAAGACTGAATTTCACACTAATCTCGTGCATTACAACTGGCACTGGTTCTGGGACTTCGGCAACGGCGACATCGGCAACCAGGGCGTCCACCAGATGGACGTCGCGAGGTGGATGATCGAGGGTGCGACGCTGCCCCGTTCAGTCGTCAGCATGGGCGGTCGGTTCGGGTACACCGATCAGGGCGAGACGCCGAACACGCAGCTATCCGTCTTCGATTTCGGCGGCCCGTTGCTGCTGTTCGAGGTCCGTGGGCTGCCGACGCCGCCCTACCCCGGCGACAACGACGGCAGCGTCCTGCACTTCGACGACGGCTACATCTCCGGGAACAAGTTCTTCGCCAAAGGCCCGTCCACCGGCGAGCCGCTGCCCAAGCTCGATCCGCCCGAGTCGAAGCTGCCCCAATCGACGAACATCTTCGCCAACTTCATCGCCTGCATGCAGAGCCGGAAAGCGGAGGAACTTGTCGCCCCAGTGATCGAAGGGCATTACTCGAGCGCACTGTGCCATCTGGCCAACACATCGTACCGGGTCGGCGCGGAGGCCGGTTTCCACCCGAGGCCGGAAGTTCCCGCGGGCGAATGCGCTGAAACGCTGGAGCGGATGGAGCAGCACCTGGCGAGAATGGCCGGATTGAATCCCGAGACAGCCAAGCTGCGCGTCGGCAGGAAACTTGCGATCGATGCGGAATCGGAACGAGTGACGAACGACCCGGCCGCCGCGGTCCTGCTCACACGAGCCAACCGGCCGCCGTACGTCGTCAACGAGAAGGTGTGATTACGCGGCCTTGCGGGCGGCGGCGGCCGTGAGCGGCTTGAACGCCTTGAGGATCAGCAGGTTGCCCATCGCCCGCTCCAGGAGCGGCAACGGTACCCACCGCCACACCGGCGGCAACTCGCCGCGGCGCAGGTGACGCTTCGAAAGCTTGTGCTCGACGAACCCGCCGAAGAGACCCTTGAGGCCCGCGCCGGTGTGCCCCGGGCCGCCCGCCCCGCTCGGCTTGCCGAACCACTTGCGCCAAGGGAAGCACGAGTGCTTCCAGAATTCGGCGTTGTACTGAGCCGCGACCACGGCGATGACTTTGCCGCCCGGCCGAAGCACGCGGTACATCTCGGCCACCACCCCGGCCGGGTCGTCGACGTCGCCGATCAGCCCGAACAGACACGCGACATCGACCGAGTCGTCGACGATCGGCAGCGAATCCGGCGAGCTGTGCAGGAACTTTGCGGGCAGGCCCCGCTGCTCGAAGTTGGCCCGGATCACGCCGAGCTGCTCGTGCGACGGGCAGACTGTGATGACTTCCGCGCCGTTCTTGGCGTATTGCACCCAGTCGGTGCCCAGGCCTTCGCCCAATGTCAGGACCGTCTCGCCGGCATGTTTTGTGAACTCGAGCGACCGTGGCAGCCAGTAGCCCTGCCGGCGATACCGGTCGTCTTCGACCATGGCGAACCAGTCGGGGCTGAACGCTTCGGGCGCGAACTCCCGCGGCGGCTTGCGGAATGCCTCGCGGTGAAACAGGCGGTGCGTCGCCTCGGCCGGGAGATCGCCTCCCGCCGGGAGTTCCATCGCCGGCTCCTGGAATATTCGCAATCGGACACCGTTCGCGGCCATAGTTCGGCCCCCATCGACAATTCGCGGCAATAGCCTCCCTGCAATTCCCCGTCAAGACGAACCCGCACAACCCTCCCATTTTCCCGGATCGGAGGGCCGGCAATCGTCGCCAATCATGACGGGACGATAAAATGCCGATGGAGGTTTGATATGGCCACCACAACGGCACCCCGCCAGAAGACGCTTCAAGACCCGGAGCTGAAAGAAGCCCTTCAGCGCCTTCGGAAGGTTAACAACGCCCGCAATCTGATGTCGGTCGTGCAGACCTGGCTCTACCTCCTTTCCATGATCGCCCTGGCGGTCGCGTTCGATCAATACCGCATGGCCCAGGGCTGGTCGTGGGCGTGGGACGTGCCGGTATTCTTCACCGCACTCGTCTTAATCGGCGCGGGCCAGCACCATCTGGTCGCACTTGGCCATGAAGGATCGCACCACGTCCTGCTGCGACATCGGCTGGCGAATGAACTCGTCAGCGACATTTTCTGCATGTACCCGGTGTTCACCACGACGCACCATTACCGCCTGCAGCACCTCGCCCACCATCAGTTCGTCAACGACCCTGACCGCGATCCGAACTTCGGGCAGTTGCAGGTCAACGGATACTGGACGAAGTTCCCGATCACCCGGCCCGAGTTCTGGAGCCAGCTCGGGCGAAGTCTGCTCCCCTGGAACCTGCTCAACTACATCCGCATCACGGCCAAATACAACTCAATGCCGACGGAGAAGAATCCCTACCAGAGGCCGGGTGACGGCGCGGCCAAAATCGCACGCATCATCGGCGTGGGTTACTTCTTCGTCATGATGATCGCCCTCGTCCTGCTCGGCCGGTACGAGAGTGAGTCAGTCCTGCTCGGCGGCGCGGCCGCCATGACTGTGGGCGTCTGCACGTTTTACGCACTGATTCCGAGCCGCTGGTTCACCCGGAGCCGCATCCATCCGACGATCTCCATGCGCTGGGTCTCCGTCCTGCGCCTGGCGGTCATGAGCATCATGTTCACGGCGATCGGGTGGCTGGCCATGCGGTACGGTCGGCGGATCGTGACCTACTTCTTCTTCCTCTGGATGCTGCCTCTGGGCACGTCGTTTTCATTCTTCATGATGATGCGGCAACTACTCCAGCACTCCAACGGCGACCGCGGCTGGCTCACCAATACCCGCGTGATGTTCGTGAATTGGTTTGTCCGCAACAGCATGCTGCCGCTGGGCCAGGACCTGCACCTGCCGCACCACCTGTATGCGACGGTCCCGCACTACAACCTGAAGGAACTCCACGACATCCTGATGGAGTACCCCGAGTACCGGGATCAGGTGCTGGTCGTGAACGGTGCTGTGTTTCCGAAGAAAGAAGGACACTACCCGACGCTCATCGACATGCTGGGGGCGGAATACGCGCCGGCCCAGCGGCACGCGGCGTTCATTGACAACAGCGTGCTGGAAAACGTCGAGGTCGAGGAAAAGGACGAGATCCTGAAGGCGGGCGAGCGGTCGGTGGCGGAAGACGCCGCCGTGCTCACATGAAGTGGCCGATGCCACCGGGACACATCGCCTTGGTAACGTGGTGGTAGTCGTCGCAGTCGGCGAGGTCGCAGAGTTTTTCGAAGACGGCCTCGGGGACCACGACAAACGCACGATCCTGGCGGTCGTCGTAGAGGCGGACGGTTTCGTTCGGCGAAGCGTCGACCGCCCGGCGAATATCATCTGTCAGTCGCATGGTCATCGGACTGTCCCCGTCAACTGGGCCGCGTCATACCACGCTTTGGGCAATCCGGGCAAGATCAACAGGCCCCGGTGGCCAGCCGCATGACCGCGGCCTCGGAGAAGTCCGGTCGTGCCAGTTCGCCGGTCAGCCGGCCTTCGTGCATGACTAGAATCCGGTCGCTAAGACCCAGCAACTCTTCCATGTCGCTCGTCACCATCAGCACGGCCACGCCGGCCCCGGCCAGTTCATCGATCAGCGCGTAGATTTCGCCCCGCGCACCGACATCGACGCCGCGGGTCGGTTCGTCCAGCACGAACACCCGCGGGCCCCGCGCCAGCCATTTCCCGAAGACGATCTTTTGCTGGTTGCCGCCCGAGAGTTGCCCGGCCGGCTGTCGCAGCGACCGCAGTCGAATTCGCAACCGCTCGACGATGGTCGCCGCTTCGCGATGCACCCGCGGGCGGTCGACGAGACCCGCCCGGCTCCAGCGGTCCAGGTTGGGCAGGCTCAGGTTCCGCTCGACGGAGTTACCCAGGTGCAGCCCGTGCTCCCGGCGATCCTCCGGGGCGAGCAGCAGCCCGCGGCTGATCGCGTCGCTCGGGCTCGCGGGGACGAATAGCTCGCCGTCGATTCGCAACTCGCCGGCCACGATTCGTCGCAATCCGAAAAGCGCTTCGACAAGTTCCGTCCGCCCCGCGCCAACGAGTCCGCCCAGGCCCACAACCTCGCCGGCTCGCACACTCAGGCTCATCGGGGGTGCAGGCCCGCCCGCGTAGCGGATGCCTCGTACCTCTAAACGCGGCTTCGCGTCGGCGGCCGGCCGGTGCTTGCGGTCGTAGAGCGATTGGATCTCCCGCCCCACCATGTGCCGGACGAGGTTGTCGTGGGTGATGCCCGCCCCTTCCAACTCGCCGGCCGGGCGTCCGTCGCGGAGTACTGACACGCGGTCGGCAAGTTCCCTGACCTCGGCCAACCGGTGCGAAATGTACAGCACGGCCACGCCCGATGTCTTGAGCTGACGAATGGTCGCGAACAGTAACTCCGATTCGGCAAGCGACAGGCTGGCCGTCGGTTCATCGAGAATGAGGACGCGTGCGTCGATAGCAAGGGCCCGCGCGATTTCGATCAGTTGCCGCTGGCCCGGCGGCAGGTCCGCGACCCGCCGGTGCAACGGGACCTTGAGGCCGACCTTCTCCAACAGTTGAGCGCCTTGGGCGGCCATCGCGCCGCGGTCGAGGAAAATCCCTGCCCGCAGTCGCTCCCGCCCCAAAAACAGGTTGGCACAAACGCTCAGAGGTTCGGCCAGGTTGAGTTCCTGGTGAATGAGCACGATCCCGCGACGCATAGCGTCCCGGGCGTCGTGCAATACAACGGGATGCCCGTCGATCAGGACTTCGCCGGAATCGGGGCGGTAGATCCCGGCGAGGATCTTCATCAGGGTCGACTTACCCGCTCCGTTTTCGCCGACGACGGCGAGAACTTCCCCGGCCCGGAGGCCGACGCTCACGCCGTCGAGAGCCGCGACGCCCAAGAACCGCTTGCCGACGCCGTGGGCTTCGAGGACCGTGGCCATCTCAGTCGCCCGCGACCGGCTTGCGGACCGGTTCGAGCAGACTGCGCTCGATCACCTCTTTCGCCCGGTCGAATTCGGGCTGCCAGTTGATCTCCGGCTTGCCGTCCCGCAAACAATCGCGGAGTTTCTCCAGCGTGTTGCGGGCCATGTGCGGGCAGGTGTTGCACGCACAGGTGATGCCCGGCACGGGGTGATACCGGTGCCGCGGGTGCTTGCTCTGGAGTTGCCAGAGCATGTTCGCCTCGGTGGCCACGAGGAAATCGGTTGGCTCCGCGAACGACCCGACATACTTGATCATGGCCTCGGTCCCGCCGATGTAATCGGCATGAGCGAGGATGTTGGCCGGGCACTCGGGGTGAGCTACCGTCTTGGCCGCTGGCAACTTCTTCTTCTGCGCGAGCAGGTCTTTCAGGCTGAAGATCTCGTGGACCATGCACGCGCCGTCCCACAGGATCATCTTCCGCCCCGTGACTTCCTCCAGATAAGCGCCGAGGTGCCGATCGGGGACGAACAGAATCTCGACATCCTTCGGTACCCGGGCAATGACCTCCTCGGCATTTCCGGAGGTGACGATCCAGTCGCTCAGGGCCTTGGTGGCGGCCGTGGAGTTGATGTAGGTCACCGTTTGAAACGTGCGGCCGTTGATCCGCAGCATCTCCTGGTAGCGGGCCAGTTTGTCCGCGGGGCAGGCGTCGGCGAGGGAGCAACCGGCCTCGAGGTCCGGTAGCAGGACCCGCTTCTTCGGGTTGAGGATCTTGGCCGTCTCGGCCATGAAATGGACGCCGCAGAAGACGATGGTTGACGACGTGACCGTCGTGGCCGCCCGGGCGAGCTTCAAGCTGTCGCCGGTAAAGTCGGCCAACTCCTGAATTTCGCCGTCCTGGTAGTAGTGCGCCAGGATGGTGGCGTCGTGCTTCTTCTTGAGGTCGAGGATTTCGAAGATCAGGGGATCCGGCATGGAATCGGGTTCCTTGTTTTTCGTGTGGCGGAGGAACAACCCACTCCATCCATGATACGCGGGCCGGGTCGGGCCGCCAGAAAAAGCCGCGGACCGCGGGGCCCCGCGGCCGGTGTCGGCCGAATCGGGACCCCGCGGTCCGGGGGAGGTCAATTCCGGGTTGCGATCAGACGCCGTCGCCGCGCTTCAGGCGCTCCTTGGTCGCGCCGTCCTTCGCCGGCGGGTCACCCTTCTTCTCGCCGCCCTTGCGGAAGCCGCCACGGTCACCGCCCTTTTCGCCGCCGCGCATCGCGTTCGGGTCGAACTTCAGCTCGAACGGGACGCCGAGCATCTCCTTGTGCTGCTTCTTCTGCTCAGCCGTCAGCACGTCCATCGCCCGCTCGGTGACTTCCTTGCGGAGGGCCTCCATCTTCTGCTGGGCTTCCTGCTGATTGCCGCGGGCCGTCTGGCGGATTTCCCGCATGTCTTCCTGAAACTCTTCGCTGATGGTCTTGAACTTCTCGCTCTGCTCGTCGCTGATCTTCAGGGCCGACGCGAAGTCCTTGTCGGCAAAGACGAGGACGCCGGCCTGCTGCCAGAGGATCTGCTTGAGCCGCTTCTGCTGATCCGGGTTGAGGATCTCTTTGATGATCTTCTCGCCGGACTCGGTCATTTCCTTCATGGCGGCCTGCATCTTCTCGCGATCGACTTCGCCGCCGTCGCGCATCTGCTGGCCGAACTCACGCATCTTTTCGCGCTGTTTCTCGGTGACGTCCTTAATCTTGGCCTTCTGATCGTCGGTGATCTTGAGTTCTGTCTGGACGCTCTCATTGCCGAGGAGCATCGCGCCTCCGCCGCCCCGCATCATCATGCCGCCCTGCATGCCGCCACGGCCACCGCCGCCCGGCCGCCCGCCGGGGGGTTGGGCAATAGTGATGCCGACGAGGGCGACCGCGAGACTGGCCGCCAGGAAATACCGGATTCCGCGCATGGAAATGACCTCGTGATGGGAGGGAGAGAGTGTCGCTCAACTATTGAACACTCTCAAGGTAACGAGGTCTCGCCGAACGGCTATGAGAAAGAGATGAGCCGGGCGCGTCTAAAGTCTCAACGACAATGGCCACGTCGGAACCGGAATCGGCGCGGCGGGCAGCAATTCTGGCTCGTCGACGGCAATTCCGTAGCGCACGGCACGTCCGCGGCGGGTAACGATGGCGGCGGGCCGAGTACTTTCCACCCTTCCGGCGGTTGGGGTGGTGCAAAATCAGCCATCGTGACTCGGCCCGCTTCGGCCCAGGTCAATTCGCCACGTTTGACTTTGACAGGGATATCCCATTTCACCGAGCCGCCGTTCGGCAGATCGAACTCAAGTTGTCGTGGGAGAAACGTCGTGTTCCAAAGAACCAGCCGTGCCTTGGAAAAGGCCTCACGGTCAGACTTGGTACGAGGACTGATAAAAAAGTAGGCATAGTGCTGATCCTCTTTTGCCAACGCAATGTCATACCTTTGCCGGGCACCCTCGGCATTAATTCCTCCAAGGAGTTTAAGGAACTCTGTTTCCGGTTGAATGCCCGGGGAGTACCTCGACAAATCAATTATCCAAAGAACTTTTGCTGCCGAGTTGAACCAGTAGCATCGGTCCGGAGTCAACACGAATCGCTGCTGCTCATCGACACTCCCTGACGTTTGGCCGTCAATGATCGCATGATTTGGCCGGAGGAACTTGGCCTCGACATCGAGCTTGGTGGTGCTTCGATCAACCGGGTCAGTAAGAGTTCTTGTCAGTTTGAGACGGAGGCCCGGGACGGCCTCGGCCCGTTTCTGCCACTCCGCGAGTATCTGGTCGCGCCGAACGTCATTCTGCGCGAACGGTCGAATTTCCGTTTTCGATTCCGAGCCCTTCTTCGGCCCGGTCAGAGCCGGAGGTGAGTCGAGGCCGCAGACGGCCACTAACTGACAGACGACCAAACCGTAGATCGCGGGCATGCGCTGGCTCCCGTCGGGCTTCGGGCAAAATGCGGTCGATCGTTGTTGCTACGTTCAGCCCCCGTTCGGGCGGACCTTGCTCGGCTGGGGCGGGTTGCCGCCCGTCGGTATGCCGGCCGGCGGGGCGGTCTGACGCGGGATACGGATCACCTGCCAGTCTTTCGGCGGGGTCGGCGGTGTGAAGTCGTTCGCCGTCACCTTGGCCGTCGGGTCCGCCTTCGGGATGTCCCATTTCACCACGCCGCCGTTCGGCTGCTCGAACTCGAGTTGCCGGGGCAGAAACGTCGTGTTCCACAGCACCAGCCGGGCCTTGGTGAAGTCCTGCCGGTCGGCCGCCGTTCGTGGGTTGATGAACAGGTAGACGTAGTGCTGGTCTTCCTTCGCCAATGTGATCTCGTACCGCCGCTTGGCGTCCTCGGCCTTCATGCCGAACAGGAAGTTCAGGAAGTTGTCCTCCACCACCTGCCCGGGCTTCGGCGCGATCTCGTGGATTTTCAACTTCTTCGACTGCGATGAGTATTCGTAAAGGTACGTGCCCGTGAACACATACCGTTCTTCCACTTCAGCGTTGGTCGACGACCGCATGTACAGCATCGCCCGGTCCGGGCGGAGAAACTTCGCTTCGCCGACAAACGTCTTGGTAGTCTTCTCGACGGCATCGACCTCGGTCCGGGTGACGCTCGCGTGCAAGCCGGTGACGGCCCGCATCTTGTCTTCCCACGACTTGAGCAGCCCGTCGAGGCGCGGATTGGCCGGGGGTTGATTGACTGGCAGGCCCGGCGCCTGGCCCGGCGTCTGACCGGCCGGGTTCAAGTTCAGAGCGGGCTGGCCCTGCGGCTGCGCAAGACACAGGCCGGCAGCGACATGGCACAGCATGATCGATAAGAGGGTGCGCATGCGCGGACTCCCACACGGGCTTCGGGCGATCGCCTTATAGCACGAGTCGGCCCCCGCTGACAACGCCGACCGGCCAGTCGTCGTACCCGCGGATCACCAGATCGGCCTCGGCCGCGAACGGCCAATCCCGCCCGTGGGTCACCAGAATGGTCGGGCAACCGGCCGCCCGCCCCGCCTGCACGTCGAACACGTAATCGCCGACCATCACTACCTCGGCCGGGGCGACCTGCCATAGCTCGCAGGCGATCAGGATTCCACCGGGGTCCGGCTTGGCCGGGGCGTCGTCCCGCGTCAGGACGGGGTCGAAGCCCGAAAGGCCCGCGGCAGCCAGCGCGATCTCGGCAGCCGGGCGCGAATTGCGTGTCAGAATCCCCCGGCGGAGCCCTGCCTCATCGATTCGTCGAAGGATCGGCTCGACCCCGGGGATCGCCACGGCCTTCGCGGCCGCCGCCCCCTCGTGTCGATCGAGGACCGCCTTCGCCTGCTCGCGGTCTCCCGGCGACATCCGCGTGAGCGCTTCCAGGAGCGGCTCGCCGTGCGGCAAGTCCAGCTCCCGGCGGATCGCGGCGAAGTCGATCTCCTCGTGGATCAGCGTGCCGTCGAGATCGAACATCACACCACGGATTCGGATCATCCCGACATTCTGCCGAGTCGCCCGGGATCGACGAGGCTTTATAATGGCATCATGACACGCGCACAGATCAAGATCGTCGCCGGATCCCACCGCGGCCGGGCCTTGGAGGTGGATGTCCATCCGGGCCTGCGCCCGACACCCACGCGGGTCCGTGAATCGCTCTTCAACATCCTCGGGCATGCCGTACCCGATCGGCCGTTTTTTGACGTGTTCGCCGGCTCGGGCGTGATCGGCCTCGAAGCTCTGAGCCGGGGTGCAAGTCGAGCGTACTTTGTCGAGCGCGACGGCCGGCTGGCCGGGGCCATTGATGCCAGCGTCGCGAAGTTCCGGTTCGGCGAAAAGGCCCGGATTGTCCGTGGCGACGTGTACCGCTGGGCCGAGCGCTGGCTGCCGCCCGGCGAAGCGGTCAACATCTACCTCAGCCCCCCGTTCCCGGACCTGTCCGAGCGGCCCGACGAATTCCGCAATCTGGTATCCACGCTCCAGCGGCTCGCGCCGCCCGCCAGCGTGCTCACCGTGCAGCTCGAAGCGGGATACGACGAGTCGCTGCTGCCCCACATCGAGAAGTGGGACATCCGCAGGTACGGCCGAAACATCCTGGCATTCTGGGAGCCCGAAGCCGTCGCCGCGGAGACGCCATCAGACCCGGCGCAGGCTGACGAGTAGTAGCACGCCCACGAGCCCCGCAATCATCGCGGGGATCCTGTAGCCGCCCTGCATGTAAGGACTCGCAACATCGGACAGCGACACCGTCGCGGCAGCCGTGCCCTCGAGGTACGGTGTTGGTCGCCCGGGCCGACTGTGGAGCCGAAACGGCACGCCGGACAGCAACTGGCCGCGTGCGTCAAGAATCTGGCTGTAGCCGCTCGTCGCCGCTTGTACAACCGCTCGCCGGGTCTCGATCGCCCGTAGCCGCGGCATCAGTGCGTGCTGGGCGTGTTGCGTCCCACCCCATGAGATGTCGTCGAGGGTAGGCATTGCCAGTACCTGTGCCTTCGCGGCCAGCAGTCGGGGATTCCGCGGAAAATCCATGTCGTAGCAAATGGCCACACCGACCCGAAGATGCCCCTCGTGCGAAGGCACCAGAAACTGGTCCGATGCCGGGTGCGATTCGACGAACGGCACCCGCTGCCGCTTGGGTACCTCGTCGATGCACCCGTCGGCATGGATGATCAAGGCGCCGTTGTTGTAGCCGAACCGGGCCGGGGTCTCGACGCCCGTGACGATAGTCAGCGAACGCGTTCGGGCCATCTCCTGCAGCGATTGCCGGCGTTCCTCGGAATTCGGGAAGGCGAGTTCGGGCCAGACCACCATCCGAACGTCGCGGTGCTCGCGCACCAGGTCCTCCGTTAATCGTGTCAGCAAGTCAAAGTCGTAGCGCTCTGATTGGACCACGCCGACGGTCAGCGGGCGGTCCGGGGCGGCCTCGCGCCACCGGTACTCGCAGTAACCCGCGTCGAGCGCGAGAAACAGGCCGGCCGCGACCAGTGCGGGCCGGCCGACGTGCTGCCCGACCCACCAAATCGCGATCAGCAGATTAACGATGAACGGCGCGAGCGCGAGACCGTAGCCGCCGATCAGATCAGCCGACTGAGCCGCGCGGGGCCAGACGAGCCGCGGGTGGCCCAAGCCGAACCAGGTGAAGTTCAGGGGGTCGAGCCGGTCGGAAAAGAAGTCGAGCCGAAGGGGCGTGAACTCGGACCGGAGAAACTCCACGGCCAGCCACGCCGCCGGCCAGGCGAGCAGGAGCGGATAACGGGCCCGATGCAGCTGCCGGGCACAAACCCCGAACAGGATCAGCCAGCCGATCGGCAGCCAGATGAGCACCCAGCCAAAAGCGTCGAACACGCGAAACGCCCAGACCCCGGCCACGAAAAACCACGAGACGGCGAACACGAAGCTCGTGCGGACGGCGTCGCTGCCTGCGAGCAACCGGGCCAGAAAGGGAGCGAGGCTGACGAACACCAGCGGCCAGGCGGAAAAGCTGCCGCGGGTGGGGTCGGGCTGCATGGGGAACGCGAGCGCGGTCAGCACGCCGCCGACGGCCACCGCCCAGAGCGGTACTTCCCGCGGCCGATCAACGGATTCCGTCGCCATGTGCTTGGTGTATCAGGCGGCCCGTCGAAGGCCGACCGGGGCGGCCTCGGCCTGAGGGTTGGCCAACAGGCCGAACAACATGGCCGATTGCATCAGAAACACGAACGTGTACGCCCCGTAGACCTGCGAGACCTTCGCCCACGCATCAGGCAGGGCATCGGTACTGGTCGCCAGCATGAGGACGGATGACGCGATCAGGACGCCGACGGTCAGTTGCTTCATCCGGCGGCTAAGGTCCGCCGCAGCTAGTTGATAACACAGTATTCCGAACGGCAGGATCAGTGTCACAGCATGGTGCTTCCATGTCCGCTCACTGAACAGGAGCATGCCGAGCACGATGATCGCATATTCGATCCCGAGCTTCGCACTGGCGCGGGGGCGGGTCGGCGTCCGGCAGCACAACGCGATCGTGAGCGCGAAGGTCGCCATGCACGCTTTTGCCAGCCACCGCGTCATCGTCCCGAGGTCGACAATCGTGTGGTACGCCTGCGGCACATACTTGTCGCCCTCGTAGTCGCTGAACGACGGGCTGTGCGTGAACAGCCGGGTCAGCAACCCCGGCAGCGACTGATTCGGATGCTCCGATGTGATCTGTCCGCCGGCGAGGAACGGCAACACCATCTTCTCGAACCAGCTTTGCAATAGCTCCAAGTTGTCGGCCCACCCGAGCACGAGCGCGGGCACGACGAGCAGAAACAGGCCCAACCCCGCCGCCATGCCGGCCGCGACGCGCCAGGCCCGCTTCCACACGAAGTAGACGAGAAACAGCGCGGGAGTGACCTTGCAGGCGATCGCCAGAGCCAGAAACAGCCCGGCCGTGAAGTCCCAATCGGCCCGGTAGAGTGCCAGTCCGGCCAGGACGAGGAACACGATCAGCAGATTCACGTTGCCGTGCATCAGGTCGCCGAGCACGGGCCGAATGCTGAGCACGACTGTGAGCGCCTGGGCCCAGGGCGGAAACGCCCGGTCACCGTCGCGGGCTAGCCGGAACACGATGGCGAACGAGGCCAGCGCCATGCCGACTTTGAGGTAGAACCACACGAGCGCGCCTGCGACCGGCGGCAGGCTGGCCAATGGCCGAAGCATGACCGCCATCACGGGCGGGTTCGGGTACGTGAACTTCTCGTAGATGTTCTCACCGGAATCGAGCGTGAGCAGTTGATTGCGCCAGCGGACGATGGCCGAGCGGGTCGTCTCACCGTCACGCGGCGTGAGCACCTTGGCGGTGTAGGCCACGCTCGTCAGCACGAATACGGTCAGCAAGGCGGCCAGGAACTGGCGCTGGCTGATGGTCGGGATCGCAATTCGCTCCATGGGGCAGCGAGTTTACCGCGATTCGCGGAAAACCGGCAAGGCGAACCCCTTGCCGCGATCTATCGTTCGGCGATGACAATAAGATGCGGATCTGGCAGGTCGAACCGGGCTGTCGATCGCCGGTCCGCGAGGAGATTTCCATCATGATCCGGTCCATACTCGCCGCCCTGCTCGCGTCCGTAGTCATCGGCGGCGGCCTGACCGCCCAGCCACCGAAGGGCAAGGAGCCACCCAAGAAAGAGGCACCGAAGGAAAAGCCGAAGGACAAGGCTCCCTCCAAGGGTACGAAGGCCGCCGTCAAGGAAGTGACGGGCACGTTCAAGAGCAAGGACGTGGCAAAGAAGTCGATCACCATCACGGTCGACGGCAAGGATCGGACCTTCAAGATCGCCGACGAGGCTGTCATTGTCGGCCCGCGTGGCGGCGCGACCGATGGCCTGAAGGATGACCGGCTCGACAAGGGCTACAAAGTGACGGTGATGCCCGACGCCAAGGATCCCGAAACGGCCGCCGAAGTCCGCCTCGCCTTCCGCAACGAACGCGAAGGCGGCGAAGCCGGCAAGTCCGCCGATAAGGACAAGAAGTAAAAAACCAATCACGAAGGCACGGAGGCACGAAGGTCACACGAAGAATACGAACGCTGCAGTCCCGGACGGAAGCGAAGGCCGGCAAGAGGAAGACGGGTGTCTTCTTCGTGCCGGCCTTCGTAGCTTCGTGGTTTGGTAGTAGTTCGCGTCGATCAGCCGAAGGAGACGCCGCCGACGTGTGTCGGGTCGAACGGCGTCTGGCCGCCGGTGCGGACGTAGGTTTTACCGTCGTAGGCGGTGATCGCGTTCATGTTGCCGACCACGACGTCGGCGTCGCCGTCCTTGTCGTAGTCGAACACCGTGACGCGACTGCTGGCCCGCACGGCCGCAGCATCGGGCACGAATGAGCGCATCTGCCGGGTCGTCCGGCCGTCGAAGACCTTGACCTGGCCGATGCCGTTCGGACCCATGCCGGTCACGACATCGGCTTTGCCGTCGCCGTTCACGTCGCCGGCGGCGACGAAGATCCCGGACGTGAACTTGGCGTCGTAAGCGAACCATTCGCGATAGACCGAGCCATCGGCCCCGCTAAACACGCGGACGTGCGGGCCGCCGTTGCTGCACGGACTGGTCACAACATCGGCTTTGCCGTCGCCGTCGATGTCGGCTACCGCGACCCGCGCGCCAACGTTGTACTGTGCGTCGTAAGCGAAGAACTCGCGGATGAGGTAGTTGTTCGGCCCGGCATCGGTCACCGCGCCTTCGAGCGGGAACATCGCCCGGCCGTCGAAGATCTTCACGTGCGAACCGCCGCCGTCGCCCGCGCCGGTGACGATGTCCGCCCGGCCGTCGCCGTTGACATCGCCGACGGCGACGTTGACGCCGCCGCGGAAGGTGCTGTCGTACGCTTCGAAGCTGACGAGCAGTTGCCCGCCGACGCCGTCGAACACGCGGACGACCGGTTTGCCGCCGGGACCCGGCCCGGTGATCACGTCGGCGACTCCGTCGCCGGTGACGTCGCCCATCGTGGCGCGAACGCCGCCACGGAAGTTCGGGTACGCGATAAACTCGGCCTTCTGTGTGCCTGTGTTGTCGAACACCCGGACCCGCGAAAGGTTACCGCCGTCGGCCCCGACCGCGTAGAACACTGTCGCGGGCTGGACGGTCGTGCCCGGCGTGGTAGTGGTCGTCGTAGTCGACGAGCCGTTTCCGCCGGTCGTGGTAGTGGTCGTTGTGGTCGTGCCGGTGGACGTATTCGTCCCTGACGTCGACGAGGTACCGGTGGACGATGTGCCCGTGCCGGTCGTGGTCGTCGCGGGCACGGTCGAGTCGCCCGTGGGGACCGTCGTGCCCGTCGTGTCGGGGACGATGCGCTCGTCCAGGCATTCAATGCGGCTGCCGATCCGGCCGCGGGTATGGGAACGCGAACCGTTCCCGTTCGTGGAACGCCACAGGCTCATAGCCCGGCCTCCGATGCATAAATGTAGTCTGACTCTCTGAGTGGCCGGGGGGATAACCGAATCGCGCCGCGCGGGAAAGAGAAAATCTTTCAAAATCGCGCGGGGAGCCGCGGGGCCGGCGATTTATGGCGGGCCGCGGCTTGCTTTGCAGGCCCGCCCGCCCGACAATTCCCGAATGGCCATCGACCGCGACCAACCCGACGGCTTCCAGCCTTCGATCCTCGACAGGCTGGTCGACTTCGAATCCGGGGGCACCGCCGACCAGCGGGGCTACACCGAGAAGCAACTGGCCGACGCCGTGCGCCGCGACCTCGAAGAACTCCTCAACACCCGTCGACCCGAGTTCGACGGCCTCGAGATCTCGGACTTTCCGCAGGTGCAGAAATCCGTGATCGGCTATGGTCTGCCGGATTTCACCAACCTGCGGAGCCTTTCCGACGACGACCGCCAGTCCATCGGCCGGCAGATCGGCGAGGCGATCGCCACCTTCGAGCCTCGCCTCACCGACGTCGTCGTTCACATGAAAGACCCCAAAAAGCTCAAGGACGAGATGAAAGAAAAGTTCCAGCTCACGGCGATTTACTTCCACATTGAGGCGAAGCTACGGATGGACCCGTGCCCGCCGGTCACATTCGAAACCATGCTGGAACTCACCCAGGGCCGACACCGAATCAACGGCGGAATTGTCGAATGACCACCAGCGAACGGCTGTTCGGATACTACGACCGCGAACTGACCTTCATCCGGCAACTCGCGCTCGACTTCAAGGCGCGGTATCCGCGGGTCGCCGGCCGGCTGTCGCTCGACGCCGCCGCCCAAAGCGCGGACCCGCACGTCGAGCGGATGATCGAGTCGTTCGCCCTGCTCACTGCGAACACGCAGCTCAAGCTCGACGACGATTTTCCCGAACTGACCGATGCGATGCTGCAGGTCCTGTACCCGCACTACCTCGCGCCGATCCCGTCGATGGCAATTGTGCAGTTCTCCCTCATCCCCGGGGCGGCCGACAACCCGAACGGCCTCACGCTGCCAGCTAACAGCGAGTTGCTGACCCCGGCAGTAGAAGGCGTGCCTTGTCGGTTCCGCACGTCCGCGCCGACGACTCTCTGGCCCATCGAAGTGGTCGACGCCAAGTTTCGCGAGCCCCCCTACCCGCCCGGCCTCGAGCCACCGGAAGAGCTGCGCAACCAGGTCCGCTCCTACCTGCGAATCTCGTTGAAGTGTACCGGCAACTCGAACTTCGAGACGCTGCAACTCCAGAACTACCGGCTCTTCCTGCTCGGCGAGGGGCAGCTAAGCGTCGGACTGCGCGAGATGCTGCTCACCGAGTTGAAGCAGCTTGTCATTCTTCCCGAGAACCGCCGGCTGCCCCCGACCCGCCTCAACGGTCCGGACGCGGTCAAGCCCGTCGGCTTCGAGGCCGAGGACGCCCTTCTCCCGTACCCGAAACAGTCGTTCCCCGGTTATCGACTGCTTACCGAGTTCTTCGCCTACCCGGCCCGGTTCTCATTCGTCGATATCTGCGGCTGGAAGGCGGCGCGTGCCAACGGCTTGGCGGGAAAGACGGCTGAGCTGATCTTCTACTTCAGCCGCCCGCCCCGCGACGGCCTGGTCCAGAGCATCAACAAGACATCGTTCGTCAACGGCTGCGCCCCGGTCGTCAATTTGTTCAAGAAGACGGTCGAAGGCTTCAAATTGACCCATCGAAAGACCGACCACCCGCTCGAGCCGGACGTTCACGCGTCGCACGGCATGGAGATCTACTCGGTCGACACAGTCACGCAAATCGATCCGACCTCGGGCGATGCGACCGAGTATCGGCCGTTCTACTCGTTCCGCCACAACTCGGCGGAGTCCGGTCCGCCGTTCTGGCTGGCCGTGCGCTCGGCCCGCTCCCGGCAGAAGGTCGACGGAAAGCCCGATCTTGAAGCATCCGTCGGCACCGACATCTCCATCCGCCTCATGGACCTCGGGGCCGACCCGCTCCGCCCCGCCGACCTGACGGCCGTCGTACAGACCACATGCCTTAACCGCGACCTGCCGTCATTGCTCCGCGAAGCGGGTGAAGGGCTCCAATTCCAGCTGCAGGCGGCCGCCCCGGTCAAGGTACGCTGCATGCGCCCGCCCACCTCGACGCTTCGGCCGCCGATCCGCAAGCACGCCTTCTGGCGATTGCTTTCGCACCTCAACCTCAACCATCTGTCGCTGGCCGACGGCGAACAAGGACGGGCCGCAATCCAGGAATATCTCCGGCTCTACGACTTTGCCGACCCGAAGACCGACCCGCAACTCGCGGCCGTCGCGTCGCAGGTGGTCGACGGGCTGCTCGCGATCCGCAGTAAGCGGACCGTGCAGTTTACCGGGTCCCAGACGGCAGGCGGATACGCCCGCGGCGTCGCCATGGAGATCGAGCTCGACGACGAGAAGTACGCCGGCGTCGGCGCGCACCTGTTTGCCGGGATCATCGAGCGGTTTTTGTCCTTGTACGTCTCGATCAACAGTTTTACACAGCTAACCGCACGAACGACCCGGAAGGACTCCGAACCCTGGACCTGGCCGCCGCGGGCCGGGGAGCAGGTGCTCGTATGAAGTCCATTCACAAGCCGCTGATCGAGGAACTCTTCGATCGGCCCTACGAATTCGACTTCTACCAAGCGGTGCAGATCCTCGAGCGGTTCGACGGGGCCCGCGTGGCCATTGGTCTTCAGGGGCCGCCCGAACGTGAGGTCGTGCGGTTCCGGTCGCTGCCCTCTTTGAATTTCCCACCGAGCGCGATCTATTCACTGGCCCGCGAACCCGCCGTCTCCGCTCGGACCGCGCCGCCGCCAGTTCTGACCGTGGCGTTCGGCGGGCTGTTCGGCCCGGACGGCTCGCTGCCTACACACTATACCCAGACGATCATCCGCCAGCTCGAACGGGGCCGAGGCGATGAACGCACCGCGCTGCGCGATTGGCTCGATCTGTTCAACCACCGCCTGCTGGCACTTTTCTACCGGGCGTGGGAGAAGTACCGCCCGGCTGCCCCGTTTCTCCGCTACCTGCGGGCCCGCACCATTGCCGAGGGCGGGCTGCCCGGAGTGGGCAACACGATGCAGGTCAGCGTCGCCCTTCAGGCGAAGCGCACGGAACCCGACCCGTTTACGTTGTTCCTGTATCACCTGATCGGTATGGGGCCAGCGCCGGTCCGCAACCGCCTGCAGGTCGCTGTCCGGCTCTCCACCGGCTCCGACGGCTGGCACGAAGAAGCGATCGACCGCCAGCGCCTCACGCACATCGACGATCTCGCCCTGCTGTACTTCGGCGGCCTGTTCATCCAGCGGCCCCGGAATGCCGCGGGCCTCGGCCGGCTGATCGGCGAGTTTTTCGGAGTCCCCGTCGTTGTCGAACAGTTCAGCGGGCAATGGCTCGACGTGCCACTGGAACAACAGACTTGCCTCCGCGACGACGACGGCGCCGCGCTCGGCGTGAACGTCGTCGCAGGCGAGCGCGTGTGGGATGTGGTCAGTAGTTTCCGCCTCGTGCTCGGCCCCCTTCCGTTGTCGACGTATCAGGAATTGTTGCCCGATCTCGCGCCCCGACCGCGGCGCAAGTCGTTCTTCCTCCTGTGCCAACTGGTCCGGCTTTACGTCGGACCCGAGTTCGACTTCGAGGTGCAACTCATTCTCGCAGGCGATCAGGTGCCCGATTGCGAGTTGAAGGACGGCGGCCGGGATGTCGTCGGAGCGCGGCTGGGTTGGAATACTTGGCTGGGCTGCGACGGTCCGCACGCTGACGCGGGCGATGCGTTCTTCGCAGCCGACGAGACAAGCGAAATCCCCGCCGAATTGGGCGCCCGCTGAGAAAATGTCAGCCGCGCTCTTGCCCCCGGGGGGCGAAACATTTATAGTCGTTCTTTGTTGGTGGTTATCTTATCCAGAGCGGCTGAGGGTATGGGCCCTGTGACGCCGCAGCAACCGGCCTGAAGGCGACTCGCGACGAGTCGCCCGGCAGGACAAGGTGCTAAATCCCACCCGGGAATGGGGCTTCGGTCCCGTCCGCGGGAGAGATAAGTGGAGCTCGTGCTCACATCTCGGGCGGTGTCGGCGTGTCGCCGGCACAGCCAAATCCTGGACAAGACCCACCGTTTTCTCTGCCACTCCCGTGGCCCGGAGGATGCGGTCGTGTCAAACAGTTCGTTCGTCTCCGGTCTCCGCTGTCGTGTGTGCGGCAAGACCTACCCCGTAGAAGCGATCAACTTCTGCACCGACGACTTCGGCCCGCTTGAAGTCGTGTACGACTACACATCACTCGGCAAGTCCGTGTCGCGCGACGCGGTTTCGCGGCGGGCCCCCGGCCTTTGGCGCTACCGCGAATTGTTACCGCTCAACGGCGGGCCGACGGTCGGCCTGCAGGTCGGTGGCACGCCGCTGGTCCGGGCTGACCGCCTCGCGGCCGCGCTCGGCGTCGACACCGTGTACGTCAAGAACGACGCGGTCAACTACCCCACCCTCTCGTTCAAAGACCGCGTCGTGGCCGTTGCCCTGTCGAAGGCCATCGAGTTCGGGTTCGACACCGTCGGTTGTGCCAGCACCGGCAACCTCGCCAACAGCGTGGCCGCCAACGCCGCCGCCGCGGGACTCGACGCCTACGTTTTTATCCCCGCGGACCTCGAGCGGGCGAAAGTACTCGGCTCGACCATCTACGGCGCAAGGGTCGTCGGAGTCACGGGCACTTACGACGAAGTCAACCGTCTCTGCACGCAGGTCGCGTTCAAGTACGGCTGGGGCTTCGTGAACATCAACCTCCGGCCGTTCTATGCCGAGGGGTCGAAGACCGTCGGCTTCGAGATTGCCGAGCAACTCGGCTGGCGGTTGCCACGGCACGTCGTCGTCCCGATGGCCGGCGGCAGCCTCATCGGCAAAGTCCACAAGGCGTTCGAGGAACTGCAAAGACTCGGTTGGGTCGATCAGTCCCCGGTTTCCATGTACGGCGCGCAGGCCACCGGATGCAACCCCATCAGCGACGCCGTCCGCAACAACCGCGAGACGCATCGGCCCGTGCGTCGCCCGCAGACCATCGCCAAGAGCCTCGCCATCGGCGACCCGGCCGACGGCTACTTCGCCGGCAAACTCATCCGCGAATCGGGCGGCTGGGCCGAGGATGTCGACGACGGCGCCATCGTCGCGGGCATCGAGTTACTCGCACGCACCGAGGGGATCTTCGCCGAGACGGCCGGGGGCGTCACCGTTGCCGTCGCGAAAAAGCTCATCGAGCAGGGCCGGATTCCTCGCGACGAGGAGATCGTGCTCTGCATCACGGGTAACGGGCTGAAGACGCAGGAAGCCGTCGCCGGGGTGAATGCCGAGCCGGCAGTCATCCGGCCGTCACTCGATGCGGTGGTCGATCTGCTGGCGCAGGCCCCGCCGCGCGTCCGCCGGCAGCCCGCCCTCGTGTGACATCCCCACCGCATCACGGAGTTCATTATGCCGATCACGATCGAAATCCCCGCGCCGCTCCGCCCGCATACCGACGGGGCGGCCACCGCCACACTCGCCGCCTCGACCGTCCGCGAGGCGATTGCCGGGCTGCACCGGCAATACCCCGCGCTCGCCGAGCGGATGCTCGACGGCGACCGCCTGAAGCGGTTCCTGAATCTCTTCGTCAACGACGAAGACATCCGCTACCTCGACGGCCTGGAGACGGCCGTGAAAGACGGCGATGCCGTCAGCATCATCCCGGCGGTGGCCGGCGGCTGACGGGCCGGGCCGCGCGGGCACATAGGATAAGCCTCGTGCCCGCAAGGAGTGAATCGCGTGGATTACGAAGACGATGACGACAACGAACAGGTCGAAGTCCCCGAGGGGGCGGCCCTGTTTCCCATCATCCCGCCCGAGTTGCACATCAGCCCGCCGCTCCTGGCGATCCTGCAGGCGGTGGTGTTCATTGCCGGCTCCGCCGAGAACATTGTGCACCCCGATGCCGGCGAAGAGGCCCTGCTCGGCATCGCAACCTATCTGGAGCGGCTCGACGGCTCGGAGCGCGACCGCTTCCTGGCCGACCTGACCGCCTTGCACGGCTTCGCCCGCGACCACGGCTGGCCGAAGCAGCTCTCCGGGTTCCTGAAGGACTTCCCGAAGAACTTCGGGCTGATCGACGACTTCGAAGACGACGACGACGAAGAGTAACCCATGACACTGGATCTGGAACGCTACAGCCGGCAGATGCGCTTTCCCGGCATCGGCCGCGACGGGCAGGAACGGCTCGCCGCCGGACGGGTTACGCTCGTCGGCTGCGGCGCGCTTGGCACCGTGATCGCCAATCACCTCGTCCGGGCGGGCGTCGGGTTCGTCCGCATTGCCGACCGTGACTTCATCGAGCCGCACAACCTCCAGCGCCAGGTGCTCTTCGACGAAGACGACGTGTCGGCCGGCATCCCCAAGGCCGAAGCCGAAGCCCGCAAGACACGACGGCTGAACTC
>JAIBBI010000228.1 GCA_019694755.1 Gemmataceae bacterium
GAGTTGCCGTTACAAACAATTGGAATATCCGGCGGTGCCTGGTCGCAGTTACACAACCCGACGACCGCGACGGTGATCGAGCCGTCCGCGCCCGCCGCGATGGCCAGTGCCGAGGTCGCCGTGCCGCCGACCGCCCACGGCCACGTTCCGACGTAGAACCCGTTCTCGATCGGCGCACCCACCATGTTCAGGATGCCGGAGTCGGTCAGGTAGTTGAGGTCGGCGAGAACGGTGGGGCCGGATGGGGCGGCAGACCCGCCCACGATCCCGCTCAGACCCGACATACCCGATAGCCCGCTCACGCTCATGCGAGATGATAGCCGCGACGACTACCCGCCGACGGACTCGACTGCGTTCCGGTACGCCGCGTAATGCCCCCACGCCCGCGACTCGCCCGGAACGTGGTCATGCCGGACGTTCGGCCGACACCATCCGTCGCCGAACTTGAGACCGGTGCGGTGAACGAACGCCGGCCGCCCGTCCGCCCCGTCGTGGGCGTAGATGTGGTTGCTGCCGACGAGATCGCGGACCACGCCGCGGCCGGTGAACGGCAACCGTAGCCGCGTCCAGACCGCCCGCATGACCTCCTGATCCGAGAACGTCGCGGTGTAGAAGTAGGCCGCGTGCCGGTTCAGTTCGCCGATCACCTCGAGCGCGGCCGCGTGCCGCACCGTGTCGAGCAGGATCACGCCGCCCTGCGGTGTCCGCATACGGCCGCGGTCGTTCTCGGCGATGCCGAACACGTCGAGGTGGAACACGTCCTCGCTGACCGGGATGTCCCACCAGAACACCGCACCCGCCTCATCGAGCTGGTCGAGCATCGGCGTCGGGTCGGCGATGGGGTAGGCGTCCGCATCGAGGTACAGCACCCGCCGCCAGCCGCAATCGGCGAACGCGACTTGCTTGTCTTCCCAGCCGGTACCGGACGGCGACGGCGGCCCGGGAGTCGGTATCACTTCAACGCCGGGGATCGACCGCACGGCGTCGCTCACCGCGTCTCGCGAGTACAGCTTGATCGGCAGCGTGCAGCCCGTGTCGCGGATCATCCGCAGTGAGACGTAACTGCTCGCGTCGTACCGCCCGCCGCCGAGCATCACGATCCCGTCACCCGACTTCGCCACCGGAGCCGGGTCGGCCGTCGCAATCGCATCATCCACGATCCTGCGGAGTTGCGGCCGGACGCTCACCCCGTCGCGGTCGGACCACGGCCAGGCACGGTAGCACCGCTCGGCCCTTTCAATCTCTGACACGCTGTACAGGCTGTACCCGACACCGCCGTAGAACAGGCACCCCGCCTCGTGCGACCGGAACGTCTGGCCCGGCCATAGCTCCGTACCGCCGTACCGCTTCCAGACCTTCCGCCAGTTGCGGGCAAACACGTCCGCATTGCGGCACCAATAGAACGTCCCGGTGTAGTGCCAGTCGGCACGCCGACGGAAGCACGGACCGTCTTTCTTGAAGCTCCCTACGATGGGCTTTTTCTCCAGCGTCTCGGCCACGTCTTCCCAATGATCGAGGTTCGCCGCGTACATCAGGTCGGCCCAGCGGTGGACGCTGATCCCGTCGTTGACCGGCTTCGTCACGCCCTTCGTGTGGGCGTAAAAGGTGCAATGCTCCGGCCCGTCGTACTGTTGCAATCGCTCCCACAGCGGCACGAACGCCGTCACTTCCCCGAGGTTGCCGACGGCCGGTACCCGAATCGTTTCCGCGCGTCCGGCAATGTACTCCTCAACCGCTTCCGGCGAGTCCAGTGCCCGCAGTTTGCAGCCCGTCGATATGGCAATCGTCCGCGTGCCGTTGAACAGTTCGATCCGCTCGAATAGTTGGTCGAGGTTGCGTTGCCAGAGCCCGTTGCCCGCGACCGGGTAGACGAAGTAGATCAGGTGCCGCGTCCATTCGCGCCGACGGTCGTTGCACGTCGCGCAGCACGCCGTACCCTCGAACGCCTTGCCCGTTGTGCAGGTGCCGTGGATCTCGCACTCGTGGACGTGGCACTTCCCGCACGAGTTGTGGGCACCGGTCGGGTCGTAGCTCGACTCGGTGCCCGGCACGAGGAACCGGCAGACGGGGAGCGGGATCGACTTGCGGGTCGGCCTCGCGGTGCGTGTTCGCTTCGCCGGCTTTGGCACCGGTTGCAGCTCGGCCGGCCACTCGGTGCGGGGCCGACCTGAGAGCAGGTGGCGGTACCGAGCGTCGGCCTGGCACCGTGCGTGCGTGGCCGCGGACATGTGCCCGCCGGTGGCCTCGCACCGGCCGGCGTTCTCGCAGACGCATTCGAGCGGGAACATCAGGGAAGCCCGGCCGGGTTGCCGCACGGCGTCAGCACGAGCGACGCCGGGAACGTGAAGTAAGTCGAGGCGACGGCGTTCTGCGAGTAGAGGTCGAAGGTGTTAGGCCCGCTCCAGTCGAACGTGTCGAGCGGGCAGGTGTAGTACACGCTCCACTCGAACGGCCCGCCGTTGTTGCCCTGGATCAGCATCACCATCATCGGTTCGCTGTAACCGGTGCAGAAGTAGCTCATGCCGATCTGCCAGTTCGCACCGCCGCCGGTTCCGTCCCACGGCGGTCCCTCGCAACTGAACACGTTGCACATCGTGTCCGTGCGGTCGGTGTTGATGTTGACCCAACCGCCGGAAATGTTGTCCTGCGCCGGGCAGCCATCGCCGCACAGCGAGATCCTGATCGACGTATACCGCCCGCCGACCGAGTCGCAGACGCCCGACGTTGTCACGCCGGCCAGGCTGAAGCAGAACGTCTGCGGCACCGTCGAGGTGTACGTCGTCGGGGCGCAGGTGATGTCGCACGCCAGGTACGTCGGCGTGCCAAGACCCCCGCAGCAGCATCCGATCCCAACGGTGCCGTGGGAGAGGGGTGCCCCATCCCCCTCGAACGCCGGGGCGTCGAATACCGGCAGGTCGAACAGCGGCATTACGGGGCCACCGACTTGTACGGGTGCCCGGCGTCAAGCAGACCCGTTAGCCCGAACCGGTGCGCCCAGTAGCCTTCCAGCTTCTCGCGATTCGTTGATGAAAGCGTGTTACACATGACGGCGTCGGCGATCTGGCCGGTCATGTAGAAGCCATCTGACCGGCCGCCGATGTAGAAGTTCTCGGTCGCCGTGGGAGACGAGGATGAGACCCCGGTAGCCTCCTCGACCTTGACGCCGTTGATGTAGACGCCTGCGGTGTTGCCCGTATCGTCGAACACGTCCACCCGGATCAGCCATGTATCGGTCGCCAGGGCCGTGCCGTCAGTGACCACGGTGGCCCCATTAGCGAGAACGAACTCCGGCTGGCGAGTCGCTCCTTGGTGTCGCATTTCCCACCCGGTGTTGCTCTTGTAGACGAGCGTCATCGGGTAGCTGCCGTTCGCGGTGAGTTTGTACACTGCCCCCAGCGCGAACCCGGTCCCGGTACCCGGGTTGAATGACGTAGTAAATAGCCGGTCTCCGCCATCGAATTCGGCCACCGCGAGCCCATTGAGGACGGCGGTCTTATAGGTCGGCCGTTCGCCGGACGTGGCATTGGTCAGGTCGTGTCCGATACCGCTGGCGTCCGTGAGTGTGGCAATCGCGGCGTTGTTGGACAGTGCCAGCGGCTCCATCGGATACCACGCCCGGAGCACGCTGCCCATGTCGTCCGGCTCCCACACGTCGGCCGTCGTCGCCGTGAACGTCGCGGTGTCGCCGGGAATATAGAGCGTTGCCGTGCGAGCAGTCAGCTTCGACGATGAGGCGGTCAGCCGGACCCGGATCGTGTCGCCATTGACGGCGTTTGCGTGCGTGAGCCAGTCGCCGGTCTCGTTGATCTGGAGTGTCGGCGTGCCGTCGCCGCGAACGGTGATCGGCCAGACCAAGTCGGTCTCGCCGGACAGCGTCACGGTGTTGGATGTCGCCGCCGCACCGGTGACCACGCCTGTCTGCGACGTGAAGTTGCCGATCGCCGCCGGGAAAAACGTGTGGTCATGTGGTTCGTTGTAGGACGACTTTGGGATCGTTGACGAACCACCGAGCGCGGGCGTGTGATGGGTAATGTTGGCCGGCATCGTCAGCTCCCGCTCCCCTCTTCGTCACAGTTGTCGCAGATCGTCCGGCGGACCGGCATCGGGAACTCGTCTGTGATGCAACGCGTCCGCTGATTGCCTTCCGCGTCGCAGTATTGCTCGACCCGCGTGTGGCTTCGTCCTGTCGATTCGACGCACCCGCCGCTCGTCGACCCGCTGCCGCCGCTCCCGCTGCCCTGGTCATCCGACAACGCGAACGGATCGAGAATCACCATGATCGCATCCAGATCGAACGGGTTGCCGGTGCTGAGCACGCGAAACCCCGTCTGATTTCCGGCCAGCGCGAAGGAACCCGCGACCGGCCCCCAGATCTCACCGGCGATGGGATCGTTGTCTCCGCCGGACGGGCCAGACCCGCTGCCCATGCTGGGATCGAACCTGGCCCAGAACGGCAAGTCGGTCGTCACCGAGCCCGTGCCGTCGACGGGAATCGTCGTGGGACCGTTGAACGCCAGGCTGAACGGGTAGCTGTCCTGCTCGGGATAGTCGACCTCGAACTGGCCGTCAGTGTTCATCTCGACCAGGCGGACGACACCAAATGGCGGGATCTCCGCGCCGCTGATGTTGAGGCATGGGAGCCAGCGAGCGGGCAAGGCTCCCGACTGCTA
>JAIBBI010000229.1 GCA_019694755.1 Gemmataceae bacterium
GGGGTGGCATTGAAACGGAGGCCGCCTTGCCGCCGCAGGTCGCGCCAGGTTCCGAAGCGGAGATAGATGCAGCAGGCGGAGATCCCGGTTCGGCGAACAAAGTCGAACAGTGTGAGGTCTTCGCCAACCTCCGAGGCAACGCGCCGAAACTGTTCCAGGATCGCTTCGCGGGTGCGAGCGGGCGTGATTCTACGGCTCGGTGCGCTGACGGGTTCGAGTCCGACAGCGGCCTTGAGAGCGAGCCAGCCGCCGAAGAAACGGACAACGCGTGAACGAGGGATGCCAGTGTGCAGCCGAAAAGCCGCGAGCGTCAGCTCAGGGCCGTGTTTTTCGAAGAGGGGGCGGGCGGCGGCGAGAAGTGTGTCGGCGGATTGTGGAAGGAGCATATGAGTGATCGAAGTTCGGTTCGTTCACCCTTACTGCTGAAGTTGCGCGGGACGTCCGACCACAGCCTTTGAACCTTACGAAAATCGCTCGGTCCGGTTGGTTGTGAGTGGGCGGCGGAGATCAACCTCGCCGCTCGCTGGAGGATGCCGGATCACTTGAAGGCCGCAGGCGGAGCCTGCCCTACGTTGCGCGCTGCTGCACCGCCGGGAGTGCTTCGCCTTCGGGCACGAAGCGCATCGAGATGCTGTTGACGCAATGGCGGGTGTTCTTGGGAGTCATCCGCTCCCCTTCGAACACGTGGCCCAGATGTCCGCCGCAGTGATGGCAAACGATCTCGACCCGGTAGCCGTCGGCATCGATGTGCCGGTCGACGGCCCCCGGAATCTCGTCGTCGAAGCTTGGCCAGCCGCAATGGCTGTCGAACTTGTCACTGGAGCGGTAGAGCGGTGCGTTGCATTGCCGGCAGATGTACGTCCCCGTGGCCTTGTTATCGGTGTATTCACCGGTGAAGGGCCGCTCGGTCCCTTTGTGCAGGATGACGCGGGCTTCCGCGGGCGAGAGGACGTTGTAGGTCGTCGGCTCTGTCATGGCATCGGCTCCTCGAACTCGTCGACGGTGGTGAACACACTCGATAGATTCTAGGCGGGTGATTCAAGCAGTCCTGGCAAACTCTGGAAGCGGGCGATGGGCGACGATCCGAACGCTTACGTCGACGTCGATTTCGATGGCACGACTTCCCAAACGCGTCGATTCGGCCGCCTCGCACTGGGCGCGACGTTGCTCGCCGGCTTCGTTGCGGGTGTCATGGTCCGCAGCTGGACTGCGAAACGCGAAGCCGATGACTATCGGAAGCAGTTCCCGATTCTGTTGACCTACGCGACCCCGCTCCAGATCCGGATGAAGTGGCATCCCGAGCTGGTCCACAGTTCGCCGGACCAAGAGCTCTACTTCTACGAGGGGGCTGCGACGTACGAGTTCTCGAATCGAGGCGACCAGCCGATCAAGATCGCGTTTCCTCCTCAGAGTTGTTTCCATTTCTCGCTGCACGAATGCGAGCCACGAACGACCGAGTCCATTCCGAGTTGGGCCCGCGAGAAATTCGTCGTGACGCTGCAGCCGGGCGCATCGAGGTCGTTCGAAGGCACGCGCTCCGCGACGACGACCGGAAGCGATGCGATGGACACCACTGCGAGCCCAGGTGACTTGGCGTTTGACTTTGCGGCACCCGAAGACTCTCAGCCGGGCGAATTTGTGACTGGGACAGTGTTCTCGTGGAAACAGGCCGTGGCAAAGTCGCAGCAAGCCAATTGAGCCAACTTAATACGTGGGCCAGATTCCCGGCGTCGCCAGTTCCACGAGGTTCCCTTCGGGATCGCGGAAGTACCAACTCGTGCCGCCGCCGGGCCATTTCGTTTCGCCTTCAATCTCGACGCCGCAGGCCGCCAGGTGTTCTTTCCAGCCGTCGAGTGAATCCACTGCGAATGCGCAGTGCAAGCGGCCGGTTCCTTCGTGTCCGGGGATCGTTCCGCCGGGCATCGTCATCGTTTCCGATGTGGCGCCTTTGCGGAACAGCAGCAGGACGGAGTCGCCCGGGACATTCATCGGCCGGAAGCGTTTCGCGGCCGCGGGATCCTGCTTGTCATCGAGCGGCTTCAGCTGAAGCACGCGTTCATAGAACTGCTGGCACCGATCGAGATCGTCGACGTACAGAGCTGTTTCGAGCAGTCGCCGGATTGCAGGCATGGTCGCATCACCTCCCGTCGGTGACGTCGCCAACCGCGTTCACGCGGGCCCGCCGCGATCATCCGTCACCGCAGGTCTTTATAGGCGTCCCAGGAGAGATAGCCCACGATTCCCGTGCAGATGAGGAGAATGATGTCGAAGAGCATCGTCTCCTTGCCGGCGAACGGCATCCCGATGACGAGATCGGAGATCGCGAACACGCCGACCACGCCCGCACAGATCATTGCGGCGATCACCATCTTCTTGGAGGCGTCGGTCATGGTGCGTCAGTGTGTTCGTCGACGAGTGGGCAAGGTGTCGATCGAACCGTCGCGCAACGCGCAAAACGGCCCGGAAGAGCCGGATTCTAAACGCCCCGGCAGACTCGTTGCCAGTTGAACTGCGTGGACGGCGCCCGGCAATGCCGCCGGCCCGCCGTTTATGACGACGATACGAAGGGGCGCGACTCTCAGGGCCGCGCTCCAGCCGTCACCGGCGACACGATCGGCACATTCACCCGCCTCCGGCAGCGCGCGCGGCCTCGGCAGGGGCGTCCGGACCCACGTTGCCCTTGCACCGCCCCTCGCATCCACCGAAACTGATGCAACGCGAAGCAACCACGGCTGCATGGGTCAGGGAATGTCCTCAGGAAGTCACATCGCCGGCTGGCAGGGATGCCCCGAATTTCGCCGCTGGAACTCCCTTACCCGCCGTTCCGTCCTCGCAGCGGGCGGGGCCGCCTCGCTGAGCGGCGTGCTGTCAAATCGCGTTGCACAGGCCGGCCCCGCGCCGTCGATGGCCGGCTTCGGGAAGGCGAAGCGGGTCATCCTTCTCTTCATGTGGGGTGGGCCCAGCCACCTCGACACTTTTGACCTCAAGCCGGAAGCGCCGGATGAAGTCCGCGGGCCGTTTCGCCCGATCGCCACGGCGACCCCGGGTGTCCATCTCTGCGAACATTTCAGCCGGCTCGCGGGACTGACCGACCGCGTCGCGTTTATTCGCTCGCTGAACCACGACGACCCAGCGCACCTGTCGAGTGCTCACACGCTGCTGACCGGCCATCTGCCGCCGGTGAACAAAAGCGATGCCGAGCCTCCCAGTCAGCGTGATACGCCGCACCTCGGCGCACTGCTCAACAAGCTTCATCCGCGGACGCAGTCGTTGGGCCTGCCCGGCTTCGTGACGATGCCCTGGCTGGCGTACCACCCCGCAGCGCCGGGCGGGAAGGCCCCCGGTCAACACGGAGGCTGGCTCGGGAAGACGTTCGATCCGCTGCTGATCGAAGGCGACCCGAACGCCGCCGGCTGGCAGGTGCCGGCGCTGTCGCTGCTCGACTCCTCGACGGCCGATCGCGTGACGCGTCGCACCAATCTGCTCGACTCCCTGGATGAGCAGCGACGGCTGATCGACCTCGCGCCGCCCGGACAGTTCTTGACCAAGCAGCACCAGGCGGTTGATCTTCTGACGTCACCGACTGTCCGGAAGGCCTTCGACCTCGGTCAAGAGCCGGAAGACGTTCGCAACCGCTACGGCCGCAACATTCACGGCCAGTGCGTGCTGCTTGCCCGGCGGCTGGTGGAACATGGCGTTCCGTTTGTCAGCGTCAACTGGCACAACGATGGCAGCTCGTTCTGGGACACGCATGGCAACAACTTCGAGAAGCTCAAGAACCAGTTGATTCCGCCGTCGGACCAGGCCCTGTCCTCGCTCCTGGTCGACCTTGCCGATCGAGGCCTGCTGGACGAAACGCTGGTGGTGTGGGTGGGTGAATTCGGGCGGCAGCCCAACATCAACAAGGCCAACGCCGGGCGCGAGCACTATCCGTACTGCTACAGCGGGCTGATGGCCGGGGCCGGCGTCACCGGCGGCGCCGTGTACGGCAAGAGCGACAAGCAGGGGACCCGGCCGATCGAGAACCCCGTGACGCCACACGATGTGGCGGCGACGATTCTGCATGCTTCGGGCGTGCCCCACGACCAGACGCTGCCCGACCGTTCCGGCCGGCCCGTTCCGCTGTATGCCGGCCAGCCGATGACGAAGCTGTTCGGATAGCAGGTCGGCTCATTCAATTGAGTTTCCCCTCGTGACCAAGCTCCAGCTTGGTCACGCACCCGCCACGAAGCTTTGCTTCGCCGCGCGCAATGTGTCCTCCAGGCACGCCCGTCCCTACTTTGCGACCACTCCCCAGATCCTCGCAGGGCCGCCGGTGCCACCCTCGATCTTGACGGGCGCGACGATGACGCCGAATCCTTTCGCCGGCAGTTGATCCAGGTGCATCACGTTTTCAAGGCCGTATTTGCGGGCCTTGTTGACAACATGATGCACCTCAAACTTCGTCGACAACCCGCGGTCGATGCTCATCGTGTCGATCCCGATTCCACGCACGTCCCGTTCGCGCACCAGCCACTCGGCCGCTTCGGCCGAGTAACCGGGAAAGTGCATCTTCCCCATCAGATCCTTGTTCTGATAACGCGGCGGATTGGCGACGTGCTTCCCCCAGCCGGTGTGCAGCATCACGACCGCGCCGCGCGGAATGGCGCCGTTGGTCTGCTCC
>JAIBBI010000073.1 GCA_019694755.1 Gemmataceae bacterium
TGGGCTTCGGCGTGCTGTACCGCTCGATCTTCGACCTGGTCCGTGACTTCCTGCACGACGAGGCGCTCGGCGGCGAGGACAAGGTGCTGGCCCGCTATCTCAAACCCGATTTACTCATCGTCGACGATATGGGCATGAAGCAGTTGCCCAAGCGTTCGGGCGAGTACCTCTTCGAGATCATCCTGCGGCGGTACGAAACCCGCTCGACGATCATGACCTCCAATCGGCCGTTGGAGGATTGGGGAAAACTCATCGGCGACGTGCCCAGCGCGACCGCCATCCTCGACCGCTTCCTGCACCATGCCGAGATCGTTCGTATCACCGGCAGGAGCTATCGCTTGAGAAACCAGAACCAAAACCCCTCCGAGCAGTCCGAACGGCCTTCGGACGGTGACAGTTCCTGGTTACCGGGGCCCGAGTCAAAACCGGCCAAAGCGCCCTCCGGCTCCGGCGATGACCCTCACCCCTCAAAACCAGCCAAAGCGCCCTCCGGCTCCGGACCCAGGAACGCCGGTTCAAAACCAGCCAAAGCGCCCTCCGGCACTTTGCCGGCCGGTAACGGACGCGAACAACCACCAGTCACCGACGACCCGTGACTCTTGCCACACTTGCCTTCCCGACAAACACGGCCGCCCGAAACGAACATCCGCGGAAAAATCCGCGGACCCGAGTTGATCACCCGACCAGCCGGGTTTACGCTTGCAAACCATGACGATCACCCATCACTTCAGTGGCTGGTTTTGAAGCGCCCATCGGTGGCTGGTTTTGAAGCGCCCGATGACATTAAAGCGGTTCTTCCGCAGATTTGATGACGGGCTTGCGTTAGAATCTTCGGACAAAGTCGCCCGCACGGCAGGACGCCGACATGTCCCCTTCGGATTTACTTGTTCCTACCGACCGCCAACTCGTCATCACCAGTTTGGCCCTGACTGAGAATGCCGTCGTAGTCTTGGCCGCTTCGACCGCAGGACGGGCGACCTGCCCACTCTGCGGTTCCGTGTCGAAGCGGATCCACAGCCGGTATCGCCGAACCGTCGCCGGCCTGCGTTCTGGCGGCCGCGTCTTATGGCGGCAGCGATTTAACTTGGGGGCACAATGTCGTGGTGGCCCGGGCCTGGGCGTGCGACCGGTCGGACGCTCCCTGCGACAAAACTCACTGCGGTGTGTCGGACCGAAGCCAGTTACGCACCTGAGGTTCACAACTTCGGTCGATGCCACCGAGGCTCAATTCGACTGTTTTCCTGAGAGAATGGTAATTCGCGCCCTGTCAGCAATGCGGTCTCGGTTCCAAGTCACTCTGGCGGTGCGGCGGTTGTCTGGACCCTTAACCTACGTTGATCCCACCCAAGAAACTCAGGTCGAAAGCGATGAAGTCCTCGCCTTTGGCATAAGTATTGGCGGCGAAGGCCGTGTCTTCGGGGTCGCCGTGGCTCATGGCGGCGACGGTTTCAACCGTTCCGTCGTCGTCAGTATCGGCAAGCGCGACGTTGACGCCGCCGAAGTAGCTGCGGCCGAAAGCCCTGAAACCGCCAATTATCCTCGCCGGTCGCGTAATCGAAATCTCTGACGTGCGGGCCGCCGACAATCCGGCGGATCGTTCACCGAACAAGTGTCGATCACCTTCGAAGTGTACGTCGGGGGGTGAAGCCCAAACTACCCGGCTCCGTAAACCTCGAAGGCGGCCGCGAGGTGCCGGCTCACCCCATACGGTGCTGCCGCCCCGACCAGCGCCCGACGGGCGCGAGCTAATGCGCGGGCCCGTGGGTTCGGCTCGCCCGCCGCGGCCGCCCGGAGATATTGCTCGACCACCTCGACGGCGAATGTGGCCGCCTCCCGGTCGGCGATCGGCCAGCGGGCAGCGACAACCGACCTGGCATGGTGTGCCGCAAGTTCGGCATAGAGCCCGATCACGTCTCGGTCGTCAGACTCGCGGACCCGACCGACTGCACATGCGACCAAAACGAGCAGTTCGACCGCCCCGAGGGCAGCACCGCCGCCAGACCACGGCCGGTCCATCAGTCGCACTCCAGACGCGGCCGGAACGCCGTGGCCGGCGATCACCGCCACCCGCGGGGCAAATCCTGTGAGCGCCCAGGCGACAGCGGACACAGTGGCCGCCGGGGATTCGGCGAGCCCGCACACAGCCAAGTTGTGAAGACCAGCCACATGCTTCAGCCCGACGTGGAGCAGGGCAAGCCCGTCGTCCAACTTGCGGGGTGGGGCAAGCCACTGAGCGGAGACAAGTCGGTCGGCCGCGGGCGGTGAGGTCGTGCCCCCGGCTCGGGTGGCCAATGAGACGACATGCCCGATCGACGCCACCTGCTCATACAGCGGCTTTCCGCCGAAACTCAACCACTCCAGCGGTGCTGCCCACAGGGACCCTTGCGGCTGAACGATCAGATCGGTGGATGGCCAGTCACAGTCGGCCACTTCGAGGTCCGCTAGGGACACTTCCGATGCCACGGCGGCGACCAACTGATCTGTCAGGTTGTCGAGCCGGGCACGGCGGGCGGGTTCGTTCCCGCTTGCCCGCGGCTCAGCCCGAGCCGCAGTGATGGCTTCCCGGAGATCGCTCGCCAAGTGAAGGTCTGCGTCCGGAGCGGCCTGCCATCGCCGTAACAGGTCGGCCAGGGTGCTCAGCCGGGCCGACTTCTGTAGCACGTCGGCCGCGGCAATCAGGCCGTCCGGCGGCCCACCGGCGAGAGCCGCGGCGGCCTGTTCGAGGGCCTGCTCGAAGGCCCGCTCGATCCGACGGGAAGGGAAGTTGGGCCGGTACGCCAGCCACGCCAAATCGATGCCCAAGTCGTACCGCCGGACGGCCCGGTCGAGTCGGCCTTGGGCTCCGGGGCGGCTGCTTCCGGCGGCCAGCCGGGTTGGTTCTTTGCCGGTGCCAAGGTACGCCCACCAGAGAAGGGTGCCGTCTATCGTGAACGCGAACCGTAGCCAGACGGCACCCGGCGGAATCATCTGGCCCCACGGCGTGGGATCGGGTCGCAAGGCCGGCAGTAAGCCGACCGGGTTATGGCCCTCGGCTGCCGGCGCGGTCCAGTCGGTGTCGATTCCTAGTACCTCGCACAGCCCCATATCTGTGTCGGCCCCCGAGTTGCCCGGCAGGTACTGGTCCTTTAACTGTACGGGGAGGGGCGGGCGGTCCGGCGGGAATGGCCAGTCGGTGACGGGTCCCAAATAGGCGGTTGGGCCGGCTGGCGGCGCGTACCCACGGATCCGCTCGACCAGTAGTCGGTTCTCCAACTCCTCCAGCCAACCGAGTAGCAGAGCCTCTATGCGGAGGGATTCGGCCGGCTCGCCCGCGGCCGCTGCTGCCCGGACCCAGCGTGCTCCGAGTTCACTCAACGTTCGCCGGGTCAGTCCGATGCGGCCGAGGAACTCCGCGCGGTGTTGCAGTGTCGGAAGCTGCTCGTCTCGCACGGACCGGATGTACTCAACCAGCCGACAGGCACCCTCGACCCCGAGCGGCGAGAGCGTGTCCCCGATGCCGAGCAGCCAGTACGTAATGAGCCGGACAACGCTCTCAGGGTGGCTGTGCGCGATTAACGGATTGCCGAGCAGGGACAGCGGTGTCGGGGGAGCGAGCTCGGCAGAATCGTCCGCGGAGCATCCCAAATACTCGACGAGTTGGCCCGCTTTGTACATCCCGACCAAACCGAGTTTGGCGTGGCAGTCGGCCAACGATTCGACGAGGTCGATGCGGCTGAAAGGGCCGAGCGATCGGAACAGCGGACTCTCTTCTAAACGAGCCCGCAAGGCCTTGTTGCCGATGATGAAGCGCGCTTCTCCGTCTGCTTCGTACACACCGTAGTCGGCCGGATCGATGCCCAGCCACGCTTCGAGGACGAGCACGCCGCGCCGGGCACGACTCTCTGTCGTGGTCAGGCACTTGGCGTACACCGCCAGCAGCGAGGCCTGGTAGCTGGTCGGCATCCGCACGAGCCGCGACATGCCAAGCGCCGCCCGCATCATGTGGTGATCGCGAAACACAGGCAGCGACTCATCCAAGTGGAGCCAGGCGCGGAGTAGGAGTTCAGCCCTGGCCTGTCCGGCGGCTCCACTGCGAAACAGACCACCGGCGAGAGCATAAAGCAGAATGCTCTCCGACTGTAACAGGCCGTCCTTTTCTGCGAACCATTCATCAAGTGTCGCCTTCATGGCCGCGTAAGATGCGTATGCCTGGGGGGTTAGCCGAAACCACGATTCGAGCAGCGTTACAGAGTCGCGCCACTTCTCCGGGTGCACCCGGTAGCAGTCGGATAGCTCGACCACTAACTTTTCCCGGTCGGCGGCAGAGAGGTTGCGGAATACGTCCGACCGGAGCACCACGTCAATCCCGTGTAAGTCCACCCGCAGGTACCCGTCCAACAGCGTCACCGCCGGCCATACGTCCCGACCCACAACTTGTAGCAGCTTCCTCGAAAGCCGGGTCAGGCAGGTGATGAGCGTCGTTTGCGTAATACCACCCGCGTGAAAGAAGAGGTAGGGTACAGACACACGTATCGCTTCCCTCACGGCGGCCGGCGAGGTGTACGTCGCCTCGTTGAACCCGAACAGCCCCTCGAGCAAAGCCAGCCCGTGCTCCGGCTTCCGCCCGGCGGCACTGGCCGTGGTGTGCGCCAGGGTAGCGATCATGCTCAACGCCTTGTCCGCGTCCAAGTTCTGCGCGAACTCCTGCCGAGGCATCCAATCGAGCCACAGTCGGATCTGGTCGGGAGCGTAGATTGCCGGGGCGGCATCGTCCGGCATTAGGTCGGCCTCAATCATCCGGCACGCCTCGGTGTTGTCGCCAAGGTTGGAGAAGCAGTTGACCGTCGCCAGGATGAGCCACCAGTGCTCCGCCCGACAGGGGTACTCGGGCTGTACCGGTATCGCCCAGAGTTGGGTGAGGAGGAACGTCTTTTGGACTGGGTAAGCGTCCGAGACGACCCGGGCGGTATCCAGGAGTTGGGCGAACATCGTCTCGGCTTCGGTGTCGCTGATAGGCCCCGTTTGATGCCCGGTCGTGTCGTGCAACTGGATGAGGCCAGCCGGGATATAGCGGTCAAGGAGTGCTGCCCGGCCGAGCCGGCGCATCACATACCCACCTAGGTGGCGGTAACTCCACGCTCGCACGGTCTGTCGGACCCGCTCGCGGAACGCCGGCGACAGCGACTTAATGCCGGACTCGGGGTGCAAGACTTCGTCCACTCGGTCGAGCAATTCTTGCCGGCTCGGCATGCCTTCGGGGAGGTCGTCCGGCGGCTCAGTCATGTTTGTACCCCGTCAATTGCCGTTGCAGATTAGGTCGGTTCAAACAGCGTGAGCCATGCAACAGCCCACGACTGTGGTCCCTCAGGCTTGACATACCAGCACTCGAGCACCTCGCCCGGCTGCGGCCCGCTGCATACCTCCGGTCGCAACACCATCGGCGTATCGACGCCGGCCACTTGCGCGAACGCCCGAATCCGGCCCGCGGTAGTTCGCCAAGCGATGGCCAGATTGAACCCCGGTTCCAGACGGATGGTTCCCGACGGCCAAACCTCCAGTCTGCCGCTGGCATACCAGTCCACTCCGAGTACGATCTCGCCTTGCAACGCGACATTCGGCGAAGAAGAAAGCAGTTGATCGGCTAGGGCACGCATTCGCCACTGACCTGCCGGGAGTTCCTCCGTCTCCTCAACGCCTGCATCCTCATCCAGGGCCATCTGCGCGTAGCCACTATCGGCAACTGAGTGCTCCCGGATCAGCGGGAACATCGGCATATCATTACCGGCAAACGGTGCCCCCAAAGTCGTGACCCAACCTTCCCAGACACTACACCCCGCGGCCCGCGACGGTTCGACGGAAGGAACCGCAGGGCGAGCTTTCAGTAGGTCATCGAGTTTGGCACGGGCGTTGTCCTCCACTGCGACAAAACAGCGATTCGACGAAGGCTCGCCCGGCTCTCGGGCAACTGCTGGAGGGGGAGTAGGCGCTGAAACGATTTCGATCAGAAGCACACGTGGGCCATCCCCGAGGGCATCCTCGACGTGTACGCTGGCAACCGCTTCGCTTCCATCCAAAGTCGGCATAACCTGCCTTCGCCATGTCGGGAGTCCGCCACTTTCAATGCACACCACGACCGGCGTATCGATAGTGTGATCCCACCGTATTTCGAGTTGGTGGCCTTCGCTCGGGTCGCGAGTCAACTTTGCCCGAACGTCGTCGGTGTCGTGGAAGGAGAGGGTGACCGACCCACCTTCTGCGAGCCGCGTGAGCACGCGGTCGGCGACGAAACCGCGACGGGACGCCCCCGCAGGCACCTTTTCAGGGCTGATCTTCCCAAGGAGCCGGAGGCATCGCGGGCAGCGATCGACCTGGATGTGTTGTTCTTGCTCGGCGGTCCAACCGGCAGACGCGAAATGCACGATCTCGGGAACAGTGAGGCAGCCCGGCGGGCGGCCGGCCGGGGACGAGCGTTTGGACATATCCTCGGTGCAGGGAATTCCAGGGACCTGAACTCGGAAGCTGTGAGTGCTTGACACAGGTAGATCTTCAAGACGAAAAGTCTGAGGAGTTTCATCCTCGTGTTGGGTCTGTGCGAGGATTCGGAACAGTTTCGCAAGTTCTTCATCAGTCGGACGAGTATTCAAGGTCCACCTGCTTTCGCGCCGGATGCTCGTGACCATGAGGGTACACGGGCACCAGAGCGATGCTGAAGACATTCCCGCAAGTTGTTTCTTGCGCGACTTAATATGATGTAAAGAGCGTTTGGTGTGACCCCTCTAGTTTTTGCCACTTCGACAACCGATTTTTCCTGTAAACACACAAGTTTAACGATCTCGAGAGCCTTGATGTCGAGCTTGCCGAGCTCGCCCAAGCAGATTCGTAGGCCTTCGTAGTCCTCTTCGACCTCAGCCTCATTCGGCGAGTTATCAGGTACATGCGCTAGAGTGTCGTCGTCTATTCCGCGTTCTTTTCTCTTTCTCAAAACGTTCACCGCATTTCGCGACGCTACACGGTATACCCAACCTGCAATGTTGCGGAGTTCACTCAAATGTGACGAGCCTACCCACAGATTCATCATCGTCTCTTGCGACACGTCTTCGGCACTCGCTTCGTCGAGCCCGCATCGAATTGCAGCTTGGAATGCGACTTTGGCATATTTATGGAAAAGCAGATTGAACGACGTACTGTCGCCGTTAGCTGAGCGGGCGATCAAATGATCATCTTCCTCTTCCATACATCCTTCCGCTGGCATTGACCGGTGCAGTCCACGCACCACAGTTAAAGAATGGTCCTGGAATTGAGTGACCGGTTTGACCACCTTTGGTGTTTGGAGTCAACCCTAATCCAGTAGACTCCGTGATTTCTTCACTATACCCGACCTTCAAAGGGTGGCAACCGTTGGTAGTTCTTGGCGGTGGGGTGCATTATGGCAGAAACGGAGGGTGTTTGGTTTTTTTTTGAAAGGGTTTGGTCACCAGTCTCGACATCATGGTGACCGGCACGGAGACAACTCGCTTCAAACTCTGTGACCTGTTCCGCCCGGCAACATTGCCGGTTGGCGGTCCCATTATCCGACAGCCGATTCTCGAGCCGTGACGTTCGCCGGCCCCCATCCGGAGCTGGTTACGCCCACGGTACGCGCCGACTCGGCAGTCCAATTCCCGGAGGTGCCTCATGGTGCTAGATCCTGGGTTCTCGGCATTCGTGGACGTTCAGAATGATGCCGCCCGCCCGATCAGTACGTTCACGGCAGATTGGCGCGAGGAGTCTATCCGCAAGGGCATCGATGACATCAAGTGCCGACTAAACACGAACGTCGCGGGCGCTCGGCTCGCCGGCCGGTTGTTGACGGACATTCATCCACTTCTCCGCTCCAAGCCGGAGAACACGAAGGAGATTGCCGCGTCCATCAGCGGGGCGGCCAGCAACCCAAACGCGGCGGGCGTCGTGTTCGTGCTCGCCAGCCCAACCGCAGTGCAGGAAACCCCGCACTTCCTGAAGTGCGCCGACCTGTTCCGCAGCCACTTGGGGGTCAAGCGGCTGGATGTCGTGCTCGTCCGCTGGGAGAACTTGGTCAATGACACGCACAAGCCGCTTGCCGTCCGGCAGGCCGAGTTCGACGAGATCGTGGCGAACACTGGCGACATGATCGAGCAGAACGGCTGGGACGTCGGGCTGCTGCACTCGGTCAACGTGACCACCGGGGATGACTGGGAAACGAAGATTGAGGGGCCACCGGCGTTCGCCGACGCCGACGCGGTGGTCCGCGGAGCGGCGCGGATCTGCAGCATGGGCAACTCGGTTGACCCGCTGGCGACAGATCTCAAGTGGATTGTGGACTTCTACGGCCGTCAGCACAGCCTGAATCAGCTAGGCCCGAGGCAGCCCCTACTAGACCTCGCCATCCGGCAAGAGGTCGGGCGGGCGGTCTCGGCCGGGAAACTCTGGAACGGCCGCCCGCTGCCCCACAACCGGCTGTGCCTGACCTCGGAGCTGAACCCCCGCCTCGTCAAGTGCTACCGCTTCAAGTCGGCGAACCTGAACATCTCCGTCGGCAACTACTAGTCCCCCTTCCTCCCGAACCGGTTGTGGCACCGAACTGCTGCGGCCGGTTTCACAATCTGAAAAGGACATGGCCATGCGATCGATGCTCACCAACGGCAAGAAAACGACGCGGCGGGCCGCCCGCGCGTCGACGAACAGCTCCTACCCCCACGCGAAGGGCAACACCGCCAACCCGAACCGAACCGGCGTCTGCTTCGTCCGGTTCACCTATGTGTGCAACGACGGCGTCGTCCGCTCGAAAGTCCGCTATGTCGGCCACGACGGCAAATCGCCCGCTCCGACGCACATCGGGCTGTCCGCCGTCGAGCAGTTGATGACGGCCATCGACGACTCCGTGATCGAGCAGCCACCGATCGACGCCACCACGGAAGTGCGGCTGGCCGCTGACTGGTCTACGTTCCGCCCCATCCTGCACTGCGAGGGGCACGGGCGGGTGTTCGGCCCGATTGTGGACGGCAAAGGCGACGCCTGGGGGTTGTGCCCGCGGACCTTCCTCGACAACGTTGTCAGCCGGGCGAAGGACGCTGGGTACTCCTTTAGAGTCGCGTTCGAGAACGAGTTCTACGTCTTCGGCGGCGACACGTTCGCCCCCATCGACAGGTCGGTCTACTCCCAGGACGACGCTTTCAGCCGCGCGGCCGACCTAATGGCCGCCGCCGCGAAATCACTGGAGGCGGCAGCGGTTCTACCCGTCACCCTCCACCCCGAATCCGGCCCCGGCCAGTTCGAGGTGGCGATCACGCCGGCCGACCCGCTCAAGGCCGCCGACGACCAGATCGTCGTCCGCAGCACACTCAAAGACTTGGCGGCGCAGCGGGGAATGCGGGCCACGTTTCTGCCGCGGCCGCTGCCGGGCCGGCCATCCAGCGGCTCGCACATCAACCTGAGCGTGTGGAAGGACGACGACAACGTCACCGGGGACGGGGAGAACCTGTCGCCGACTGGCGGCGGGTTCGTGGCCGGGGTGCTGGCCCACCTGCCGGGGCTGGTCGCCGTCACCTGCCCGTCTTTCAACTCCTATGACCGGCTGCGGCCCGGCATGTGGAGCGGCGCTGTCCGCGGCTGGGGGCGGTCGAACCGGGAGGCGGCAGTGCGGGTGCCGCTCTGCAAGGGCGGGGCGGTGACCCACATCGAGTACCGGTGTGCCGACGCCACGTGCAACCCGTATTTGGCGTTGGGGGCCATCGTCGCCGCCGGCATGGACGGGATCGAGAAGAAGCAGCCGCTTCCGCCCGAGGCCAAGAAACACGCCATCAAGGTGAAGACAGGTGAGCCGGTTTTGCCGCAGCGGCTCGATCGGGCGCTGCGCTGCCTTACCCTCGACGGCTACCTGCGTGACCGCATGGGCCGGGAACTCCACGCTTGCTACCTGGCCACCCGCCGGGCCGAGTTCGCGCGGCTCAAGGCGATGCGGCCGAACGAGGTCGTCCGCCTGCTCGCCGAGCGCTTTTAGCCAGCCCAACGGTCCGGGGTACGTTGTCGCTCGCCTCCGGACCTCAACCTGAACAAACAATGCCTCTTCTCGAAAGGACAACCGAAATGATCATCGACACTCACTGTCACATCCAAGACTTCGGCAACCGCGTGGGCGAGGTGTGGGCACGCTCGGTCACGTCGGGCGTGACCTGCGGCATCGTCGTGGGAACCTCCCGGAAAGACTGTGTGGCCGCGCGGCAAGTCGCCCGTAGCCTTGTTGGCCTCCACTTCGCGGGCGGGCTGCACCCGGTGGACGCCGCCCGCTTCCGGGATGAGTGGGCGGACATCGCCGCCATGTGCGTCACGGAGGAGTGCGTCGCGGTCGGAGAGACCGGGCTGGACTTCTTCAAGGGACCGGACGTGGCCACCCAGGTCAACTCGCTCGAAGCCCAACTGGAGTTCGCGGCCAAGCTGGGCAAGCCGGTCATCCTCCACGTCCGTGGTTCGGGCAGAAACGTCGCCTCCATCCGTAAGGTCCATGAAACCCTGTTCTCAGTGCTTCGCCAACACCGGGGCGTTACGTGCGTGTTCCACTGCTTTTCCGGCACAGTTGCGGAGGCCCGTCTGGCGGTGGACATGGGGCATTACCTGTCCTTTGCCGGGACGCTGACCTTCGGCGAAATAACCGGCCGGATGCTGTCGGAGGCCGCCGCGTTCGCCCCGCCGGATAGGATCATGGTTGAGACGGACGCACCATACCTCCGGCCTGTGGGCTGCCCGTCGAAGCGGAACGAACCCGCCTTCATCCGACTGACGCTAACATCCTTGGCGACCGCTCGCGGCTGGACGCTTGACCAGACGGCCTTCAACACCACGGCAAACGCAATGCGGGCGTTACGCCTGACGGCCGAGGCGGAGCCGTCAACGTGATGCCCGGTTAACGCCAGTCTTATCGCCCATCTCATCGACGCCCGGAACCACGAGCGGCTCTCAACGCCAACGGTGATTCCGGGCGTGATTCATAAGGAGGCCGAAAGACATGCCCAAGGTAGAGAAGGCGGTCCGCATCCAGGAGGACATCGCAACCGTGTGGCGGGCGATCACGACTCCCGAAGAAGTCATCCGGTGGGACCGAGGGGTCGTCGGGTGGGAAGGCCCGATGGGTGACTACCCTACCCACGGCAAGACCTACCGCTGGCGGTACGTCAACGGAGGCACCGTAGCCACCCTCGTGGACCAACCTATCAAGGTGGTCGCCGACCGGACTTTGTCGACGAAGATCGAGTTGGGTACGATCGAGTTCACGGAGGTGTTCTCGCTATCCGATGTGTGCGGCGGAGTAAAAGTGCAGCGCGGGGCGGGGAGACGGCGGCAGGGGAAAAGTGCAGCGCACAACCGTGCACTGCTGTGGTCTGCGATGATGGGGAACAGCCTATCATCCGGCCGCAGGAGGCACCGAGGTGTACGCGAACATGGAGCAATGGAGCGAGATCCGACGCCGGGTTCTGACCGGCGGGCTGAGCAAGCGTCAGGCGTGCGAACAGTATCGGATTCACTGGAAGACGCTGGCCAAAATCCTGACCCACGAGGAACCGCCGGGATACCGACGGACGAGGCCGGCCCGGCGTCGCACGATCGAACCGCTGCTGCCGGTGATCCGGCAGATTCTGGACGACGACGGGAAGGCGCCGCGGAAGCAGCGGCACACGGGCCAGCGGATCTGGCAGCGGCTGCGGGACGAGCACGGATTTACCGGCAGCTACACGTCGGTGAAGGACGCGGTCCGGGAGATGAAGGTCGGCCGGAGGGAAGTGTTCCTGCCGCTGGAGCATCGACCGGGAGAGGCCCAAGTCGACTACGGGTTTGCCAGGGTGATCCTGGCCGGCGTCGAGACCGACGTGGCGTTGTTCGTCATGACACTGCCCCATTCGGGCGCGGTGTACCTGCAGGTGTTTCCCCGGGAGTGCACGGAGACGTTCCTGGAAGGACACGTGCGGGCCTTCCGGTTCTTCGGCGGCGTGCCCCGGCGGATCGCCTACGACAACGCGAAGGTGGCGGTGGCGAAGATCGTCGGCAGCCGGGACCGGATCCCGACCCGGGAGTTCCTGCGTCTGACGAGTTACCACCTGTTCGAGACGCACTTCTGCCTGGTCCGGCGTCCGAACGAGAAGGGGCACGTCGAGAAGCTGGTGGACTACGCCCGTTCGAACTTCCTCGTCCCCGTGCCGGCGGTGGCATCGCTGGCGGAGTTGAACGCTCTGCTGGAGGAGCAGTGCCGGCGGGACCAGGAGCGTCACGTCCGCGGCAAGTCGGCCACGATCGCGACCGGTCTGGTCGAGGACCGGGACGCGTTCCTGATGTTGCCGGAGCGTCCGTTCGAGGCCCGGCGGGTCGCGTCGACGACGGCCGATGCGTTGTCATTGGCGACGTTCGACAACAACGAGTACTCGGTGCCGACCCGGTACGCCTACCGCGAACTGACCGTGGTCGCGACAGTCGACGAGGTGAAGATCGTGCACGAAGACCGGGTCGTGGCCCGGCACGCCCGCTGCTGGGACCGCGAGCAGTACCGCTACGATCCGGTACATTATCTCGCCCTGCTGGAACGCAAGCCCGGCGGCTTCGATCACGCCCGGCCGCTCCAGGACTGGCACCTCCCGGAGTGCTTTGATCTCCTGCGGCGGCGGCTCGAGGCCGAGGAGCGGCACGGCACGCGGGCGTTCATCCGCGTCCTGCGTCTCCTGGAGAAGTACAAGCTCACGCAACTCACCGACGCCGTCGAGTACGCCCTCGATCTCGACGTCGTCGATCCCGACAGCATCCGCGTCGTCCTCGACTTCCGGGCCGACCGGCCGGTGGAACTCTTCCCGCTCGACGGCCGCCTCCACCTCCACGGCGTCCGCGTCGAGACGACCGACGTGAGCGCCTACGGCGTTCTGCTGACGGGGGTGACGTCATGAAGACCGACACGAAGAGCACCGTGCTGCTGAAGCACCACCTGAAGGCCCTCAAGCTGCCGACCGTCCTGAGCGAGTGCGAGAAGGTGGCGGCCCGGTGCGCTGCCGACAACGTCGACCACCTCGGCTTCCTGCTGCAACTGCTCGACCTGGAACTGATCGACCGCGAACGCAAGTCCGCCGACCGACGGCTCAGGGCGGCGCGGTTCCCCGCCCCGAAGACGCTCGACGAGTTCGACTTCCCGGCCCGGCCGAGCGTGAGCAAGCCGCAGATCCTCGACCTGGCTCGCGGCGACTACCTGACCCGCCGGGAAAACGTGTTGTTCGTGGGCCCCTCGGGGACCGGGAAGACCCATCTGGCCACGGCCCTCGCCATGGCCGCCTGCGCCCAGGGGAAGAAGGTCCGCTTCTGGCGGGTGACCGAACTGATCACCACGCTCCGTGAAGCCGAGCAGGACCGGCAACTGCTCCGCCTCCGCCAGCAACTCGCCAAACTCGACTTGCTCGTCCTCGACGAGTTCGGCTACGTTCCCGCCAGCAAGGCCGGGGCCGAACTCCTCTTCGACGTCATCGCCACCGCCTACGAACGCTCGAGCATCGTCCTCACCGCCAACCTCGGATTCGAACAGTGGACGGAAGTCCTCGGCCCCGAACGACTCACCGGCGCCGCCCTCGACCGACTGACCCACCGCTGCGTCATCGTCGAAACGTCCGGAGAAAGCTACCGCCTGCACGACGCGAAACGTCGACGACGGACCGAACCAAAATCCTGATTCCGACCCGACCTCTCGACCCCGGAGGCACCGCCGCCGTGTAAACTTCATCCCATCAGCGCTTCACTTTTCCCCCGCCCCGCGCTGCACTTTTACTCCGCCGCACACAGCGGTTCGGCGAACGGCACATGCACCTGGCAGGTGACGTGGCACTGACCGCACTCGCCGCGGGGAATGCGGAAGAACAGCCGCACCAGCTTGCGGCCGACGGGCACGAGCCGGAACCAGCGGTCTTCGCAGCAGTGGGCGGTCACCCAGGCCGAACCGCAGACGGGACAACGGGGCGTATCACGCTTCTGTTCGATTCTGAAGACGACCATGTCCTCGAGGTATTCGGTGCGGACGCAGTGGTAGCCGCTGATGCCAAATGCGCGATACAGCACTCTCGCGAAAATGTGGGCCCCCTCCTGGAGTTGTTTTGCATGGTTCCAAGACCGGCCTTCATGTCCGCTTTGTCAACAACTCCGGACGCTTCTGCCGGAGGAACAATCATTCATGAATGTCCGTTTCTAGAAGTCTGTCGGCCAAATCGAAGCAGTGAAACCGTCCGTGAGTTGTTGGCCCCTTCCGCATCAACCGGAGATTGAGCAACCGGATTGCATCGACGACGGTTTGATTGGCGAGCAGCTGACTCGCGGCTTCTTCACCTGTCACGTGAACTCGAAATTGATCCGGCCCTCCCGGCGCATAGGCGTGTTCGTCGACCTCGCAGTTTTCGAAGCTCAATTGGAAGCCGCCGATGGAATAGTACGTCCTCTTGATCACCGAACGTGCCAAATGGAAGTTGAATCCAAGCACGCCATCGTCATCAACGCACTGCGACACTTCCTGCCAGTTCACGTTCATCATCAGCAGGTTTTGGAATCGTTTACGCCCAGGACCGGGCTTACACGAAACTGCCCAGAACGTCAGCTCCGTGCGTCTCGGGAAAGGTACACATTTGCCAACATATTCGCGGTACACCCGAACGACCGCGTCGGCAGCTGAATGAGCCGCAAATCGATCATACTTAAGCCGATACTTGCGCCGCAGCTCGGAGTCCGCGACTCGATAGGTGGCTGGTTCCACGCCCGACTCTCCGCAGAGAAATCGCTGCTGCTCACTTTCGGACACGAGATCGTCCAGGTCCGAGTCGATCATCGGCTCGCTGAGATAGGTGATGTTACGGAGCTTGCAACCCGACTGTTCAAGTTGTTCGATCAGTCGTCGCTCCGTCTCGTTCAGTGCTTCCAACGGAATTTCCACGAATGAAATCCCAGAAATGTCGGGATGGATCTTCGCGTGCTGACAGTAACGTCGAGTCACGTCCCGAGCTAAGCCGGCATAGTGCTCCCCATTGGCGAACCGAAGCACGTAAAGGCCGCACCGATGCTGTCGATGCGGAAACAGATCGGCTACCGAACGCCGTCGCTCGATCGGCACGAAGTCGCCAAAACCGTATTGGTCGAGAACGTCGCTGGGTGTGAGCATTGCACAATCACTCCTGTAGTGCGCCCCTGAAACGGGACCACCGAACGCCGGTTATCATGACACGCATCAGCCGGCGTGGATTTGTCGCATGATGCCACATCCGATCCGAAGAGGGTGGCGTCGTGCCGCCCCGGATCGGGCTGCGCCCCGGGTCCGCGCTTGGGTCGGTTCCTACCGGAGCCCTGTTCTCCGCCCGGGTCGGGGTCGTTGTAGTCTGCGCCGGGGCCGGTCACCATTGTTCTTCGAGCTCCCGCGGTGTGAGGTAGCCCAGCGACGAGGGGATGCGTTTGACGTTGAATGCTGTCAGAGGCCGCTCAAAGCGGTACTACCGCAGATTTGATGACTGGCTCGCGTTAGAATCTGCGGACAACGTCGCCCGCACGGTAGGACGCCGACATGTCCCCTTCCGATTTACTTGTACCTTCCGACCGCGAACTCCTCATCACCAATTTGGCCCTGACAGAGAATGCCGTCGAAGTCTTGGCTGCTTAGACCGCAGGACGGGCGACCTGCCCACTCATCGATTCCGTGTCGAAGCGGATCCACAGCCGGTATCGCCGAACCATCGCCGACCTGCCTTCTGGCGGCCGCGTCTTATGTATGCAGCGATCTGATTTGGGGCACAATGTCGGGGTGGCTCGGGCCGGGGCGTGCGACCGGTCGGACGCTCCCTGCGACAAAACTCACTCCGGTGTGTCGGACCGGAGCGCGCAATGTACCTGATTCAGAGTCTGGACCGGCGACCCCTTCGCTGCTGATCTCAAGGAGCAGACGGCCAACCTCGTCCGCGGACACAACACCGACCGGCAGCGGCTGTCGCCGCACGCCCCCAAGGACGCCGGCGCCCACGACGACGCCCCGACCTTGCTGACGCTCGGCTCGCTCGTTGCTACCGTCGGCGGGATCGGCAGCATCCTGTTGGCCTAGATGGACTTGCGCTGCCGCGCGTGTACTCGCTTTTCCGCCGCGTATAGTGTCAGATGCCGAGCGAACACAGGTAGAGAATGCCGAGGGGGGAACCGATGCCCTGGACGCCTGAGCAGCAGGTGGCGATTTTCGACCATTTCTGGCTTCACCGATACTCCGAATGCCCGACCGACAAGTGCGAAGAGACCCTTCGCACGACGATCGTGCCGGCGCAGGGCAGCAATGGGTACGGTACTTTTAAGGCCGAGTGCAGAAAATGCGGCTGCGGGATGAGCATCAGCCGGAAGGACGACCCGAAGGCAGCGGCGTTCAGGGAATGGACGGCTGAAGAACGACTGGCGGTGGAGGAGACGGTACGAAAGGGCGGACCGATTTACTGCCCGGTGGACGGGACGCTGATTGAGCGCAGGTACGATTCACTCCCTGGAACCTTCCCAAGGGGGCCTGTGACTGAGGTCTTGTGCGAGAGATGTGCTCAGGTGTACGTCCGCCCGCGCGGGACCGCTGCGGAACAGGCTGCCGTTGATTCCTCGGTCGATGAGGGGCCGGCGGTTAGGCGCAAGTACATCTCGGAATCCGCCGTGAACATGCTTTGCAGTCGTCCAGTCCTGATCCAACGGCACAAAATGGACGACGCAAAGTTCCTGAAAATCGCCGATGAGATGCCGTTCCACATCTACATGATCTGCCGGCGTCCTCGGATTACCTTCGACCCCGCGTCGATTACTTATGGCGACAAGTCCATCTCGGCGCAATTCATCGTTCACGAGCGGACGGGGCCGATCTACGTTCCGTTTACAACCGGGATGGATGTCGAACCGGAGAAGCGGCCGATCAAGTGCGAGTACCCTTACAACGAGGTCCGGATTCTGGATGAAAAGGGCGACCTCATCATTGGCTGCCATGCCTCCTATTTGTTGAGCCAAACTGCCGGTGATCTCCATGACTACAGTCAGATGAAGCACCTTGACCTGGAGGTGCTGTACGTCGGCCAGGCGTATGGCAAGGAGGGAGAGCGCACAGCGCCCAACAGGTTGAAGAACCACGAAACCTTGCTAGCGATCTATGCCGAACTCGCCGCCAACGCGCCGGAGGACGAGATCTGGCTCGCGATGCTCTCGTTCGAGCCGCCGATCACGCTCATGTCGCTCGATGGCCGGCAACAACACACTGCCGAGGTCACGGGTGACGCAGACTTGGCCCACCTGTTTAACGTCTTGGACACGCCCGTGGCGGAACGGCAGCGCGTGTGCTTCGCGGAAGCGGCTCTCATCCGGCACTTCCAGCCGAAGTACAACGACAAGTTCAAGTACAACTTCCCCAACCCGGCGCATGAGACGTATTCGCAGTGCTATGACCTGGACCTGAACGCGGTGGCGGTCGAGCTTCACTTTGAGGAACTCCGGCTCCGGCTCTACTCGCCCACGATCCCGCCACAGTACAACATACTCGTGGAATTCCCGCTCCACAGCCCGGAACTGCGCCAGAGCATATTCGATTTCGCGGTGAAAATCCCGGCCAAGCCAGCCGAACCGGTCAAGCCAAAAGTTGCAGACGTGAAGTTCGAAGATGTCACCCAGGGCGATGGCAAGGACTTGGCCAAGGGTGAGAAGGTGACAAAGTAGCCAGCATCGGTTTGCATTTCCGTGCCGCAAGGGACCAGGAGAGACTTATGGCCGACAAGACTTGGCGGACCTACGAAGAGGTCGCCCACTACCTTCTGGACCAGTTTGCCGAGCAGTTTGGCCTCGATCACGTTGCACCGAAGCAAAAAGTCCCTGGACACGAATCCGGTCGTGAAATCGAGATCGACGCCAAAGGTGTGAAAGAGGACGGAGTGGGCTTCTTCATCGTGGAATGCAAAAAGCACAAGAAGCGCCTGGACACGGACAAGCTGGACGCGATGGCGTTCCGAATCATCGACTCTGGGGCCGACGGCGGGATCGTCGTCAGCCCGATGGGGTTGCAGGCCGGCGCGGCGAAAATTGCAACTTCGCAGAACATCGTGTCTGTGCAGTTGAACCGCGACGCCAATGAGTTCGAATACGTCCTTCGATTCTTGAAGAATGTAATGATCGGCGTCCGTGACTTCATCCACTTCCAGGACAAAGCAACGGTTGTGAAGGTTCCCGCGCCAACCCAGCAGGAGGGGATGGACCCTGGTGCGTGAGGGGGCGCAACGTGGTTCGCTGGATCGCGGATGCAGGCACTTGGCTTTTCCGGCTTTTCTTCCCGAAGAAAAGGGTGGTGATGCCGCCGTTTCGAGCGAGTCGCTTCATCGACTTCAACACTGGCACGGTCATCCAAGCCCCGATGCACCTGAAAAAGTCGATGCCGGCCACGATGACCACCGACCAGAAGATCGACCTGTTCGAGTACCGCGTTGAGGTCTGGCAGCTCGGGGTCGCGGCGGAGATGTTGAAGCAGATCGAGGCCGCGCGGGACCCCTCGGTCTGGTCGCACGCCGCATATGGCCTAGTGTCGGCCAGCTTTTCGTACTTCGAGATGATCGGCAAGACATTGAACTCCAGTTCGGCGCCGTCGAGGATGTCGAGCGAGGATTTCAACATCGGCTTCTGCAACGTGTACCCGAAGTTCACGCCGGCGAACGGCGTCTACACCGACAAGTTGCCCCAGCCGCCCGGCGTCACCTGGTCGCCAAATCCTGATCCTGAAATCCAGAAGGTTATTGCATTCCGCAACCGTATCCTCAACGGCATGTACTACCTCGGGTACACCAAGAAAGGCATCTGGCTTCACAACGACGCCGGCAAGGACGACTTCCAGATTGTGCCCGATCCGAACCCGTCGGGCCCGGGCGTGGTGGACGTCTACCACGTGAACCCGCACGCCACGACCCGGACAATGATCGACCACTTCCCGAAGTTCGTCGCCGACGTCCGCAACCCGGCGAAGGAGCTGCAACCGAAGTTCGTGGACTTCTTCGACAACTACCACATCGCGTGATCTATCGACCACCTCAGCTTCGCGTGCCGCGAGCGTCAATTCGGCGAGGATGTGTGGGACGTGTGTGAGGCCGCGGCACCGGCGTTCCAAGCGTAGACACGATACGTTGCGCTCTTAGGTCACATCGCCCGCGGGTTGTCGGCCCGATGCACGCTGGCCACTTCGGCTTGCGCGCGTTAATGGATTGGACCGGAACCGCAATCGTTCCGTAGGGTGGTGGACTTGCCGTTGTTGACGGGGGTTGAGGTTACGTCGGCGCGTCCTGCCGGAAGTACCGGAGGCCCTTCGCCCTCAGGAGCACGATCGGGTAAGCCATGATTGCAGCGCCGATCACGGCCAAGAGGATCGCGTCGCGGGCTAGGAGGACACCGTCGGCCCACGCCCCGTAGTACGCCCACGCGGCGACTGGGTAGAAGAGGAGGACGGCCGTGAACAGGCCGGGGGAGTTAATCCGCGTCCACAGGAACGGCAGGACGTGGGAAAAGGTGGCGTTGACGAGCATGAGCGCCGGGAACGCCAGGGAGAACCACGGCTCGCGCCACCCGACGCACGCGGCGCACACGCCGAGGACGATCACGATGGCGTTGGCTATGTAGAAGGTGTTCCACTCGACCGGGAGCTTGAGCACCCGCCGGGCCCAGTCACGCCAGTTGTACTCGTACTCCTCGAGGACGTGCAGCGCGTACGCAGCGGTCGCGAACCACAGGAGGTATTCGTGAGTCATGCGTGCGTCTGTGACTTGAGAAGGCGTGGCAGACTGCGTCGTGTATTCCGGCCCAGCCGAAGCCGCCAAGACGATAGCGATTCCGGCGTGACGTGGTTGGGCGAGCCGCCGCTCCGCACCTTGATCATGGGTGCTTCGGTCACATCGCCCAGCGCCGTTTCAAAACTGCGTCGACGTGTCGGACCGACGCACGCAAGAGCCTCCTAACCTGACACATGCGTGAAGGTGGTCACAACACGACCTATCTGGAATCGACTGATCGCTACTTTCCGTTGTCCTGTGCCTGCCGACGCCCCAACGAAACACGTTTCAAACTCCCGCTGAGACTTGCGTGCGAATCTCTGCCCCCCGGGTGCCTTCGAGCCCCGGGATCACGTCGATGGGCTGGGCGTTCTGCGGGGCGAAATCGCGGTGCCGCGGAGCGTCTGACCGCGTGAGAAGCCTGTTCCTGCGACTTGCGTGGACGGGGAGCCGGTGTACGTGAAGGACGTGGTGCAGGAAGACTGGTCTGACAAAAGGCGGTACGCGAAAGAGTATGTAAGACAGATGCTATCACCAACCAAAGGCTAATCACTCCACTGAAAAGGAAGGCGGTCAAAGTACAGGCTAAGCCGTCTCCGTACCTCTTCCAACGTGTAAGAGAGTTTCGCCTCGCCCTTTTGCTTTTGGTGAACGATTTGGTTCCGATAATCCCTCACCTCATGGGCTTTTTTCAGAGTATTGTAGTCGATCTTTCGTCTTGATCCGATAGCGTCCATCAGCGGCTTCATGTCCGGCTTTTTCCCAGGCTTTTCGGTGTTCCAATATGATCGGAGACCGTTCTCGAAGACCGCAAAGATGCGAATGACGTAGGTAGGGTCCAGCTCTTGCAATGTTAGCGTCACGTTCCGGGCGTCGGGGAATCTGAGCGCGATGGATGCGTCGCCTTGCATCTGCGTGCGTAACCGCTCGATAGCCAAGCGGGCAGTTTTCTGCTGCCGCTCGACCTCTTTGATTTGTTGGCCCCAATCTTCGCGATCAACCGGCATCTTTCTTCATCTCTTCCAGCAGCTTCTTGAGCGTCGCCTCCGTCAGCGGCTTCGCCTCGGTCTCGCGGATGTTTCCGACCGCACGTGCGCCGGTGGCCATGTAGTGGACGTTCCATCTGTTGGCGTAGTAATACAGACTCGCGATGTCGTCGTACGCTGGCATGCGGTAGAGGTCGACGACGCCCTCGGCGCCCGGAGCTGCCCGCGAAATGGGCTCTAGGAAGAGCCTCACCGCGTCGTCCTGGAGAAGGAGCGCCGGGGCCTTGTAGTTCCCGACCTCGTGATCCTCCATCTTCTTTTCCGTCAGCCGGGTGTTCCATCCGAGACTGTCAGCCCAGCCCTTTACCTTCCGGACGAGTTCCGATAGCTGCGCGAGCCACCCGTGCCGAGCCGACACCCGCTTCTTCGCGATCTCCTCCAGTTTCTTCCGGACACTTGCCTTCGCCGGCTCCGCAACCCACGTGAACGTGGTTCCGTCGTCGTGACCGGCGACGGTCACGATGTACTGCGGGGGTGGCTGCGGAACCTGTCCTGGCTGCAAGTTGTCGTTCGTCCCCTTCGGAACGAACGTGAAGCGAAGCGCCGCCTTCACGCCAGGGTCGTCGTAAATGCTGACCATGTAGGGACTTTTCGTCTGTTGTGTTGCCATAACCGTCCGTCCTATCTGTCGCAGTCGTGGACACCAGCACCCGCCATTCTACCCCGCTTCCGTGGGGGACGGCAGGTCGCCGAACGACTACTCGTGGCCCAGATTCACTCCCAACGATTCCACCCGGAGATCGTGCCGCTCCGTCGCACCCACGAGGGCCTCGTGCAGTTCCCGTTCCACCTCCGCCCGGCGCGCTGCGGTCAACCGGCCTCTTGGCAGTGCGCGCGTCGGTCACGTCGGCTAGCGCACGCTCAGCCGAGGGTGTCAGCCAAGGAACCCCTTTTCAACCAAGAATCGTCGTCCTTCGTGATTTAGCATGTAGCGATCCGGGATGTCTCGATCCATGTTCCCAAACCAGCTCACGAGACCGTGTTTGCGAGAGAGTTCGTCCAAGTAAAACCTTGCCTTGAGTTCGGGGATTTTCAAAAGTCCTGCAACTTGGTTCGTGATTAACTCCTCGTGCTTCACGAACAGCTGAAGGATCTGGAATTCGATCTCCGAAAGGACAACGTGAGGTTTCTGAGGCGGTGCAGCGTCTACCACCGTCGGTCCGACAATTGTGATGCCATTTGGCCCAATTTTAACTGCGTCCTTCTCGCTTATGCTGATCGCATCCTTGCTCTGGATGAACACTGCGGCGTTGATTGTTTGATGGCCCTGTTCAAAAAACCGATCGATCAAGTGCTGGTTCTTCTTTTGGAAAAGCAGTCCTTCGAGTTCGAACGCTCCCCAGGGCGTTCGAATCGAAACGCCAGAATCGGCAACCGAATTGCGCCAGTTCTGGAACCAGATTTTCTCTTGGATTCCGAGATCGATCGGAAGGCATAACGTCCAGCTTCTCGCCTTGTAGTCGGTCGCTTCTCGAACTGTCTTGAACGCATCACGAATTTGAGCTTTCTGGGAGTCACCGATCTCCTTGGGAAAATACTTGACCTGAAAGACATCCACGCCTGTTGGGTCAGTTAGCTTGCCTTCATGTGCATCGATCCCACCGTCGCCTCGGACGATTCGAACCCGTTCAGTGTCGGGGCGTTCGCAGCGGACCAGATGGACGACGATTTCTTCAAATACTCCACGAGCACCAGGATCGCCATAAAGCAGCGGCAAGTGCGTGAACTTCACGACCATCAAACTGCTCCCGAAGAAAATCCTCGATCACTCTGTCTGGTCGAGCTACGGTCCGTTTAGTCCATTTTACGGAATCAAATGAGACTTAAGACTGCCTTACTGTCACCCGACCGACGCAATCAACACAATCCTGCCAAACTCCTCCAGTCACATCGCCCGAGGGATCTCCAAAAGAGGCTGTCCCGGCAAGATGCCGTCACTCACGAAGCAGTTCACCTCGACGTCATTGCCGCCGGCAGCGGATTCTCCTCGATCCACGCCCTCGCCTTGGCCGCGGCCCACTCGAATCGCGCGGCTTCCAACTGAATGGCGGTGAAGCCCTTCGGATGCCGGACCGAGCCGACCCAGCCGTTGCCGTGACGGAATACCTGGACCCGGTAGCCGTTTAGCTCGCCTTCCCAGGTCTTGGGCGTGATTTGTCGCAACAGCCCGTCCATGGTCCCAGCATGAGTTCCCCCGACCACCGGTGCGATGTCGGTTGTCGTCGCGGTTCCCGCACTTGCCGTCCTCAATTGCTTGTCGGCTCTGTCGGCTCGTACACGGCCGCGGGGTCCTTGCTAGTTGCCCCAAGATCATTCGCCATGCTGGTATACACCGCTGGCGGCTGATACTGTGGAGCAGTAGCTACCCCATTTCTGACTCGCACGAGGACTCGTCATGAAAAGCTGCTCTCCGGTACCGCCTTCGCGTTCCTCCTGGCCCTGACGGCGCTGTCGGCATCGCCGGCGACCATGGCTCAGACAAAGGGCAAAGCCGATCCCCCTAAGAAAGTCGAGAAAGCCGAAAAGGCCAAGGTGGCCGCGGGCATCTCGGTCGAAGTGTACAAGGACTCGGCCGGCGAATACCGCTTCCGGATCAAGGACGGCGACACTCTGCTGGCCACTTCGGGCAAGGGCTACGAGAAGAAGGCCGATTG
>JAIBBI010000230.1 GCA_019694755.1 Gemmataceae bacterium
TCGAAGGCACGGCCTAGCGCCTCGACGATGCCGGGAACCTCGTGCAGGGTGCTGGCGGAACGGGCTTCGCCGCGGCCGAAGGCGTGGCGCTCGACGATGACGGCGCCGTGCTGGAGGGCTTGCTGGTCGAGCATCTCGGCGTATCCGAGGGTGTCGTGGTCACCCAGGATGATGATGCGGCGGAGCTGGGTCTGCTGTGATTCGTGGGCGGTCATGGACGGTCCTATCTCTTGGTGGGGGGTGAACTGCGGTTGGTAGATCCGGGTCAGGCCGCGGCCCGGGCGTCGGGGGTGTGGTCGAGGTAGATGACTCGGGCGGCGGCCTGGTGCAGGGCCCGGGCGATGTGCCCGCGGCGTCCGATGACGGTGGTCGCAACGCCGGCTGCGGCTAGGTCGGCCACGGCGGGGGCGAAGATCCTGTCGCCGGAGGCCAGCACGACGCTTTCGAACCGCGTGACGACGTTCTCGGCGATGACCTCCAGCAGTGCCAGGTCGGCCCCGTCGCGCCCGGAGCGCACGACGTAGCGGGCGCGGTCCCAGTTGGTGCCGACCGGGATCAGGCCGATGTGGCTGGTGCCGATGACGACGTGGTCGGTGATACCGATCTGGCCGGTGGCGGCGACGGCATCCCTGGCCTGGCGCGCGATAGCGTCCGTGGTGCAGGCCCCGCCGGCGATGTTCTCGATGTCGACCAGCACGAGCCGGCGCCCGCGGGCCAGTCGGGGCTGCCTCCGGACCGCTGAAGGAGGTACTCTCATTAACGTGCTCCTAACATGTGAATCGGATGTTCAACAACAACACTGTTAACGCTACGGTTCGTTTTACGATCTGTCAAGTGGTGAATCTGATTCACAAGCCAGGAGGTGTATTGTTAACTCCGAGCGGAGGTGATGGACTGCCACCGTCCGCTCCGAAAACCAGCTGACCAGCAGAAAATCCCCACATTCCGACCAGTGAGGCAGACGAGACCCAATGCAGGACGAACCGGATAGCGGCCTGTTGGCCCCCAGCGATATCGCGGACCTCGCCGGGGTGAGCAGGGCTGCGGTGAGCAACTGGCGCCGCCGTGAGTCGGAGTTTCCCGAACCGGTCGGCGGGACCAAGGCCAATCCGCTCTTCAACCGTGAAGAGGTGGAGAACTGGCTCAAGGCCCGTCCGCCGCAGAAACGCCGAACGCAGAAGATCTCAGCCGAGGTCGCCGAGAGGGTCGCAGCGGGCCTCGAAATCTGGCCGGTGATGAACCGCTTCCGCGGGGAGATCCCGATCACGGCCATGGCGACGGTGGCCCTTTCGGTTCTGTGCGCCCGTAAACTCGCCGCAGGCAGCGACCGTCAAAAAACCCTGCGCCACGACGCGCAACAGGGCCGGTATGTACAGAGCGCCGAGTCCATCGCGAACGCGGAGGATGCCGACCCGCGGTGGCGTGAACTAGTCGCCATCGACCCCGGGCAACTCCCCAGCGACAGCCTCGATCGGCTCGCCGCCGAGCTCTACCCGGTCGTCGCTCGGATGGACGTCGAGGACATGGCCAACGCTGCCGACTACATCCTGGAGAGATTGATCGCAACCGAGGGCCGAACAGCCGGCGAGCACGGCGCGGTCCAGTCGGGGATAGCCGAAGTCCTCGCCGCTACCGCTACCGCCGAGACCCCGACCGCGACGATCGCCTACGACCCGGCCTGCGGCATCGGGGAGGCGCTCATCAGATTCTGGGAGAAGAGCCCGCACCGCGACCGATTGCATCTCTACGGCAGCGAAAAAAACGAGGAATACGCGCGGATCTGCCGTCAGCGCTGCTACCTCTACGGCGCCACCGCGACTGTGGAGTCCGGCGACGTACTGCTCAAAGACCCAGTACCGGACCTCAAAGCTGACGCGGTGATGGCCGAACCGCCCTTCGCAATGGAGATGCCGCCTGGCTTCAGCCTCGCCGACTCCCGCTGGGCGCTGGCAGGCCTGCCGCCGAAGGCCAACGCCGACACCGCCTGGATCCAGCACGTCATCGCCCACCTGCAGTCGGACGGCCGTGGTGTGGTCGTCACCGCACTCGGCGTGACCTCGGCACCCGGGTCGGCGGCTATCCGGCGACAACTGATCCAACAGGGCTGCATCCAGACCGTCGTCGCGCTGCCACGCAAGCTGCTCACCCACACCCCGGTCCAGACCGCGCTGTGGATCCTGCGGACACCCAACCGTGCCGAGCCCGCAGAGTCGGTCAGGTTCGTCGATGCCTCACATCTCGACCCCGGCAGGGCCGCGGATCTCCGCATCCTGCAATCCGGGAACTGGGCCCAGGACAATCCCGAGACCCCGACAGCACAGGTCACGGTCGAGGAGATCCTGCCCGACGAACAACTCCGCCTCGACCCGCGGCACTGGACCCGCCCCGCGATCGATCCCGGCGAGATCGCCGATCGCTACCGCAGCGCTGTCGACGCACTTGACCGTGCAATCCAATCGATCAAAACGGCCCCCGCGATCAGGACCGTCGACGCTACGGCCCACATCAGCACAATCCGCGAACTGGAAAAGCAGGGAGTGCTGCGCATCGTGCGTCGCCTCAAGACACCCGTGCACCGGGACGATGACCGCGGCGGCCGCAATCCCGATGACCCCGACGCCACCGACTCCTGGGTCATCACCCGCCGCATGATCCGACACGGACTGCCCCGGACGCCCCATCCCGCGCCGGCGCCTGGCCCCGCCGACGAGGAGAACGCTGGGAATCTCACTGAACCGGGGGACATCCTCGTGACCACCGGCGGCTATGTTCGGGCGGTGGTCGACGAGACCGGCGGCTGGCTCCCGGGCGTCGGGGTCTTCCGGCTGGTCGTCGACCGCCAACACTTCCAACCGCACTACGTCGCCGCATGCCTCAACAGCTCCTGGAACCAAGTCGCCGAAACAGGCTCGACGATCCCGGCCATGCTCCGCGATCTTGAGATACCCCTCATCCCACTCGACGACCAGACCCGGCTTGTCACACAGATCACCCACGCCCGCGACATCGCCGACACCGGAAGACGTCTCACCGAAGCTGCCGACCAAATCACCGCAGCGCAACTCGACGCGATCCGCCACGACGTGCACCTCTGAACAACCGGTCGTCCACGGCGGCGGCCAGTTCGTCTCGTCACAGCGGCGAGATACGGCGTCAGCGGGCCTCGACAACCCCAAGTCACGGGCCGCCCGGCCTACGCGGCCGCCCCACCGTCGTACCGGCCCCGCAACAGCATCGACACCGTTGCCTGACGAAAGGGCCGGCCCTGCGGTGTCCGGTGCCCAGCAGCGTTGAGGGCGTTGGCCGCTTCGCCTTGCGTCAGTCCGCAGTGCTCCCCACCAGCCAGCGCGCGAAAGTCTTCCGGCCGGGGCGCCGCCGATTCCACGGCGGTGTCGGTGGGGGGATACGCGGGCCCGGGCCATGTTCAGCCTCGAGTCTCGGTAACGACGTCGACGAGTCCGTGTCGTCTTCGGGCATCACCGCGGCGCTAGTCGACAGCACCTGTTCAATTTCCGCGTACAACGTCTGCACGGCGGTCACGGCGAGCGCCGCGTGGCACAGGTCATTGACGGCGTGAACCTCGGTTCGGAGTGCGCGGTCGATCGCTCTGTGTCCGTCGCCACGCTCGAAGGCGTGGGTCTCTGCGATCACGGCACCCTGTTGTCCGGCCTGGTCTCGAACCATGTCAGCGCTGTCACCGATGTCCGTATCGCCGACAACTATGACGCGGCGTGTGCCGAAAGGCCCGGCGCGGTGGATGGCCGTTGTCAGCGGTGCTCATTCCGAATGTTCCTTTTCAGCTTCACTTCCCGCCGCAAAAGTTGCAGGAGCTAGCTGAGAAGGCCGACGCGCAGGCCGAAGTGCGGGAAAGTTTTTACGACTTCGCCGCGAAGCCGGGTGTTGCAGAACGCAACACGCCTGAGGTCGGGGATGATGACTAATGACGGCGGCAGGTTCGAGAGGCACGGTTGTGCCCCACACCTTCTTTTGCGAGATCCGTGGAAATACAGGGTCGATAGCCTGTGTGGGAGCCATCCGCTAGGAGCGGGGACGATCGGCGTCAGAACTGTCCCTTACGCCGCCGCCCGCCCGTCATACCGGCCCCGCAGAAGCATCGACACCGTTGCCTGCCGGAATGGTCGGCCCTGCGGTGTCCGATGGCCGGCAGAGTTGATCGCCTCAGCCGCTTCGCGTTGTGTGAGTCCGCACTCCTCGATGAGCCAGCGCGCGAAAGCCTTCAGACCGTTGCGACGCTGATGCCACGGACCATTCGGCGGGGGGATACCCGGGCCTCGACCGTGTTCAGCCTCGAGTCTCTGTACCAAGATCGATGGTTGCCTAGGGTCTTCGGGAAGCTCTGCCGTCGCGCTCAGAAGCGCCAGCTGAATTTCCGCAGCCAAGGGTTGCACTCCGGCGGCGGCGAGCGCCGCGTCGCAGAGAACATTGACAGCGTGAACTTCGGCTCGGAGTGCGCGATCGATTGCGCTGTGCCCATCTGGTGGACAGGGCACCAGGCGGTTGCCGAGTAGCAGCTCGCGTCCGTGACGTTTCAGTGCAAGATCGAGCCGCCGTACGTGTTGTTCGAGTCCGAGGTCTTCAACCGGGAAGGGAACCCAGATGTCTGCGGGGATGCTG
>JAIBBI010000231.1 GCA_019694755.1 Gemmataceae bacterium
GTGAGCCGGGTGCTCACCTGCCTGACGCTCACGCCGGCCGTCGCCCGGGAGGCCGTGGCGGGCCAGTACCAGATGATCGTCACGCACCATCCGATCCTGTTCCGCGGCGTGAAGCGGCTGACGACCGATACGCCGGACGGCCGGATCGTCGCGGCGCTCGCCGGCGCGGGCATTGCCGTCTACTCGCCGCACACCGCTTTCGACGACTGCCCCGGCGGGATCAACGACCAACTCGCTCAGCACGCCGGCCTGACAGATGTGCGGCCACTGCGGCGCGTGCGCGAGGAGACCTGCAAGATTGTCGTCTTCGTTCCGGAGGCCGACCGCGAGCGCGTCCTCGATGCGATGTTCCAGGCCGGGGCGGGCGTGATCGGCGAATACCGCGAATGCAGCTTTCGCCTCGCCGGCACCGGCACCTTCTTCGGTAGCGATGCGGCCAACCCCGCTGTCGGCCAGAAACTCCGGCGCGAGGAAGTCGCGGAATCGCGCGTCGAGGTCGTCTGCCCGCGCCACTGCGTCGATACTGTGATCGCGGCGATGCGCTCGGCCCACTCCTACGAGGAGCCGGCCTACGACGTATACACTTTACTGAGTCGGGAGTCGGCGACGGGCTCGGGCCGGATCGGCACGCTGCCGAATCCCATTACTCTCGACGCACTGGCCGGGCGACTATGCGCGGCATTGCGCTGCCCGACGCTGGCAGTCCACGGCGATGCAGGCCGGGCTGTGAGCCGGGTGGCCGTCGCATGCGGGGCGGCCGGGGAGTATTTGAGCGATGCGGTGAAGTCGCAGGCCGACGTGTTCGTTTCTGGTGAGATGCGATTTCACGAGGTGCTGGCGGCCGAGGCAGCTGAGGTCGCGCTCATCCTGACCGGTCATTACGCCAGCGAGCGGTTTGCGCTCGAATGGCTGGCCCGTTGGTTGTGCGAACAGATTCCCGGGCTGCACGCGGCGGCCAGCGAGGCCGACGCGGACCCGCTGCGATTGGTTTCAACCGGGTCAGTCGATGTCTAACCGGTAGAGCGGCTTCCACTCGCCCACGTCGAAGCGGGCGTGGGGGCTGAGCGTCGGCACGCCGATCGTTTCCTGATACGCCGCCTGCGCGTCGGAGAGTAAATCCTCGAGTTCCGCCTCACCGATAAACGGTTGCTCGCGGAGCAGCGTCAATTCGATCGGGTTGGGGACGGGGATGACGGAGAGGTCCGGATCCCGACGCAAAGCTGCCCGCGTGTACGACTGGCCGGCTTCGCTCTCGGGCAGGATCAGGTAAGTGTCGCCCTTGCGGGAGCCGCCCACGAGCGGGGCCGCCGCCGTGACGTATTCACCCACCTTGTCTTCCAGCTTCTCGTTGCGGGCCGCGGACATCGAGAATTCGACCTGAGCGACGTCGGTGATCGGCAGAATGGTGCCGAGATGGACGGCCGCCTGCTCAACGAGCGGTCGGCCGAACGCGTTACCAACATCCGCCCCGCCGGTCGCGGCAAGGTGCAGGTCGCCGAGCGGGGCGAGGGCCTCGGCCTGGAGCCACTGATCAAGAGACAACCAATGCTCGGGTTGCAGTGAATGAACGAACTGCTCGGCGGATTGCTCGAGGTCGTTTATCCCCGCAGGGAGGACAATGCGGACGGTCGCCGAGCCCTGAACGGCTTCCCAAAACGGGTCGCGAATCTCGAGGCCCGTGAGGGCCTGATCGCCGGAATAGCGGACGGCGGAGCTCATGGGCTGCAGGAGAATCTGCCGCAGGTGTTTGATGCGCTGGCGGGCGAAGCCGAGGTCGCGGTTGCGGTCTTCGAGCCGCCCGCGGAGGGTCATGAAGAACTGGACGCCGGCTTCGAGGATATCTTGTGCGATGCGCTGGCGGACGAATTGCTTGAGCGTGTCGACGAAGTGCCGGATGGCCCGGCTGGTCCCGCCGAAAAAGACTTTGACGCCGCCCTGACAGCCGGCTTTCGCCGCGTCGAAGTCTTCGATGAGCCGCTTCATGCCGGCGTAATGTCGCTCGACGGCATCCCACTGGACGCGGATGGCCTGGTCACAGAAAGCGATGGCGTTGCGGAAGCCGGTCTCGGCCGTGGCGAGGCGGTTGCCGGGTCCGCGAATGAGGTCGCGGAGTTGCTCGGCGAGATATTCGTCCCACTGGCTGCCGAGCTGCTGGGCGGCCTGTCCGAGATACTTGTTGAACTGGCTCTTCTTCCAAAGCGCTTCCAGCTCCCGCCCCGTGCCCGGCCCGGCCCAGCGCTTCGCCTTGTCGTAGGCCAGCGCGGCCCACGCACCCGGGTCGGCCGCGACACTCGGGGCCGCGGATTCCGTCTCGATCTGGGTGAGGAACGCCTCGGTCGCCTCGACCGGGCAGCCGACGCCGGGCATCATGGTCTGGCGGTTGAGTTCTTCGGCAATGGCCTCCCAGCGGAGGCCGGGGTCGGCCAACGCCTGCGAGGTCATCTTCTCGATGAGCGTGGCTGTCTTGGGCACCACGGTCGCCTGCCAGACGTCGAGGAGCTTGGCCACCGCCCGTCGCGCGGCGACACGCAGGAGCAAGCCGCGCGGGAACCAAGAAGTGTACGTGCCGAAGCTGCGGAACGACTGCCTCTGTTCGCCGTAAGCCTGCTTGCGGAACCGCTCGAGGGTCGGCCCGAGCGAGGATGCCACGTCCTGGGTCACGTAAGTGACGAGGTGCGCGACCGACTCGCGGACGGAGTCGGCCGTACGTTCCTTGGCGGTGACGAGATAAGTCGCGTCGAACGGCGCACCGGGGTCGCTGAATGCCGGCCCGTCGGGCCCGTAGTCGGCTTCAAACGTCACGTCGTTCTGGCGGAAGTGGTTGATCTCGGTGAGCGTCGCGAAAGCGTTGGTCACTTCCTGCCGCGAACTGGCAGAGTCACGCGGGCTGCCGCAATAGACGTAAGCGGTGACAGTCGCGTCGGCATAGTTGAGCTGGCGTAGCAACCGCCGCAGGGAATACCCGAGGTCCGGAAGCAGCCCGCCCGAGCCGCCGCAGGCGGAGGCGAACACGAACACGCGAGGCGAGGTCTTTCCGCGGCTGAGCCCGGTATGGCCGACCGAGAGGTCCATGGAGTCGGGCAGCGTCGCGACCTGAAGTTCACGGCGGAGCCGGCTCTGGAGACGGGCGAAATTGTCGACGAACGCCAGCCGACCGAGAGCCCGCGAGCCCTGCGGGTGCAGCGACCGCGGGATCGAGTGGAGTTTTTCCTTCGGCAGCCACATGTTGAGGTGGTCGATCATCCGCCGGCGGTAGGCGATGGCCGGCTGGAGCGGCAGGACGAATGTCTCGCTGACGCTAAGAGCGATTTCCGGCGTGCCGGTCGAGGCGGCATCGATGGTGTCGCCGTCGGTGTCGACGAACAGGTAGCGGTATGCGGGAATCTGGCCGAGATCGCCGAACCGGTCGAGCAGCCGGCAACGCAGTTCCGTCAGGGCCCGCAGCCCGAACGCGCCGAAGCCGAGGAACAAGGTCGGTCGGAGAACGCCACGGGTGAGCTTGGTGGCGGTGACTTCGGGACGCACCTCGCCGAAGGTCGGCGCGCCGAGGTCGATCTCTCCGTCGCGGCCGCTGGGCGGGGCAGGGGGCAGGATGGTCTTCTGAAGCGACGCGGCCGAATCGCCATCCCAGACGACCTCGCCCGGCAGAACGGCCGAGGCCTCCGGAGCATCGATTCGATAGGTGGCGAGCTTCTTATGGACCTCCGTCTGCGGGTCGGTCGTGGCCGGGATGCCCGAGAGCGCAGAGACGTCGATCTCGGCCGTCGCCGGCCCGGCGTCTTCTTCGGATTGCGGTGGCAAGACGCCGAGGTCTGCTTCTTCCGAATCGAGGTCGACTGTCGCGTCTGTTTGCACGACAGTCGGCGCGAGTGCGCGGATGAATGCCGCACAGGAGGAGAACCGCTTGGTCGGCTCCTTAGCCAGGGCTTTCGCTACGATCGGCTTGTCGGCCGGCGGGACCATCGACAGGTCCGGCGGCTCCGACATGTGAGCGACGGCGAGCTGCCGGATGTTTTTGGCCGCGAACGGTCGACGGCCGGAGATCAGCTCGCAATAGACAATGGCGAGACTGTACTGATCGCTCTGTTTCGAGATCTTGCCCGCGAACGCTTCCGGGGCAGCGTAAAACGGCGAAAGGCCGCCTGCGAGTCCCGACGTGCTGGCCCGTTCGACGTTCTTGGCGAGGCCGAAGTCGGCAACTTTGACCCGATCACCGATCAGGAAGAGGTTGCGCGGTTTTACGTCGAGGTGCTGAAGTTGGTGCTTGTCGATCAGGTGATCGAGCCCCTCGGCCGCATCGAGAAGATAACGAATGACGTCCTGGCGGGGGATGCCGGGCTGGCCGGCCGCTTTGAATTCTTCGAGCAGGTCGTGGAGGCTCTTGTCAGCCAGCTCCATGACGATCGCGAGTTCACCACCGACGACCTCAATGCGATCCATCGACAGAACGAACGGGTGCCGGACGACTTTGACCCGTTCGAGGGCCTGCTGCTCCTGTTCGGCGCGAGCGCCGTCGAGGTCGTCGGAGTTGAGGTTGCCGTAAACGAATTTGATGGCCTTGAGGATGCCGCCGGGCGCCTCGCACTTCCAGACTTCGCCGAATCCGCCGGAACCGA
>JAIBBI010000074.1 GCA_019694755.1 Gemmataceae bacterium
CTTGCCGGCCAGGGCCGCCTCGGTGAGCACCTTGGTGGTCTCCTGGAAGCTCGCCGCCGAGATGAAGCTCTCCGACTGCACGGCCGCCTTGGTGATGCCCAGGAGCACCGTCAGGCAGGTCGCCGGCTGGGGCTTCGTGTGCGTCGGGGCCTTGAGCCCTTCGGCCTCGCAGCGGGCCTTTTCTTCTTCGTACGCCTCCCGGCTGACGATCTTGCCCTCGTTGAAGTGCGAGCCGCCCGGGTTCTTGATTTTCACGCACTCCTGCATGAGCCGGTCGTTGATCTTCTGGAACTCGAACCGGTCCATGACCGAGCCGGGCAGCAGCCCCGTGTCGCCCATGTCGCGGACGTGGACCTTGCGGAGCATCTGCGAGACGATGATCTCGATGTGCTTGTCGTCGATGTCCACGCGCTGGCTGCGGTACACGGCCTGCACCTCGCGGAGCAGGTAGAGCTGCACAGCCTCGGTCCCGGAGATCCGCAGGATGTCGTGCGGCACCAGCGGACCGACCACGAGCGCCTCGCCGGCCCGGACGTAGTCGCCGGTATGGACCCGCATGTGGGCGTTGTTGGGCACCTGGTGCTCGATCTCCGAGCCGACCGGCTTGCCGTTGGCGTCTTCGGGCTGGACCCAGATGGTCCGCTTGCCGCGTTTCCGCTCGCCGAGCCGGACGCGACCTTCGACTTCGCACATGACCGCCGGGTCGCGCGGCTTGCGGGCTTCGAAGATCTCCGTGACCCGGGGCAGACCGCCGGTGATGTCCTGCGTGCCCTTGGCTTCCCGGGGCGTCTTCGCGAGCAGCGCGCCGGCGGCGATCTGGTCGCCGTCGCGCACTTCGAGGTACGCCCGCTCGGGGATGTAGTATGCCGCCAGGCTCTGGCCGCGATCGTCTTCAATGACGATCTGCGGGTGCATGTCGCCCTTGTGCTCCTGGATCATGAGCCGGGCCATGCCGGTGTTGTCTTTTTCTTCCTTGAGCGTCGTGCCCTTGGTGATGTCGACGAACTTCACCCGGCCGCCCGATTCCGCGATGATGGGCGTCATGTGCGGGTCCCACTTCGCGATCGCCTGCCCGGCGTTGACGTGGTCGCCGTCGTTGACGTACAGCACCGAGCCGTTCGGCACCGGATAGGTTTCGAGCGGTTGCTTGTTCGGCCCGAGGATCACCACCTCGCCGTTGCGGGTGAGCGCGACCCGCTCGCCCTGGCTGTTCACGACGGCCTTGATGCGCTCGAACTTGATCGTGCCGGCCTTCTTCGGCTTGATCTCGGTGTCTTCGATGTCGCCCTTGGCCACGCCGCCGATGTGGAAGGTCCGCATCGTCAGCTGCGTGCCCGGCTCGCCGATCGACTGGGCCGCAATGATACCGACGGCCATGCCCTCTTCGACGAGGTTGCCCGTCGCGAGGTCCATGCCGTAGCAGTTCCGGCAGATGCCGAGCGTCGACTGGCAGGTCATGGGGCTGCGGACGATGATCTTGTCGATGCCGGCCCGCTCGATGCGCCGGGCCATCTCGGGCGTGATCATCTCGTTCTCGTCGACGATCAACTCGCCGTTGAGGTCGTACACCGGGTTGCGTGCGACCCGCCCGCGGATGCTGTCCGACAGGGGCCGTTCGACTTCCTCGCCCTTGTACAGCACGCCCTTGGTCACGCCCTGGGTCGTGCCGCAATCGATGTGGGTGATGACCACGTTCTGGGCCACGTCGGCCAGCTTACGGGTCAGGTAGCCCGAGTCGGCCGTCTTGAGGGCGGTGTCGGCCAGGCCCTTGCGCGCGCCGTGGGTACTGGAGAAGTATTCCAGCACGCTCAGGCCTTCGCGGAAGTTCGCCTTGATCGGCGTCTCGATGATCTGACCCGAGGGCTTGGCCATGAGGCCGCGCATGCCGGCCAACTGGCGGATCTGCTCGACGCCGCCGCGCGCGCCGGAGTGGGCCATCAGGTAGATCGGGTTCAGGTACGGCTTGCCGCCCCGCTTGTCTTCCTTGAGCAGGGTCATCATCGTCTTAGTGATTTCGTCGCGGACGTGCGACCACTCGTCGAGCACCTTGTTGTAACGTTCCTGGTCGGTGATCGAGCCCTTCTCGTAGAGCCGGGCCAGCTTGTCGATCTTCTTCTCGGCTTCCTTGAGCAACTGCTCCTTGTTGGCCGGCGTGCGGAGGTCGTCGGTCGCGAAGCTGAGGCCCGAGCGGGTCGACTCGCGGAACCCGGTCTCCTTCATCCGGTCGAGCAGGGCGATCGTCTCGCGCCGGCCGAGGAGCTGGTAGCAGTCGGCGATAATCCGGCTCAGGTGCTTGCTCGAGAGCGGCAGGTCGTAGTACGCCATCTTCGGGTTCAGGATGTCGTTGAACATCACCCGGCCGACGGTGGTCTTGACCAGACCGTTCGACTTGCGGGGCAACTCGTCGACGGCCGTCTTTTCCTTGTCGAGCTTCACTTCGCCGATCACCCGCTTCTCGATGGGCAGGCGGACGTAGATCGGGGCATGGATGCCGAGCTTGCCGAGCGCGAAGGCCGTGAAGACCTCGTGCGGGCCGTGGAAGGTCATGCTGTCGCCGGCCTCGACCTTGTCACCGATCTCGCCGCGCGACGCGGTGAGGTAGTAGCACCCCATCACGATGTCCTGGCTGGGCGTGATGATCGGGTGGCCGTTGGCCGGGCTGAAGATGTTGTTGGTCGACATCATCAACACCTGGGCTTCGACCTGCGCTTCAATCGAGAGCGGCAGGTGGACGGCCATCTGGTCGCCGTCGAAGTCGGCGTTGAAGCCCTTGCACACGAGCGGGTGGATGCGGATGGCGTTGCCTTCAATGAGCACCGGCTCGAACGCCTGGATACCCATTCGGTGCAGCGTCGGAGCCCGGTTGAGCATCACGGGGTGCGACCGGGTGACCTCTTCGAGGATGTCCCACACCTGATCGTCTTTCCGCTCGAGCATCTTCTTGGCCGACTTGATCGTGTCGGCATGGCCCAACTCCTTGAGCCGGCGGATGATGAACGGCTGGAAAAGCTCGAGCGCGATCTTCTTGGGCAGACCGCACTGGTGCAGCTTCAGCTCGGGGCCGACCACGATCACGGAGCGGGCCGAGTAGTCGACGCGCTTGCCGAGCAGGTTCTCACGGAACCGGCCCTGCTTGCCCTTGATCATGTCCGTGAGCGACTTGAGCGGGCGGTTGCTCGAGCCGAGCACCGGCCGCTTGCAGCGGTTGTTGTCGAAGAGCGCGTCGACCGACTGCTGAAGCATCCGCTTCTCGTTGCGGATGATGACTTCGGGCGCGTTGAGGTCGACGAGCTTCTTGAGCCGGTTGTTGCGGTTGATGATCCGGCGGTAGAGGTCGTTCAAGTCCGACGTGGCGAAGTTGCCGCTGTCGAGCAGCACGAGCGGGCGCAGGTCCGGCGGGATCACCGGAATGCACTCGAGCACCATCCACTCGCACTTGTTGCTGGAATCGCGGAGGGCTTCGATCGTCTTGAGCCGCTTCACGAAGTCCTTGAGCTTGGCCTTCGAGGGCTTCTCCTTCGCGCTCTCGGCATACAGCTTGTCGCGGAGTTTGCGGGCCTCCTCGACGAGGTTCAGCTTTTCGAGCAGCTTCCGGATGGCCTCCGCGCCCATGTCGGCTTCGAAGGTGTCGCCGTGCTCCTGCCGGGCCTTGCGGTATTCATCTTCGGTGAGGAGCTGCCGCTCCTTGAGCGGCGAGGTACCCGCGTCGACGACGACGTAGTCCTGGAAGTAAATGACCTTTTCCAGGCTTGTGGTCTTCATGTCGAGCAGCGTGCCGAGCCGGCTCGGCATCGCCTTGAAGAACCAGATGTGAACGACCGGGGCGGCGAGCTCGATGTGGCCCATGCGCTTCCGGCGGACGCGCGAGTGGGTCACCTTCACGCCGCACCGGTCGCAGATCATGCCCTTGTACTTCATGCCGCGGTACTTGCCGCAGCCGCACTCCCAGTCCTTTTCCGGCCCGAAGATGCGCTCGCAGAACAGGCCGTCCTTCTCCGGACGGTAGGTACGATAGTTGATGGTTTCCGGCTTCTTCACTTCGCCGAACGACCACGAGCGGATGTCGTGCGGCGAGGCGAGGCTCACCCGGACCGCGCCGTAGTCGTTGATCCGGTCATACCCGGCCTCGGCGGCGGCAGCGGCGGCATTGGCAGCGGCAGTACTCATGTTTCTTGTCCCTCGTCAAAGTCTGCCGACTTTCCAACGCCGGCAAACGGCCCCCGATCACAACCCCTACCGACTCAGGACAGCTATATTCTCTGCTTTTTCTCGAGCTGCATGTTGAGCCCAAGACCTCGGATTTCGTGCGTGAGCACGTCGAAGCTGGCGGGCGTGCCGGCTTCCAGCGTGTTCTCGCCCTTGACCATGCTTTCGTAGATCTTCGTCCGGCCTTCCACGTCGTCGCTCTTGACCGTGAGAAGTTCCTGAAGAACGTAGGCCGCCCCGTAGGCTTCGAGCGCCCACACTTCCATTTCGCCGAACCGCTGGCCGCCGAAGCGGGCCTTGCCGCCGAGCGGCTGCTGCGTGATGAGCGAGTACGGCCCCGTCGCCCGGGCGTGGACCTTGTCGTCGACCAGGTGGTGCAGCTTCAGCATGTAGATGTAGCCGACCGTCACCATCTGCTCGAACTGGTCGCCCGTCCGGCCGTCGAACAGGATCGACTTGCCGCTGGCGTGCAGGTTCGCTTCCTTCATGCAGTCGTGGATTTCCTCTTCGGTCGCCCCGTCGAAGACCGGGGTGATCGCCTTGAAGCCCAGCTTCGCGGCCGCGTAGCCGAGGTGGGTCTCCAGAATCTGGCCCACGTTCATACGGCTCGGCACGCCGAGGGGGTTCAGCAGGATGTCGACCGGTGTGCCGTCCGCGAGGAACGGCATGTCTTCGACGGGCAGCACCTTCGAGATGACACCCTTGTTTCCGTGCCGGCCGGCCATCTTGTCGCCGACCGAAATCACCCGCTTCGTGGCCACATACACCTTGACCATCTTCTGGACGCCCGGGGGCAGTTCGTCGCCCCGCTTCTGGACGTTCAGCTTCCGCTCGCGCTCGTCGGTGTAGAACGTGAGGCGGTCGGTGTGGCGGATGAACGCTTCCTGTGCGGCCTTCAGCCGTTCCGGGCTGCGGATGTCGATCTCTTCGAGCTTGAACCGCGCGGCGGCCTCGGCGACGGTCTTGTCGTCCTTCTCCGTGGCGTAGCCCTTGCCCGAGATCGGGTCCTTGATTTCCTTCTTGTCGAGGATCTCGCACAGTTCCGCGATCATGGCCCGGAACTGCTCGGCGATCTTCTTCGCGTAGGTGTTCTCGATCTCCTTCTGGAGCTTGTCGAGTTCCTTGCGTTCGTCTTCGGTGAGGCTCGACCGCCGGCTGAACCGCTGCGTGTCGATGACCACGCCTTCGACGCCCGAAGGCACCTCGAGGCTGTCGTTCTTGACGTCTTCGCCGGCCCGGCCGAAGATCGCGTGCAGCAGCTTTTCTTCCGGAGTCAGCTCGCTCCTCGATTTCGGCGACACCTTGCCCACGAGAATGTCGCCCGGCTGGACGAACGTCCCGATGCGGACCACGCCGTGGTCGTCGAGATTGGCCAGGGCCTTCGGCGAGACGTTGGGGATGTCGCGGGTGAACTCTTCCTTGCCCAGTTTCGTCTCGCGGATTTCGATCTCGAATTCCTCGATGTGCAGCGACGTGTAGGTGTCGTTGTGCACGAGGCGCTCGGAGATGATGATGGCGTCTTCGAAGTTGTACCCGTCCCACGACATGAACGCGACCAGCACGTTCCGGCCCAGGGCGAGTTCGCCGTCGGCCGTCGCGGCCCCGTCGGCGATGATCTGCCCCTTCTTCACCTTCTGGCCGAGCTTCACGATCGGCTTCTGGTTGAGGCAGGTCCGCTCGTTGAGGCCGGTGAACTTGCGAAGGATGTACTCGCGCTCGTCGACTCGGATGCGGTCGGCGTCGACGTAGGTCACGGTGCCCGCCTTCTCGGCCTTCACGAGCATGCCCGAGTTATAGGCCACGTCGCGTTCGAGGCCGGTGGAGACCAGCGGGGCTTCGGTGACGAGCAGCGGCACCGCCTGCCGCTGCATGTTGCTACCCATCAGCGCGCGGTTGGCGTCGTCGTGCTCGAGGAACGGGATCAGCCCGGCCGAGACGCCGACCATCTGCTTCGGCGACACGTCGATGTACTGCACCTTGTCCGACACTTCGTTGACGAAGTCACCGCCGTACCGGGCGTTGACCCGCTCGGAAACGATCTTGTCGTTCTCGACGTGCGTGTCGGCCGGGGTGATGTGCTTGTCGCCCTCTTCGTCGGCCCGCAGCCAGTGAATGTCGTCGCGGCCCGCGCCGAGCTTCTTATTGTGAACCTTGCGGTACGGCGTCACGAGGAAGCCGTAGTCGTCGACCCGGGCGTAGACCGACAGACTCGAAATCAGGCCGATGTTCGTGCCTTCCGGCGTTTCGATCGGGCAGATGCGGCCGTAGTGCGAGATGTGCACGTCGCGGACTTCGAAGCCCGCACGCTTACGGTTCAAGCCGCCCGGCCCGAGGGCCGAGAGCCGGCGCTCGTGCGTGAGCTGCGAGAGCGGATTCGTCTGGTCGACGACCTGGCTGAGTTCGCTCCGGCCGAAGAAGTACTCGATCGCGGCCGAGACGCTCTTCGGATTGATAAGGCTCCGCGGCGTCATGTCCTGCTGGTCGCGGATGCTCATGCGCTCCTGGACGGTCCGGCGGAGCTTGAGGAAGCCCTTGCGCAGCTCGTCGGCCGCGAGTTCGTCAATGGTCCGCAGCCGGCGGTTGCCGAGGTGGTCGATATCATCGACCGGCCCCTTGCTGTCGCGCAGGCCGAGCAGGTGCCGGATGGCGGCGACGAAGTCGTCGGCCGTCAGGCACATCTCGGTTTCTTTGGTCTTGAGGTCGAACTTCCGGTTGATGCGGAACCGGCCGACTTTGCCGAGCCGATAGCGGTTCGGGTCCTGGAACTTTTCCTTGAACAGCTCCCGGGCCTTTTCGAGCTGGGGCGGGTTGCCCGGCCGGAGGCGCTGATAGATCTTCAACAGGGCTTCTTCGTGCGTCTTGGTGTTATCCTCGGCGAGCGAAGTGAAGATCAGCCGCTCTTTCGGGGCCTTCAGAAAGGTCACTTCGCCCACGTCGCCGGCGAGGATCTTGTCGCAGGCCTCGTTGGTGATCGCATGGCCGCTGTCAAGGAAGACTTCGCCCGTGTTGCGGTCGACGACGTCGCCGACGGCGATGTTCGGGGCCTCTTCCGTGCCGACGACTTTGTCGCGGAAATCCTTGCTGCTCGCCTTCACGTGGACGAGGTCATCGCCGTGGAAGGTGCGGAGGATCTGTTCGTCGGACGAGTACTTCGGGTCCATGGCCCGCAGAAGGGTCATGGCCGAGAACTTACCCGACTGATCGATGCGGACGCCGAGAGTGTCCTTTTTGGTGACGTTGATTTCGACCCAACTGCCTCGCTCGGGGATGATGCGGCAGGAGTACGACTTCTTATCGACGGCGTCGGAATCGGTGACGAAGTCGACGCCGGGCGAGCGGTGAAGCTGGCTGACGACGACGCGCTCCGCCCCGTTGATGATGAACTCGCCGCCGCCGATCATGATCGGCATGTCACCGAGATACACTTCTTCTTCAACGGGCTGGTCCTTGACGAGGCGCAGCCAGACGCGGAACGGCCGGCCGTAGGTCAGGCGGAGCTGCCGGCATTCGGTGGGATCGTAGCGCGGCTTGCCGAGGTCGTACTTCACGTACTCGAGGCGGAGCTTCTTGTCGTAGCTCTCGATCGGGAAGACTTCCTGGAGCACGCCTTCGAGGCCGATGGGCTCGAGCTTCTCTTTCGGAACGAGGTATTGGAGGAACCGCTCGTACGACTTGGTCTGGACGTCGGTCAGCGGCGGGACCTCGACCGCGTCTCCGGCCCGGCCGAAGTTGCGGGTCTTGGCAGGCTTGATCGTGCGATGCGCCGAGATTGACATGGCGGCGTCCTCCCCCGTATATGCAATCGCGCCGGCCGGCGCGCCCCTCTCCCCTGAGGTGCGCGGGGGTCGACGTCAGGAAGCGGTCAGCAGACGAACGACAAAGAAACGCCCGACCAAACCGTGCGGGTCACGCCGGTTTTACGACGGGGAGTGCGGTGTTGACTCTGAGGTTGCGACGACATTGGCACGCTTTTAGTGTAAGAGAGCCAGAGTTCACCTGTCCAGTGAACTTTTGTACTGTTTACAAAACCAATAGCGAACGAGGGCGGCCGGAGGTATGAAACCTTCGGCCGCCCACGTTCGTTATGGATTCTGGTCGAACTACTTGAGTTCGACTTTGGCACCGGCCTCTTCGAGCGACTTCTTCAGCTTCTCGGCCTCGTCCTTGGCGATGTTTTCCTTGACGGGCTTCGGGGCGCCTTCGACCAGGTCCTTGGCTTCCTTGAGGCCCAGGCCCGTGATCTCGCGGACGACCTTGATCACGCCGATCTTCTTGGCCGCGTCGAAGCTGGCCAGGACGACGGTGAACTCGGTCTTCTCGGCCGGCTTTTCGGCAGCACCACCGCCACCGCCACCACCCGCCATGACGACCGCGCCACCGGCGGCGGGCTCGATCTTGTACTGTTCCTTCAGGTATTCCTTCAACTCGACCGCTTTGACAAGGGTCAGAGCGGCGATCTTGTCGCCCAGTTCTTTGATGTCAGCCGAGAATTCCGCACTCATCGCGATTCACCCTTTCAATCACGGCCGCTGAAGCTTGCGGCCACTGCGTAATAGTTCCGTAAAGTTCAGGCGGCCGGGGCTTCGACGCCCTTTTCGCCAATCGTGGCAATCTGGCTCGCGACCGCGCCGGCCGGGCCCACCAGGCAGCCCGCGATCTGCGACGCAGGCCCCATGGCCATCGCCACGATTTCGCCGATCGCCTCGAGGCGGGTCGGCATCTTGAGAGCGAGTTCGAAAGTGGTCGAGGCGCCGTCGGCCAGCACCGACTTCACTTTCAGCTTGTCTTTGATTTTGTCGGTCTTGAGGTGAGTCTCGATCTCCTTGCTCAACCCCTTGACACTGTCCCCGCCCCACGCGACGACGGTCGGGCCGGCCCACACCGCGTCGGGCACGGTCACGCCCATGTCGGCGAAGACCCGCCGCATGAGGCTGTTCTTCACCATCTGCATGCGGATGTTCTTCTTCCGCAGCGCGAGGCGCATCGTATTCTCGGAGATGGCGTCGACGCCGTTGGACGACATGAACACGGCATCGCGAACGTCCTTGAAAGTCCCCTTCAGGACATCCATCTGCATCTGCTTGACTTGCTTGCTCATGTGACCGCTAACCGCTTTCCGCTATCTGCGATCCGCCAGAACAATCCACTCACACTCGCACGCTTGGCAATCCTATCTGGCGGATAGCGGATTGCGGAAAGCGGATTGCCGACTAGGCGGTTACCGGAATGCCCGGGCTCATGGTGGCGGAGACGGTGACGCTGCGGACGTAGTGGCCCTTCACGCCGGCCGGCTTGGCCGCCCGGACCTGATCCACAAACGCCTGGATGTTTCCGACGAGCTTGTCTTCATCGAAGCTCAGCTTGCCCACACCGGCATGGACGTTGCCGCCCTTGTCGGAGCGGTATTCGACCTTGCCGGCCTTGAACTCGAGGACCGCCTTGCCGACGTCGCCGCCGGCCGGGATCACAGTGCCCGCCTTCGGCGTGGGCATCAGGCCGCGGGGGCCGAGCACTTTACCGAGGCGACTGACCTGACCCATCATCGACTGCGAAGCGAGGGCGATATCGAAATCGGTCCAACCGTCGGACACCTTCTTGATCAGATCGGCGTCACCGGCCAACTCGGCACCGGCTTCCTTGGCCTTGTTGACATCTTCGCCCTGGCAGAAGACGATGACGCGAACCGACTTGCCGATGCCGTACGGGAGCGAGACGCTGCCGCGGACGTTCTGGTCGTTTTGCGTCGGGTCGATGCCGAGGTGCATGTGGACCTCGACGGTCTCGTCAAACTTCACGCGCTTGACGCTTTTCAGCAGGCTGATCGCCTTCTTCAGAGGAACGACGCCCTCCTTGTCGATCCGGGCGGCCTGGTTTTTCAGTATGTTGCGGAGTTTCTTGCCGTGGGCCGGCGGCTTGCCGGGCTGCTTCTTCCGCTTCACGGCCGAGGCGTCGGCCGGGGAGGCCGCGCCGGTCGGGGCGGGCGCGGCGACGGCCGGCTTTTCCGGGGCGACATTTTCAGCGGTTTCGTTAGCCATGGCAGTAGCAAGACTCGTGTTTCTGGTTGCGTCAGCCTTCGACGGTGATGCCCATGCTGCGGGCGGTGCCCGCAACGATCCGGGCCGCGTGATCCACGTCGCGGGCGTTCAGGTCGTTGAACTTGGTCTTGGCGATCTCGACCACCTGGGCCTGGGTGACCTTGAATCCGCGGTATTTGCCGCTCGCTTTCGCGTCGGCCGGGATGAGGTCGCCACCCTTCTTCTTCTCGACCGGTATACCGGCAGCCTTCTTGATCAGCACCGCGGCCGGGGGGCTCTTGGTGATGAACGTGAAGCTGCGGTCCGAGAAGATCGAAATCACGACGGGAATCATGATCCCGCGCTGATCCTTCGTCCGGTCGTTAAACTGCGAAACGAACTGGCCGATGTTAACGCCGTGAGCACCCAGAGCCGGGCCGACCGGCGGGGCCGGAGTCGCCGTGCCACCGGGACATTGGAGCTTCACCTGAGCTGTCAGTTGCTTCGCCATTTAACTAACCATAGAAATTGGTGACATTTCCGGCCACTCCGCGGCACGGTTTCTGCCGGGAGTCTGCCGAATTCAGCAATTTTCAGGGTCTTAAGGCAGTTCGACCTGCCAGACCTCCACCTCGACCGGCACCGGCCGGCCGAAAATCGTCAATTCCACCCGGACCCGCGGCGCTTCCTTCGCGTCCCGCGGCTCCATGATCTCCTTCACTTCGCCTTCCATGCCGGCAAACGTGCCGTCCCGGACGCGGACACGGTCGCCCTTGTCGAACCCGATGACTACCTTGCCCACCTGCTCCCGCGCCTGCTCGGTCGGAAGCTGCTTGATCAGCATCTTCTCGACTTCGTGCCGGGGCATCGGGGTGGGAACGCGGTTCGGCCCCGCGCCGACGAAGTCGCCGACACCCGATGTTTCGCGGAACAGGTACAGAATCCGGTCGTTGAACTCGACCTGCGTGAAGATGTAGCCGGGGTAGAGCTTTCGAGTGCGGACTTTCCGCTTGCCGTTGACGATGACCGTTTCTTTTTCAACCGGCACGATGATCTGGCCGAAGCAGTCTTCGAGTTGCTCGATCTTGACCTTGCGGATGATCGCGTCTTTGATCGTGTCTTCCCGGCCCGATTGAACTTTGACGATGTACCAGTCCTTCTTGTCCGGCGGGCCGGCGTCTTCGGCGGGCGCGGCCTCGGTCACCTGGGCCGGGGCGGCAGGCGCCTCGGCCGGCGCCTCCTCCAACACCGCGGCAGGCGGGGCCTCCTCCGCCGACGCGTCGGCAGGCGGGCTTTCCACCATCATTTCAGCATCTTCCGGGAGCATTGGAATTCCGATCACCAATCGAGGTCTTTGACGTCGGGGGCTTCCTTCTGTTGCTTGCCCGAATCGAGCTTCAGCACGCCCACATAGGGGTGGCTGAGAATCTTTCCCCAGGCCACGTCGACCAGGAACAGAAACACCGTCATCACGACGACAGTCGTCAGCACGACAATGGTGTCCTGCAGGAGGTTCTTCCGGGTCGGCCAGGCGATCTTGTTCAACTCGCCTTCGGTCGCGATCAGAAACTCGGCGAAGGTCGGCATGTTGACCACCCGCCAGGCGAGCCAGAAGGCCCCGCCCGCGAGGATGATCGGCAGCGTAATACGCACGTCGGGCAGTAGCGTGGCCACTGTGCCGACGAGCGGCAGTTTGAGCACCCAGTCCTTGCCCATGGCATCAAAAGTGTGGTGATTGAGCAACGTCCAGATGCCGCACGCGACGATCCCGACAATGCCGATCAGCGTACACCTACGGACAAGGCGGCCCTGGTTGGGCTTGAAAGTTTCGGTAGAGAACCAGCCCTGCCCTTCGAGAGTCTTCATGGCCGGCTCGAACCCGGACCCGAGCATGAACCGCACCCCGAAGAACGCGGCGACGCCCATGAGGGCGAGCCCGAACACCTCGGCGAAGGTGCCGCCGCCTGCGAAGAGTGAGCCGACGATGACAGTGCCGAGCAGGCCGGCGACGACAGAGAAAACCCCGGCCTTCAGCCCCGTACGGGCGGACCCGCCGGCGAGCGTGGAGCCGAAGACGGCCAGAAGGCCGAATACGAAGATTTCGACGACGATCAGCCCGGCTACGTCGATAAAAGAACCGAGCGAGGGGCGGATCCACGGCGAAGCGCCGGCGAACCACAGCTTGGGCACGCCGACGGTGAGAACGGCGATGGCCGCGAACACGTAAGCCGCCCCGAGGACGGACGAGCCGACGAGGCTGCCCGATTCGGGTTTGGTGGTGTTCTCCGGCATCGATTTGACCGCTACGGCCATAAGTGGGTGCGCCTCCCCGCACACGCCGATCCGCCCCGGGACGGGTCCATGCTCCGGCAAATCCTCTGGCGGCCGACTAGCACGGGCGGTGCGACTCGAACGCACAACCTGCGGTTTTGGAGACCGCTGCTCTGCCAGTTGAGCTACGCCCGTGTGAAACCCATTGCAGATCTCAGATTTTCGATTGCAGATTGATTGGACGGCCTGAAACCAATCGCTCGCCCCGGCCCATCAATCTGCAATCTCAAATCTGCAATCTGAAATTACGCAAGAATCTTCGTCACCACGCCCGAGCCGACGGTGCGGCCGCCTTCGCGGATGGCGAAGCGGAGGTTTTCCTCCATGGCGATCGGCATTTCCGGCAGCAGTTCGATCGTGACCTTGACGTTATCGCCCGGCATGCACATTTCGGCCGTGTTGCCTTCGAGGGTCGTCAGCTCGGTCACGCTGCCGGTCACGTCGGTGGTCCGGAAGTAGAACTGCGGCTTGTAGCCCTTGAAGAACGGGGTGTGCCGGCCGCCTTCTTCCTTCGTCAGCACGTAGATCTGGCCTTCGAACTTGGTGTGCGGGGTGATGCTGCCGGGCTTGGCGAGCACCTGACCGCGTTCGAGGTCGGTCTTTTCCACGCCGCGGAGCAGCACGCCGACGTTGTCGCCCGCCTCGCACACGTCGAGGGTCTTGTTGAACATTTCGACGCCGGTGATGACGGTCTTCTTCGGCGCCTTCATGAGGCCGATGATTTCCACTTCATCGCCGATCTTGCCGCGACCGCGCTCGACGCGGCCGGTGCCCACGGTGCCGCGACCCTTGATCGAGAACACGTCTTCGATCGACATGAGGAACGGCTTGTCGACGAGTCGCTCGGGCTGCGGGATGTAGCTGTCGAGAGCGTCCATCAACTCGTCGATCGGCTTGCAGGCCACGTCGTCGCCCGGGCTCTTGTAGGCGATGTCAGACCGGCCCTTGATGATCGGAATCTCGTCGCCCGGGAAGTCGTACTTCTTCAACAGGTCGCGGATTTCGACTTCGACGAGCTCGAGGAGTTCGGGATCGTCGACGGTGTCGATCTTGTTCATGAACACCACGATCCGGGGCACACCGACCTGGCGGGCCAGGAGGATGTGTTCGCGGGTCTGCGGCATCGGGCCGTCGTTGGCGGCGACGACGAGGATCGCCCCGTCCATCTGGGCCGCGCCGGTGATCATGTTCTTGATGTAGTCGGCGTGACCGGGGCAATCGATGTGGGCGTAGTGCCGCTTTTCGGTCTCGTACTCGACGTGGGCGACCGCAATGGTCACGGTCTTGTTTTCGTCGCGGACGGTCCCGCCCTTGGCGATGTCGGCATACGACTTCGCCTTCTGCTTGTTCTTGTGCGCCTGACGGGCCATGATGGCCGCGGTCAGAGTCGTCTTACCGTGGTCGATGTGTCCAATCGTCCCGACGTTGACGTGCGGTTTGTTTCGCACAAAGACGTCTTTCGCCATTGCTCTATCACTCCTCAACGGATGTTTTCGCTGCGGGCCGGCGTCGTCGGGGCCGGGGCCGAACGAGACTCAGGTTATCGGTTCTTCTTACCAGAAAAGCTGCTGATGGGGATTGAACCCATGACCTCTTCCTTACCAAGGAAGCGCTCTACCGCTGAGCTACAGCAGCAATAACCATTTTGGATTTCAGATTTTCGATTGCAGATTTCCGGAACCCTCCCGGACCGATCGCAGTTTCCTCCCCGCTTCCAGACCCCTCAGCATCACTGCCGCGGAAATCTAAAATCAGCAATCCAAAATCGCAAATCCTCGACAGCGGGTGATGGGAATCGAACCCACGTATCCTGCTTGGAAGGCAGGGGCTTTACCATTAAGCTACACCCGCGTTTACCTTACGAACCGTCCGGCCGGACGGCCAAGTAAGTCATTGGGTAGGGAGGGATTCGAACCCCCGTAGGACGAAGTCCGCCAGATTTACAGTCTGGTGCATTTGACCGCTCTGCCACCTACCCGTATCTGCCACCGGCTATCGGCCATCCGCTCTCGGCCAGAAACCCCGGAGTGCCTCACTTTCAGTGCTTCATGCCCCGCAGCAACGCTCGTTTCCGGCCTCCCGGCCCTCCGGGTTTGGCCGGTCGCCGACGGCTGATAGCCGACGGCCGACCAGAGCTCGCGGAGGGACTTGAACCCACAACCGCCGGTTTACAAAACCGGTGCTCTGCCAATTGAGCTACGCGAGCGCAACGGCGGTAACTCTGCTATAGGCAACCGTTTGCGGGTCGGCAATACCGAAAGGGAGGGCCTTTCGCGGGCGGATGTTCGCAGTTTTCCCACCCTCGCGGCGGCCTGACTCGTCATTTCGCCTTGTTTTCCAGCGATTTCGGCACCTGCTCCAGCTGCCGCATCACCACGTCACTTGCCGGGTAGATCGACGGCCGCCGGGCCGCGGGCATCAGCGGCGATCGGCCCGTCCGCGCCAGCTCGTAACCGCCCTTCGCCGTCAGCGTCAGCGGCACCACATAGTCGCCCGGGCCGGCAAAATCGGAACAATCCGGAAGATTCGCCACTTCGATCGTTTGGCCTGCGAACTCCCTCGTGTCACCCGCCGGCCAGGCCATGCGGATCACCTTGATGGCCCGCTCGGCCTGCCCGTTGGCATCCGCCTTCAGCACGGCCACCACGGCGAAATCCGCCTGCGACAGTTGGGCCCGCGACACCACCGGAAACCGGCCGTAGCGATACGATTGCGTGGCCAGCCACCCGACCCAGACGAAAAACGCCAGCCAGGCGAGGATCATGCGCGTCCGTGCGATCATTGCCCTGCTCCCGTCTCCTAGCGTTCCCACGCGATCTCGAAGCGGTCGACGAGTGTCTCGTCGAGATTGCACAAGCCCTGGAAGTCGGCCCGGCTGTCCTTGTCCGTCTTGCTGAGCAGTTCCGAATCGATCAGGTTAAAGACCAGTTCGCCGACGTCGTCCGTCTGGTCGATGCCCCAGAGGTGGAGGACGATGCGGGCCAGCCGGCCGAACCTCTCCCGCGCCAGATCGAGGAAGCCGTCGACCAGTTCGCTGCCCGAGACGTGGTAATCGCCTTCGGCCGCCCGCTCGGGGTCTTCCGGCGGGATCCGGTCGAGCCGCCTCTGGGTGTGTGCCAGCGCTTCGAAGAGAAACTCGTACGCTTCATAGGCGTAGCGAGGATCCTGCCGAACGACTTCCAGAATTCCCTGATGTTGCATGGACGCTCGCTCATTCCTTCCGCGGCCCGGGCCGCGGACCCGAATCGTCTTCTTTCTTACGACCTGCCGGGCGGGGGGGCCGCTCGTGGCGGTCGCGCGGCGGGCCTTCGGCACGCTCCAATCTCGTCAGAATGTCGTCGAGGCTGATGGGGATGCGCCGGCCGTCCTCGTACTCCACCAGCACACGCCGCGCGAGGATCTCGTGATTGAGCACGCGGGCCTGGCCCTGGTTCGTGACCACCCGGCTATTCACAGGCGGCATCTCACGCTGGTGTTCTTCGTAAACATCCTGCTCGTACCGCAGGCAGCACTTCAGCCGGCCGCACCTTCCGGAGATCTTGTTGGGGTCGAGTGTCGACTTCTGGAGCTTGGCCATCTTCATCGACACGGGCGGCATCACAACGAGGTGCGTGTTGCAACATACCGGCTTGCCACAGTCGCCGTAGTCGGCCTTCAGCTTCGCCTCGTCGCGGACGCCCACCTGCCGAAGCTCGATCCGCGTGTGAAACGTCCGGGCCAGGTCCTTGACCAGTTCGCGGAAGTCGATGCGTTTTTCCGAGAGGAAATACAGGATCAGCCGTTCGCCGCCGAACAACCGCTCGGCCTCGATGAGCTGCATCGGCACGCTGCGGGCGGTGATGACACCGCAGGCCGTGTCGAAGTCCTTCTTCGTCTGCTCGCCCGTCTGCTCCCAGCGGGCAATGTCGTCGGGCGTCATCCGTCGGACGATCTCGCCGCGCACGGCGTCGGGCAGTTGCGCCAATGCGGCCGGCGTTGTCGGGCACAGCACGTCGCCGACTTCCAAGCCACGCTCAGTCTTGAGCACCACCCGGTCGCCGCGCACGTACGCCGTCGCGTCGGTCGGCGTGAAGTCGCCGAGCACACGGGTCGCGCCGTGTCGCACGATGAAGCTGGCAGGCGTATCACTCATGCGTGCAGTTCCACGATGTCGCCGTCCTTCAACACATGATCCCGGCCGACGGTCTGCCCGTCGAACGCGGCCGAGCCCCACACGCGGGCCGACTTCACCTTCTCGGCGAGGTCGCGGTGGACCTGCCCGGCCAGATCGACCACGTTGCTCCCGACCGGACAAGTGTACGGCGCGGTCTTGTCCGCGGGCTTACCCGGTTCCTTCGTATAGACGCGGATCTTGTTGAGGAACCGGAATAGTTGCTCGCGGAGCGCGTCGACACCGACCCCTGCCTCGATATCCACCTTGAGCACGGGAAACGCGCCGAACATCTCCGCCGCGACCGACCAGCGATCCTCCGCGCCGGGGTCGGTGCATTTGGTGGCGACGAGAATCGTCGGCACGTAAAGCACACCCGCCGGGATCTCGCCCTCGGGTGCGGTGCCAAGCATCGTCTTCACTTCGGCCAGGCGGTCGATCACAGTCTGCGTCGCGAACGGTCCGTCGTCATCGGCGAGATCGAGAAACAAAAGCGCGGCGTCTGCCGCCCGCGCCAGCGACGACACGAACGGCTCGCAGAAGTCCGCCGTGACCGGGGGCAGATCGACGAGCTGCACGCGGACGTCTTCCCAATCCATCATCCCCGCGACCGGCTCGCGGGTCGTGTACGGGTACGGTGCGACTTCGGCCTTCGCCGCGGTCAGCGAGGAGATCAGCCGCGACTTCCCGGCGTTCGGCGGGCCCAGGAGCGCGTACTGCCCGGCCCCCTGCTTCGGCACCTTGTAGCTGACGCCCGGCTTCTTGGCCGACTTCTTCTCCTTCTCCGCCTCGTCCCGGGCCAGGCTGAGCTTGGTCTTCAGATCGGCTTGGAGTTTCTCGCTCGCCTTGTGCTTGGGCACAAGCTGGTACATCTTCTGAAGGCACGCGAGCCGCTCTTCGGCTGTCTGGGCGCGCTTGTAGGCCTCCTCGGCCTCGTGGTACTGCGGAGTCAGATTGACGGCCATGCGGTCGATCCCGGGTTGCTGGAACTTGAGGCATTTTCGGACTTCCGGACTTTTTTCTCAAGTCGAGCCGCGGAAAAGCCGATACCACCGGCAAGTGTCGAACCGTACCCACTCCGTGGGCCCGGTCGCGACCCGGCACGGAGGCGGAACATGGGCGCTGGATCCCTGGCTTTGTGGCTGCTGATGAACACCGTCACGTCGATTGACGCGCCGGTGGCCATGGCTGACCGCAGCATTGCCATCCCGTACAGCCTGGCGGTGAACCCCGCCGAGGTCAGTGAAATCGTCCTGTACGTCTCGATCGATCAGGGGCGGGCATGGTCGCGGGCCGCGGTCATCAAGCCGACCGATCGCCACTTCGCCTACGAAGCGCCCAGCGACGGCATGTACTGGTTCACCGTCGCTGTTGTGTACAAGACCGGCACCCAAGTGCCTGCTGACGTCCGCGAACTGCCGCCGCAGAAGAAACTGCTCATCGATACCGTCAAGCCGGTCGTCCGTATGGTCTCGGCGGAACGCGTCGGTGACGAAGTCGTGGTCACGTGGGACATGCAGGAAGCGAATCCGGACCTGACCACCCTGAAACTCGAATACCGCCCGGCCGATGCCGCTCCGGGCTTCGGCATCGCCGTGCCGGTGAATCCCGGGCTGGCGGGCATGGCCCGGTTCCGGCCCAATGTCCCCGGCCCGATTGCCGTGCGACTCACCATCAACGACACCGCCCGCAACGTGGGCTTCGCGGAGCGCATGGTTGCCGCGGGGCCGCAAGGCGTGCCGGGCGTGGACCCGATCCAGCGGACAACGGCGTACAACCCGGGCGCGGCCCCGGTCGATCCGCCGATCCAGAACCTGACTCCCCCGCCGGCCGAGCAACTGCCGAGCGGGTCGGGCCCGGTGCCGCTGGCGACGAGTGGCCGGACGCGGGAGACGCCGACCGCCCCGGTCGTAAACAACGCCGCCGCACCGCGCAGCGACCTGGTGAAGCCGTTCCACACCAACGAACAATCCGTGACCATCGACTACGAAATCGAACGCCAGGGCCCCTCGGGCGTGGCCAAGGTAGAGGTATATCTGACTCAGGACGACGGCCGGACGTGGATGAAGTGGCAGGACCTGTCGCGCAACGTCGAGCCGGCCGGGAACCTCCCGGGTAATCAGCCGCCGAGCACGACGCTGCCGGTGACGCTTCGCCTGCCGGAGCGTGAAGGGCTCTACGGCTTCCGCATCGTGCCGTACAGCGGGTCACAGTTGAGCGCGGGCAGCCCCCAGCCGGGCGACGCACCGGAAGTGCGCGTGCAACTGGACAAGACGGCCCCGTTCGTGGAGTTGTACAAGCCGGACGCCGACCCGCGCGACGCCAACGTGCTGATGCTGCAATGGCGTGCGTCGGACCCGTACCTGGCCGAGCAGCCGATCCACATTTACTGGTCGGAGAACCCGAACGGGGACTGGAAGTCGATAGCGTCAGCCGCCCCGGGTGCGGACACGGGCCTGGCCAACGCCGGGCGGTTCGCGTGGGCCCTGCCGCCGAACATGCCGCTCAAGGTGTACTTGAAGATCACGGCCGAGGACAAAGCGGGGAACGTCGGTGAGGCGGTCACGCCTCAGCCGATCGTCGTCGACCTGCACAAACCCGCCGGCCGGGTGAAGGGCATCGCCGCCAAGCCGCGGGGATAGGCCGGATAGGCAATCCAGCGAAACCGCGGGTCGAACCGGCGCGGGCACCAGATGCCCCCTGCCCGTCCGGCCCGCGGTTTGCCGTTTGGCACGTCGGGAATCGTGACGTAGGATGTCTCGACGGGGGCGAGATGGAAAAGGTCGCTGAAACTTGGGTCACGGCGCCGAAGCGGGTCGAGAAATCCCTGCGCGACGCCTGCCTCGTTCACATCTATCCGACCGGCCCGAACATGGGCAACCGCTACCCGCTGCACGGCGGCCCGGTGGTGCTCGGACGCGGCGAAGATTGCGAAATCCAGGTCGAAGAGCATTCGGTTTCCCGCCGGCACGCCCGCATCGAACTCGGTCCCGACGGCTACTTCGTCGCCGATCTGCAGAGCACCAACGGCAGCTTCGTCAACGACCTGCCCGTGACGACCGCCCGCCTCAACGACGGCGATTACCTCCGCGTCGGCAACTGCATCTACCGCTTCCTCTGCGGCGGCAACCTCGAGTCCGAGTACCACGAAGAGATCTACCGCCTCACCATCATCGACGCGCTCACCGGCATCGACAACCAACGATCGATGCTCGAGTTCCTCGACCGCGAAATGTCTCGCTCGGGCCGCCACAACCGGCCGCTCGCCCTGTTGATGATGGACATCGACCACTTCAAGAACGTCAACGACGAGTTCGGCCACCTCGGCGGCGACTTCGCTCTCCGCGAACTGGCCTCGGTCGTGAAGACGCTGATCCGAAAGGAAGACCTGTTTGCCCGGTACGGCGGCGAGGAATTCTCTGTCGTCCTCGTCGAGTCGTCGCACGAACACGCCCGGGAGGTCGCCGAGCGCATTCGCGCCGCCGTCGCCGGTCACCAGTTCCTCTTCGACGGCAAGCCGATGCCGCTGACGGTCAGCGTGGGCGTCACGTTCACGTGCGGCGACCCGACCGTCAGCGTCACGGAACTCGTCCGCCGGGCCGACGAACAACTCTATCTGGCCAAAGCCCAGGGCCGAAACCGCGTCTGCGGCTGAGCGCTACAGCACCGGCGAAAACAGCCGACAGAAATTCTCAAGCAGCCGGCCCGGCCACTTCCGCCGTGCAAACGTCCGCGCGTCGAGCGGCTGCGACTCGTCGAGATCGTGTAGAAACTGCTTTTCCAGGTCAGCCACGACCCACGGCGTGTGAAACAACACGTTCAACTCGAAGTTCAGCGCGAGGCTCCGGTTATCCAGATTCGCCGAGCCGACCGACGCCCACTTGCCGTCCACCAGCACCACCTTGGCGTGAATGAACCCGTTGGCGTACATGTACACCTTCACGCCCGATTCGAGCAATTCCGGCAGATAGTACCGGCCCGCGAAGTGCGAGATCCAGTGGTCCGGCGTCTGCGGGATCAGCAGTCGGACGTCCGCCCCGGACAGCGCGGCAAGCCGGATCGCGTCGCGAATGCCCGCGTCCGGCACATAGTACGGCGTCGTGATCCAGAGCCGCTTGCGGGCCCGGAGCATCGAGGCGAAGTAGATCTCGCGGATGCCCTTGGTATCGTCGTCCGGTCCCGAGGAGATCACCTGGGCGGCCACGTCGCCGCGCGGCGGGCAGTCCGGGAAGTACGCCGGGCCGTCGAGCGCCTCCCCGGCCGAGAAGTCCCAGTCTTCGACGAACACCTGCTGCATGGCGGCGACGGCCGGCCCCCGCAGCCGGAGGAATGTGTCGCGCCACTTGCCGAACCTGGGGTCTTCGCCGAGGTATTCCACGCCGACGTTCAGCCCGCCGGTGAACCCCGTCTCGCCGTCAATGATGACCAGCTTGCGGTGGTTGCGCAGGTTGATCTGCAATCGCCGCCGCCAGAGGCTGATGGGCAGGAACGACGCCCAGCGTCCGCCCGCCTCTCGCAGCGCGCGGGCCTGCCGATTGCCGAACGCCCGGGCCCCGATGCCGTCGGTCAGCAGCCGGACTTCGACTCCCGCGCGGGCCTTCTCGGCGAGCAGCGCGAGGAACTTCTCGCCGAGATCGTCGGTCCGGAAGATGAAGAATTCGATGTGGATGTGGTGTTTCGCCGCCCGGACCTCCTCGAACATCGCGTCGAACGCACCGGTACCGTCGTGGTAAAGCTCCACCGCGTTGTCGGGCGTCGTGACCGCGGCATTCAGCCGCTCGGCCAGCTTCCCGAGATTGCCGTAGCCCGCGGTCTCGTGCTCCACGGGGCGCGCCGCCCCGCCGCGCCGCCGGGCACGGTAGCCCGCCCGGTGCTTCTTCTTGCGGCTCAGCGGCCGCTGGACGTTCTGGTACCCGAAGAGCAGGAACAGCACCGCGCCGAAGAACGGCAGCAGGATCACGAGCAGGCTCCAGGCGATGGCGGCCGCCGTGTCCTTCTTCAGGGCCAGAATCCACGGGATGAACACGGCCAGGATCACGGCATCGATCGCCGCGAACGCCGTCAGAAACAGGTGCCAGTAGTTGACCAGCGCGTCCCACATCACAGCGGAGGATACGCTCCGCCGGCAACTGCGGATAGTCGTGTCCCGTTCCTCTATAACGAATTGGTCGGCACGACCCCGGGACGGACTCATGGCCTTGCTTCAGCATGAATGCGGAATCGCCGCCCTGTACTACCTCGACGGCGCGGGCACGTCGCGGCTGGCGGGCGACGACCCGGGCCAGGTTGCCCGGCTGATGCCGCGAGTACTCCTCGACCTCCAGAATCGCGGTCAGCTTGCCGCCGGCATGAGCACCTTCAACCCGCAGCGCGAGCTGATCCTCGACACCTTCAAGCAGATCGGCACGGTCATCGAAGCGTTCCGGCTCAACCGGCCGGGCAAGAGCGAGGACGTGCTCCGCGAGTTCTCCGGCCGGGCGGCGATCGGCCACGTCCGATACGCCACCTGCGGCGCGAATACCCGCAACTACGCCCAGCCGTTCGAGCGCAAGCACGGCTGCAAGTGGAAGTGGTTTTCACTCGCCTTCAACGGGCAGGTCACCAACCTGGGCAAGCTCAAAAGCCAGCTCATGGGCCTGTCCGACTACCACCTCACGACCACCAGTGACACCGAAGTGCTGATGCACTTCATCGCCCACGCCCTCCGCGGCGACAGCCGGCCCGACCTCGTCGAGGTCTTCAGCGAGCTCAGCGAGCAGATCGACGGCGCGTACAACCTCGTGTTCCTCAACGCGCTCGGCGACATGGTCGTGCTCCGCGACCCGCTCGGCATCCGCCCGCTGTGCATCGCCCACGAGGGGCCGTTCTTCGCCGCGGCCAGCGAGAGCGTGCCATTGCAGAACCTCGGCTTCACGGAAATCCGCTCGTTGGAGCCGGGCGAGATGGTCGTGATCCAGGACAACAAAGTGCGGGTCGAGCGCTATGCCGCCCGCCGGACCCCCGCCCACTGCTTCTTCGAATGGATCTACTTCGCCAACGTCGCCAGCGTGCTCGACGGGCGGAGCGTGTACCTGTCGCGGGCGGCCCTCGGCGAAGAGCTGGCGCGGCAGGAGCGGGCCATGAACCGGGTCAAGCTCGACGAGAACACGATCATCGTCCCGGTGCCCGACACGAGCAAGGCGGCCGCCGACGCGATGGCCCACGCGCTGGGGCTGAAGTCGGTCGAAGGCTTGATGCGCAACCGCTACGTCGGCCGGACCTTCATCGAAGGCGAGAACCGCGCCGACCGGGCCAAGCTCAAGTACACGCCGCTCCGCGAAGTGCTGGCCGGCAAGCGCGTGCTGCTCATCGAAGACACCATCGTCCGAAGCACGACGATGAAATCACTGCTGCATCACCTGCGCGAGCGCGGCGGGGCCCGCGAGGTCCACGTCCGCGTCGCGTGCCCGCCGATCGTCGCGCCGTGTTTCTACGGCATCGACATGTCGACGATCAAGGAGCTGTTCGCCCCGCGGTTCATGGCCGGGGGCCGGCCGACGGTCGCCGAGCAGGACGCGATGGCGAAGGAACTTGGTGCTGACAGCCTGTGCTACCTGCCCATAGAATCCGTGGCACAGGCCATCGGCCTGCACGAAGAC
>JAIBBI010000075.1 GCA_019694755.1 Gemmataceae bacterium
ACAACGGAAATATGCAAAAGGTGGGCACGGAGCGAAATCCGGGGGTGGGTGTTGAGCTGCCGACTCAACTGGCGAAAGGCATGCGAGCAGGCGGGGCAGAACTGGACCACGCTGGAGAAGATCCTGACTGACGAGGAACCGCCGGCATGCCTGAGGTCGAGGCCCGTCCGCAGTAAAGCGATGATGCGACACTTCAAAGGGCTGGAGTGCGGCGGATGCCGCACTCCAGCCCACCTGAAAATCCGCGACTATACCGATTGCAGGAACCGCAGCCGGAACTGCAGGAAGTCGCTGCTGTCGACGGTGCCGTTGCCGTCGAAGTCGAACGCGACACTGTTGGTGAGAAACGCCAGGCGGAAGGCCAGAAAATCGGCACTGGTCACGGTGCCGTCGCCGTCGACATCGCCGAAGAGGCTGTGGAAGTTGAATTCACGGCTGCCGCCGGCGAGGCCGTTATCGTCGGCGTCGAGGAGTTGACCGAGGCTACCGGCGATGGATGCACCGTTGATGGTCAACGTGTATCTGCCATCGGCGAGAGAGGGGAATGTCAGCGTGGTCGCACTCTTGCCGTTGGAAACAGTGGTGTTGGGCGTCAACCCGATCGTGTCACCCGATTTGGATACGAGGGCGAACGCGCCGGCATTGATCGTCACCTCGGAATCGAATCCGATCGCCAGTGAGTTGACTCGCGATCGCTGCACCGAGCCGTCGTTGACCATAATCGACGCGATAAGTGGCAAGGTTGGCGGTGCGATGGTGTACGACGGTGAGTTGAAGACGTAGTTGCCCTTGTTGCCCAGCGCGTCGCCAATGTTCGCACCGAGGATTTGAATGAAGACATCGCCTGACGAGGCGAAGACAGTCCCCGTGTTGACCGCGACAACCCAGTTGGCCCCCGAGCCGGTGACACCCGCGATGCCGGCGCCGGAGAGATTGGAAGTGATCAAGTTTAGATGAACGGGTTTGAACGAGGCTACGGGTTCCGAAAATGTGACGCTGTAACGCACGGAAGGGCCGACGGACGGATTCGCGTCGAGGCGGGTCACCGACTTCACCGTCGGGGCGGTGACATCGATGTCCCAGGAGGTCGTCAACGGTGTGGTGCTGAGCGGCACCCCTCCGAGGTCCGTGATGCCCGAGCCGAAGGCAAGCAGAATGACGGAATAGGAGCCGGTGGCGGCATTGACGGGTGCGAGGTTCCCAAGCGTGAACGTGATGCTGTCGCTGGTGGTCAAAGTCTGTGAGACGGTAAGTTTGTTGGCGCCATTGAAGTACTGCAGGCTCAGGTCCGCGAGGTCAAAGCCGGCAACAGCCCGGCTGAATTGGATCGTGATCGCGTCTACCGGCGTGTTGCGAACATTCGGCGACACGGGCTGAATCGCGGCAGTGACCGGGCCGGAGGCGATTGTGTACGCCGGGCCGGTGGCCCCGCCGGGCAGGGCGTTGCCGACGAAGTCGACGATGCCCGTGAGATTGGTCAGCGAGATGCCGAGCGAACCGTTGCCCGCGCCAGTGAATGTGCCAGTCGGCACTGAGACGATCCGGGATTGACCAGAGCCTGTCACGGTCACCGGTCCGAAGCCGGTCAAGTTGCTGGCCTGAATGGTGAAATTGCTGGCCGAGACACCGAAGACCGGTTCGGAGAACGTTACCGAGAACGTCACCACGCCGAGGCCGGTCGTCGCCGGATTGGTCAACGCGATCGATTGAACGGTCGGGGCGGTGGCGTCCATTGTCCAGCCGGTTGTTTTCGTGGTGATGCCGAGCGTGTTACCAGCGATGTCGGCGATCTGGGATCCATTGGTTGCGAAGCTGAAGACGTATTCGCCGCCCGCGTTGGTCAAGCCGGAAAGACCGTTAAGTAGAAATGTCTTGTTGTCACTCGTGGTAATCGACTGATTGGTGAGCAGGTTGCTACCGCCATTGCGGGTGAGCGACAGGTGTGACAACGAGAGACCGTTGACCGGTTCGTTGAACACAATCTGTAAGCTCGGGACCGGTGAATTCCGTGGATCGGGGAGCACGGTCTCAAGCCCGACCAGTTGCGGGGCGGTGAGGTCCATGATCCAGTTCGCCCCTGAACTGTCCGCCAGCGACAGCCCGGCCAGATCGACGATGCCGGAACCGGTCGTTACGAGGCTCAGCGTGTAGGTCCCCTCGGCTGCGGTAACTGCGGAGAGGTTTCCTATCGTAAACGAAGTACCGGAGTTGGCCGTCAGCGTTTGGCCGGGCGTGATCAGGTTCGGCCCCCCGTTGAGCCTGAGCTTCAGGTCAGTGATGTCGAAGCCTTGAACGATCTCGCTGAAGGTAATGTCGATGCTGGCCACGGGCGAGAGTCGTGGGCTGGGTGTTACGCCTTGCAGCGAAACGGTCGGCGGTGTCACGTCGATGTACTCGAAGGCACCGATGTCAACATGTGAGCGGTTCTTGCGGGCCTGGCCACGCTGGTCGAGCAGTATCGTCGCCAGCACGGCGTCGTCGCCGGCATCGAGCGCGGGGCTGGAGTAGAGAATCGGCGCCATGGTCTTAGTCGGGCCGCCGTTGTCGGCGAGAGCGGACAGTTTCGCGTCGAGGGGTGCCCCGGATTTGCCGGTGAGATCGCTGGTCAGCCAGCCGGTGCCGGCGACGCCGATCAGGTTGTGCCCGAGCGAATTGAAACTGCCGGCCACATCCTGCGACCCGGCCGTGAAGTTGACCGAAACGGCGTTGCCTGCGACAATACTGTTCCAGACGTTGGCAGTACCCCCACGAACGTTAGCACCACCGGCGGACGACGTGCCGATCGTGCCGCCGGCTGCGAGTTGTACGGCTGCCGTGTTTCCCGCAATGGTGGCGTGGGTGATGTTCAGCGTGCCGTCAGTCAGATCGATGCCGCCGCCGAGGCCGTTGCCGCTGGTGCCAGTTTTCCCGGCCGCGCCGGCCTTGCCATACTCAAAGGAACTGTATGACGAGTAACCTGCGGCTCCGGCAGCACCCCCGGCTCCGGCGGCGCCACCGGTCGCAATGTTCCCGGTGATCGTCAGGTTTTGGATAGTAACCGTGGCGAGCGAAGAGGCGAGTCCGCCACCGTACGCGAAGCCGCCGGTGCCGCCTGTCGCGCCGTTGCTACCATCACCGCCAACGGACTCGATATCGTTATTGGAGGTGGAGTTATTGCCACCACCGTCGTCGCCCCCTTCGCCGCCGTCGCCGCCCGTGCCACCGGCACCACCATTGGCCTTGTTGGCCGATACCGTCGAGTTTGCAACCTTGTGAGTGCCGCCATCGAAGTAGAGCCCGCCGCCAAGCGCGATACCGCCCGACTGTCCTTTAGCGGAGATCGCGGCATCGCCCCCGTCTCCCGAAGTGCTGGCACCACCCGCGCCGTCGCCACCTCCCCCACCGAGGCCGCCGATGCCACCCGCGCCACCGTCGGCGCGATTGCCGTTGACGGTGGTGTTTGTGATGGAGACTGACCCGGCGGAGCCAAAGAGAGCGCCACCACGTGCATTGCCTCCGATACCGGCAAAGCCGCCGAGCCCACCGTTGCCGCCATAGTTGCCGGCGGTAAGTCCACCGCCGCCGTCTCCGCCATAGCCCCCGAAGCCTCCTTTGCCCGCGTTTCCGGCAACGGCGGCGTTGCCATCAAACGTCGAGGCGTCGATCACGGCATTCACGTTAACGAGAGCAAGACCGCCGCCGTCGGCAGCTCCCGAGTTTGCACCGGGCCCACCGGAGGCGCCTTTGCCACCGTACCCACCTGCACCAAGCACTCCGATGCCGCCATCTCCGCCGATGCCGCTACTACCGCCATTGCCGCCCGCACCACCGTATGCGAGGTTGGACGACACAGTCAGGCGAGTGAGCGTTACGTTAACCCCCGTGGCGTAGATCCCGCCACCTACAGCGTTCCCGCCGATACCGCCGGCGGCTCCATTGCCGGCGTCGCCGCCGTCGTTGCCGTCGATCGCTCCGCTGGAACCATTGGCCCCATTGCCGCCGTTGCCTCCGGCGCCGCCTTCTCCGCCGATCGCCGAGTTGCCTGTAATGCTCACATCGGCCATCGATAGCGACCCGCCGAAAATGGCGATGGCACCGCCGTTCGCGAAAGCGCCGGCCGTCGAACTGTTTCCCGCGGCACCAGTAACGGCTTCCGCACCTTGGACGCCTACCGCGCCTTTGGCCTTGTTGAGGGTGAAAGAGGAGTTGCCCGAAATGCTCGTCGTAACGCCGGCGAGGTAAAGCGCCCCGCCAACCGCAGGGCCGGCAGGATCGACTGTCGTGGTGGGTGTCGCCCCGATCGCGCGATTTGACTTGAACATGCTGCCAACGATTTCCAACGATCCACCGCTCGCGTAGATGGCGCCTCCTCGGGATTCGAATCCGACGACGCCGGTGTCGCTGTTGTCCGAGAACGTGACATTGTCGAGTTTCAGATTAGCGCCGTTGCTACGAATCGCCCCGCCCCAGAATCCCGCGCTATCGCCGTTGCTGAAGGTCAGATCCATGATGGAAACGCGGACGCCGCTGCTAACGTGCAGAAAACGTAATGCGGGCGTCGAAGTCGATGGGTCGCGCCGGATCGTCGAGCCGTTCCCCAGAATCTCGATCTCGTTGCCGGAAAAGCCGCCGTCGAGTGTGATTCGCGGAAGACCGTTGGGCCCCGAGAAATAGTTGTTCACGGATGTGAGGTTGTACGTGCCGCCGACCGCCAGGTTGATAATGTCCGGTTGATTGTTGGAATTGGCGGAGTTGAGGGCGTTGATGAGGCCCAGCGTATCGCCATTTGAGATCGTGAAAATGGCGGGGGTCAATCGATCTTCGAGGCGGGTCGAGGTCAGTCGGCGGCGCAGCATTTGTCGGACTCCCGGGTGGAGCCCGGCCGAACTGCCGGTCGGTTCGCCCCACGCGGGTATCTATGATCACCCGCGCAACACGATTCAGTCGATCAGGTCGCCGATTTCCTCGCGGAGGCGTCGCAGCACCCGAGATTTGGCCATCCGCACGGCCGGGCTGGTCATCCCTAACTCATTCGCGACCACGTCGGTAGGTCGCCCCTCGACGGCCACGCGGTGAAACGCATCCCACGTTTTCGCCTCGAATTCACCCCGGACCAGATCGAGGGCGCGATGCGAAAGGCCCGCCCGCTCCTCGATATCCGAATCGTTGGAGTCCGGGATCTCGGCCATCCGCTCGAGGGCATCGGTGCCGCCGGCCGCAGCGGGGCCCGTCATTCGAAAATGCTCGAGCACCTTGAACCGGGCGATCGCCCGCAGCCACCCGCGGAACGTGTCGCCTGGCCGGTCACGTCGAAACTCGTCCAAACGCCCCGCCACCGTTGAAAACACTTCCTGCACCACATCCTCGGCATCGGCGACGCGGACACCCGCCCGCACTACCCAGTGCTGGATCAACGGTCGATAGAGCTGCACCATCCGCTGCCAGGCCGCCTGGTCGCGGTCGCGGGCCCGCTCGAGCAGAGTCAAACTGGTAGCGTCGCGGACCATCGCCCGGCTCCGAGTCTTGTTGCGCGTCCAATCATATGTCAGGATAGTCCGGACGAAGCTCTTGGGGGGCGACTATGCCGCCGACCTGTCCTGCGCGCACGAAGTTGCTGGCCTTCCATCTGGGCCAGCTTGATGAACCGGAACTGGATCAACTCGGGGACCACCTTACGACATGCCAAGCCTGTGAGGCGACGCTCGACGAGTTGGCTACGGCCACGGATCCTCTGACTGCCGTCCTGGCGATGCCACGCCCCGAATTCGCGATCGATGCCGTCGCTTCCGTCCCCGGATACACGCTGTTGGGTGTCGCCGGGCGTGGAGCGATGGGAGTGGTTCACAAGGCGATTCAAATCGGTCTTGATCGCACTGTTGCCGTGAAAATGGTCGTCGGGGGAGCATTCGCCGAACCGGCCGCCAAGGCACGACTTCGCCGCGAGGCGACCGCGATCGCCCGCCTGCGGCATCCGAACATCGTCCAAGTCCACGAGGTCGGCGAACACGCCGGTCTTCCGTTTGTGGCCCTCGAATGGGTCAGTGGCGGCACGCTGGAATCGGCCATTGCTGGTCGGCCCCTGCCTCCGCGCGAGGCGGCCCGGCTTGTTGAAGCCGTAGCCCGCGGAGCTCATCACGCTCATGAACACGGTCTCATTCACCGCGACCTCAAGCCGGCAAACATCCTGCTCGAGTCCGGAAGTCCGACCGTCCCGAAGATCGTCGACTTCGGCCTCGCACGCCACCCCGACGACGGCCAGCTCACCGCCACGGGCGCACTCGCCGGTACCCCCAACTACATGGCTCCCGAGCAGACTGATTCGACCGCGACTCTCGGCCCGGCCACCGACATTTATTCCCTCGGAGCGATTCTGTACGAGTCTCTAACCGGTCGCCCGCCCTTTCGCGGGATGAGCGCGATCGATACTTTGACGCGGCTTAAGAACGATGTGCCGGTTCCGCCGCGACGAGTCGACCCGACTTTGCCGGTCGACCTGCAGACAATCTGCATGAAGTGTCTGGAGAAAAAAACCGAGCGCAGGTACACGACCGCCGCCGCTCTCGCGGATGACTTGCAGCGGTTTCTGGACGGTCGGCCGGTCTCAGCCCGGCCAGCGTCGTGGTCGCGGACGCTCTGGCTCTGGATGCGGCGAAGGCCCGTGCTCGCCGCATCACTCGCCACGCTGCAGGCTGCGCTCATCATCATCACCATCGGCGCGACCTACTTTAGCAAGCAATTGGCCGCGTCGCTCGAAAAGACCCGCCGCGCCGAGGTGCGATCCGCCGCCGACGCCCGCACGGCGATGGACGCGCTGACGACGCTCGTCACCGACGTGCAAAAAACGCTGCGGACCAACCCGGCCACGCGTCCGTTGCAGAAAAAACTGCTCGAAACCGCCATCGACGGACTCGGCAAGGTCGCTGCGACCGACGATGCCGGCACTCCACAACCCATCCGCGCCGCGGCGTACTACCAAATGGCATTGGTGCATGGTCACCTCGGCCAATCCGACCAGTGTCGGGAGGCATGCTCGAAAGCACGCGACGCCGCCGACGCGGTGTTGGCGAATCAGCCTGCCGACACTGACTCGCGCTTCCATTGGGCCGATGCGACACGCCTACTCGCATTTCGTCATCTGACCGCCGGCGAGGCGGATACGGCACGCAATATCTACGGCGAATTGATCGCACGAGCCGTCCCTTGGTGCGACGAGCCGAAATGCGATGGCCAGCTCGCTTGGACGCTCATCCTGGGCTACGAGGGCCGCGGCCACGCCGCCCAATGGGGCCACCACTTTGATGATGCGGCGATTGACTTCAACGAGATGCTGAATCGCTCGCAACGATGGGCCGAGCGCGAGCCCGCCGCAATGTCGCCACCGGCCGGCGTCGCCCGAGCAACGCATTTGCTGGGCACCCTCGCCCGCGACCGCAAGCAACATTCCGAGGCTACCCGTTACTTCACGGAGTCGCTTGCCGCGCACCGCGAACTCCTCCGACGGAAGCCTAACGTCGACATCTACATCCGCGGCATCACGACTAACCTGAACGACCTGGCCTCGCTCGCAAAATTGCGCGGCGACCTCCTTGCCGCCCGCACGGCCGTATGCGAGTCGCTGACTCTGGTCCGTGGCCAGGTCGCGAGCGACCCACGCCCGGAAAACCGCCTTGCCCTGGCGGACGCGCTCGTGTTGGCCGGAGAGATCGAAGTCGCAGCCAAGTCCTGGCTGGAGGCCATTGAGTTCCTGACCGAGTCGCAGACGATCTTGTTGGAACTGGACCGCTCCGGCGGACTGGCTGCCCAGCCCGTCTACAAGCATGAGCGATTGCCGGCGATCAGTGCGATGCTACAGCGTTGCAAGAAAACGAACACGGAACAACCCAAGGAGTGAATCTACGCGGTGGAGTCAGTATTCCGCCGGGTGTTGGTTAAGGTGATCAGACTTTTTTTGCGGTCAGAAAAGTGCAGCGCGGGGCGGGACGACGACAGGTTAGGGTACATCGCATAACCCTGCACAGCCGTGGCACGAGAAGATGAAAAACAGCCCGTCATCCGGCCGCAGGAGGCACCGGGGCGTACGTGAACATGGAGCCACGGAGCGAGATCCGACGCCGGATATTGACCGGCGGGCTCAGCAAGCTTGAAATATGCGAGTAGAAAAGGACTCGCTGGCTCACACGTTCACCGAAAGCAACGGGTCGATGCTGCCCCTGTTGTCGTGGCTACGGCGTGCCGTCTTGCCGTCGACGGCAAGAATCAGTTGGTTGAACTCCTTCGCATCGGCCGCCGCGGTCCGCAGGGCCGTTAACCAAGTCGTGAAGCAGCCCTGGAACTCGCCCGGATTCAACAGCGACAACACCCGGCGGAAGACGCCGCTTCGCGGCACGCCGTGCGGCAGATCGAGCACGCAAGCCAGCAATAAACTCCTGGCTTCCGCCGACATGGCGATCGTCGTCGGACCGCTGGCATCGGCCAACACTGCCGTCATGGCGAAGATCACCACGCTCAACCAGCGGATGCTTCTGATTGATCGTCAACCGGGGACCTTCCAACTGGTCGAAATGACCGATGACGTCGTCCAACTCGATACGCACCACCGCTAACCATGGCACTAGGCCGCTTAGTCTGGCAGGATTATGCAAAACACGCGCTGGCCCTAGCCCGGCTGCTACCGCAACCCAATCAATGCGCTTCCACGTTTATACTACCGGCACGGCTGAGAGCCCGCGATGATTCCCCGGGGGAGGCGTCAAAAGCGCAGTTGGGGGACGCGCCAATCGATGTCATTACTGTTGATCCGGCGGCGAGTTTCTCAGCCGTAGGAAAAATCCCGAGTTGGGGCGGGCGATGATATCGGATTGTTGATTCGGGTCGATCATCTGGGCAATCAGAGTGTTCCAGCCGGAGTTCATTGGAACGCGAACGACTGGGTCGTCGGCGACAATGTTGCCGTTGAGCCAAACTCGCATTCGTATCGGGCCGTCGCGAAGCAAATGCACTTCGCGTGACTGGTTGACCTGAAGCCGCGTGATGTAGCAAACGGGCTCGCGCGCGACCGGAACAAAGCCATTAGGATCGGTCGCCGGCAGGTACCAGCGCGGCAAGTCATCAGAAACGAAATAAGGATCAGTCGCAGCTGGCCGCCAATCGGCGGCATCCACGATCCACCAACCGGCTAGCGTCAATGATGAGGGATTTGTTCTGATGTCGGTCGCAGGCCATGAATCGTGCCCCGGAAATGCCTGCTCAATAGGATCGTCTCGAAATCCGGTCCGGGCGTCCCACACTTTGACGGTGCCGCCCCCGGCTGAAAAGAGTAGTTGACCATCCGGGGACCACGCCACCGCCGAGACTGGTCCGGAATGGCCGCGAAGTGACAACACCAATTGACCCGAAGCCGCATCCCATAGCCGCACGGTGGCGTCGTCGCCCCCGGTCGCCAACTGCTTGCCGTCCGGGGACCATTGAACGGTCCGCACAGTTCCGTTGTGCCCGATCAATTGATAACAAACTCGTCCGGTTAGCGATTCGTGCACGATGACGTTGTTCTGAAACGCCGACGCAAGGCGATGACTGTCCGGGCTGAATTGCAGTAGATCGTTGGCAAAGCTCGGCGTCTGCCAGGTTGCGATCGCTTTGAAGTCGGAGGAGTCATATATGGACGTCTTGTACGTATCCCCGACCGCCAACCAATTTCCCTGCCGATTCCATGCCACGCCTTTGGCCTGCAATGTCAGGTCGACGGACTTCGTTGTGAGATTCCAAACTCTGGTTCGGCCGCGAAACTGGCGATCGGGGGATGAATCGGAGGCCGCAACGAATCGGCCAGTCGGATCCAACGCGATGCGGAACTTCTCGCCGAATTCACCGGGCAGTTGCTCCACGGCCGCACCCGTTGCGGGGTCCCAGATCGTCAATCGATTTGTCTGATCCCATCCGACTAGTTGATGGGCTCGCGTATTCCAGAAGTCGCCGGAAATCGTGGAACCAGCCAGCTCACGGTGTACGGCACCGTTAGAGACATCCAGCAACCGGATGCGCGCACCATCGCCGATGGCGACTTGGTGCCCATCGGCACCCACGGCCAACGCACAGGCACCTGCCGAGATTGCCGCGATATCAGCGGGATTGTGGAGAGCATGCAGCTTCCACAATTTGACCCGACCGTTCCAGCCCGTATTGCAGGATGCCAGCCAGTTCCCGTCGGGCCGAAACGAGAGACCGCTGACATGATGTGTGTGCCCCGTCAACGATTGTTGTTTTTGTCCGGACGCGACGTCCCAAATCATGATTGAATGGTCGTCGCTCCCGGTCGCCAGCCATTGGCTATCGGGACTAAAGTCCATCGCAAACGCCACCCGCGAATGCCCCTCGAGAGTGTGCATGAGTTTCCGATCTGTCGCCCTCCAAAGGGTCACTCTGGCGGGGTTGTGCGAGCATCCGATCCATTTTCCATCCGGGCTCCAGCGCATTGAGATCACGCCGGCCGGGCCCTGAAAGTCGCCCGAAAGCGCTCGGGTATCGGTATTCCATAAGCAAACGCGGCCGGAGCTATCAGCGCTGGCAAGTTGTGTACCCGTCGGATCAAACGCCAGCGCCGTTGGCTTGATGCGGTGACCGACAAGTTCGTACTGTGGCTGACCGGTGCCGGACCAGAAGACGATGTTCGAGCCAACGAACCCGGCAAGAAGATCGCTGTTGGGTTTCCAGGCAACGATGCGTTCGCCGCCACGCCATTGCCGCACGATCCTGCCGGTTGTGGCGTCATGGATGACGATGGAGTTATCCGAACAGGCAGTGGCAACAAACTCCCCATTGGACTTCCATGAAACTGCCCGTATGCCCCAACCCGCAGTTGCGGCCAATTCCTGCCGGCCGGTATCGCCGTTCCAAAAGCGTAACACGCGATCGAATCCACCGGATACCAGTCGCCGCCCGTCGGGGCTCCACGCGACGGATAGAACATCCGACTCATGCCCGTTGAGCGTCCATTCCGCCCGCCGCCGCAAGGTTGAAAAGAAGCACCACTCCCATCCGCGTGGGTCATTGGCCAACTTGAGTCCACGCCAATCCCGAAAGAACTGTTCGATTTGATGGGCGCTATCCAGCGCTGACAGGGACTGACCCGCAAGATGGGCACGGGTGAGGTAGAGCGTGCGGGTAGTCATTTCCCGCTGATGTTCGGCCACTTGCTGCGCTAACACGGCCTGGCTGCGTTGTTGTTCCTTTTCGTCCGCCAGTTGCTGCATGTCGCGAGCCATGCTCCGAAAGTGCCCGGCGGCTATCAGCGAGGCCACTGTGCCGGCAAACAACACTCCCGCCAAAAGCGACAAGGCAATCGCCAGCCCTCGATGCCGTCGCGCCCATCGAAGCATCTGCTCCGGAGCTGATACCGGCCTGGCACGGACCGGTTCACCGTGCTGATATCTCTGCAAGTCGTCAGCCAACTCCGATGCCGACGCGAATCTCCGCGTGGGGTCTTTCTCCATGCACTTCAAACAGATAGTTTGCAAATCCCTGGGCACACCCGGTTGCAATCGCCGGGGCGGCACCGGCTCGCGGTCACGGGCCTGAAGGAGAGTCTCGACGGGCGTGTTGCCAATGAACGGAGGCCGGCCAGTCAGCATTTCGTAGAGGACGATCCCGAGTGCATAAATGTCGGACTGTGGCGAAACTGCCGCCGCGTTCGCGACTAACTCCGGGGCCATGTAACCGGGAGTTCCCAAAAGATCGCGTGTCTTCGTCAGGCCAGCATCGTTATCCAGCCGGCGGGCCAATCCGAAGTCGCTGATGGTCGCCGTTGCTGATTCCAGATGCACTTTGGCTGAGTTCGGGCGCGAAGCACGAGCGGAATCATCGGGCGTCGCCACTTGAATACAATCGGTCGGCAATCGCAATAGGATGTTGCTCGGTTTGATATCCCGGTGAACGATGCCGAAGGTGTGCGCTTCCGCGAGGGCGCGGGCGGCTTGTTCGAGAATCCGCGCCGCGATTGGTGCCGCTACCGGTCGCCGATTCATGGCTTCGGCCAGCGTGCCACCTTCGATCCATTCCATGGCCAGATAAAACTGGCCGTTAGTCTGCCCGACTTCGTAGACGACAACAATATTTGGGTGCTGCAGACGGGCGGCGGCCTCGGCCTCCGCCTGAAACCGGGCGATGGCCTGAGCGTCGGCGCCGAGTCGGAGTACCTTCAAGGCGACGAATCGCTTCAAACTCAGTTGCCGGGCCAGGTACACGGTCGCCGCACCTCCCCGCCCCAGTTCACGAATGATCCGAAAACCAGGAATGTCGGGGATCGGATCCGCATCTTCGTTCGGCACCGGGGGAGTGACGGGCACGCGGAAGCCGTTTTCTGCTCCGCCTTTGCTCATCAGTTCGCGCCACCTCAGCCCGTCGGCGGATTCAGTGAAGTCGGCAAGGAAGTTCTGACAATTCCCGCAGGTCTCGATGTGACGATCGACTTGCTCCCTCGCCGCCTCATCCAGGTCATTAGCCAGGAGTCCGCGGAGATCGGCGGCGGACGGGCAGGTCGTCATGGGATTGCCTCGCAATCCAGTTCGGCAATCACTTCGCGGACCATTTTTTGCACATTGCTCTTGGCGACAAAGACATGACTCACCGGCATGCCGATACGCTCGGCGGCTTCCCGACCGCTTAGTCCCTCGAACACCGTGAGGCGAAAAGCCTCAAAGGTGTTGGATTTCACCCGCAACTGCACCTGCAGCAAAGCCCGTTCCAATAGCTCGCGCTCGTACTCCTCTTCCAAGTGCCGCAAGAGGTCCTCTTGAGCCTTTGGGTCCCGCAGTTTCTCTAGAAAGGAGGCCGCGTCCCCTGAGGTGTGATGTCTGCGTTGCGATTCCTGGTACCGAATCCAGGCCCGGCGGGCAACCGTCTTCAACCACGACCGAAAGCTGCCGGTCGAATCATAGGTGAATTCCCGCATTTCGCGGGACAATTCCAAGAGCACGTTTTGCACGACGTCCTGGGCATCGGCCTCCTGCAGCCCCCAGTAGCAGCACCAGCGATAGATCATGGAGCCATACCGGTGGGTAAACTCGGTCCACGCGGCCGGGTCGCCAGGCGTTTGGCGGAGTCGGCCCAGGAGCGTCGGACTGGTGACCGGATTGTGCTCCTTCATCAAGTTACCCGGAAGGGACGAAAACCTAAAAAGCGACTTCTTTTTTTCGAGCGATGGAATTCTCGTTTTAGGTTTTCCGCCCATGACCGCAACCTTAGGCCACAGCGTCGCCGGCTGTCCTTTGGGAGCCAGTCATGACTTACGGCCGCCGAACTTTCCGCCGCCTTCTGAATCTGGAACGATTCGAACAGCGTTTGACCCCTGCGACTTACGTCGTAGACGACCTCAGCTTCAACGGTTTCGGCAACTCGTTGCGGGCTCTCGTCAACACGGCCAACAACAACCCGGGTGCCGACACCATCACATTTCAGCCGGGCCTGTCGGGGACGATTACATTCAACGCCGCCGATGACATGGACATCAACGGCCCGTTGACCATTATTGGCCCCGGATCGGGAGTGATTACCGTCAACGCGGCCGGCCTGAGCCGCATTTTCGACACCAGCGTTTCCCCGGCGGGTACTATCATCAGCATTTCGGGCCTTACGCTGGCCGGCGGTCGGGCCAAGTATGTCGCTCCCGGCAACGGCCCCGATATCTCCGGGGTCGGCGGCGCCATCTACGTCGAAAATGAAGATGTTTCCCTCTTCGATTGCAAGGTCACCGGAAACGTGGCCGACAAGTCGGGCGGAGGCATCGGCATCGGCGAACACGCCTACCTCGGCTTTGGCGTTGGCGCGTCAGTCACGGTTCAGTCCTCTTCCATTAGCGGCAATGTCGCAAACGGCGGCGGTGGTGGCGGCATCTCTGCGTATGGCGAGTCGTTCGATCAGTATGCCAGCCGATACCAAAGCTTGTACGTTGAGAACACCGTTATCTCCGGAAACAGTTGCAACTCGAGTGACTCCATCAACTTGAGCGGCGGCGGCGGCATCTCCTTTCGCGGCAAAGTCGGCTCTGGCGGTTTCAGTTTGGTCAACTCGTCCATAACCGATAATCGAGCTTTCGCCTTCGCGTCCGGCGGTGGTATCTGGGCAGGTGACCTGCAAGGAACTCTCAGTCTGCTCAACAGCACAGTCGCATACAACAAGTCGGACGTGCCTATCGCTGGCGGCTTTCGTTTCCAGGATCGATTCAATCATTCCGGCGCGGGCAAACTATCGATTCACAGCTCCATCGTGGCCAACAACACGTCCGTCGATGACACCACCAAACGCGACTTCAGTTCGGTATTCCTACTGCCGGCGGCCATTAATTGGAGTCTGGTTGGCATTAGCGATCAAGGCAACCTCTCCATCACCGGATCGAACAACAAGCTCGGCACGGCCGCGGTCCCACTTGATTCCAAGCTGGGGCCGCTGGCCAACAATGGCGGCCCGGGCATGACCCGCATGCCTCTGTCCAACAGCCCGGCGGTTGGAAACGGGTCAAACGGGTTCGGGTTCAGTACCGATGGCCGCGGAATCGGTTATCCACGAATTCTCGACGGGTCCATCGACATTGGCGCGGTGGAATTCACAGACTGGGTTGTCCGCAACGCGAATGACAAGGGCGCAGGTTCGTTGAGCCAGCGCATCGCGGATGCCAATCAGTTCGTCGGCGTGCAGACGATTACCTTTGACCCCGTTCAATTCGCCAGCCCGCAAAAGATCAAGGCGTCCGGCAATACCCCCATTTCGGACGGCTTGACCGTTGTCGGCCCGGGCAACCTCACCATCACCATCGGCGGTTCGGTGCGTATGTTCGACGCGCGGCTCGCGCCCGTCGGAAGCGTCGTCAGTTTCTCGGGAATGTCCTTTGAATCCGGATCGGTCGTCGGCTTGGGTGGCGTGTTCATCGCCAAGAACCAAACACTCAACTTCACCGATTGCACCTTCACGAAAAATCAGGCGACTGCCGGCGGAGCGATCGGCTTCGAGACCGGCACGAGCAACGCGCTGAACCTCTTACGCTGTTCATTCGATGAGAATTCAGCCGTGAATACGGGTGGGGCCGTCTATTTCGAAAGCGGCGGTCAGTTTTCGATCGACGATTGCAGTTTCCTGAGCAATGGGACAGGGGCCGGTTCTAGCGCGCTGGGCGGCGGAGCCATTGCCTTTGCCGGCACCGCCCCATCTCCGCTATTGATCCTTAACAGCACCTTCAACAACAATAAGAGTCCCGGGCAGGGGGGGGCCGTCTATCTGTCGTCGTTTACGGGCACCGTGAACTCGACCGACTGTACTTTCGCGAACAATCAGGCGACTGACGGCGGGGGGATCAGCTTCGAAAACGGCACGAGCAAGATTCTCAATCTCCTGCGCTGCACGTTTGACGCGAACTCGGCTACCAATCTCGGCGGGGCTGTGTACTTCGAAAACGGCGGTCAATTCGCAATCGACGACAGTACGTTCTCAGGTAACGCGACTGCGACCGGCACGGCATTGACACAGGGCGGCGGCGCCATTGCTTTCGTTGGCACCGCGTCGACACCGCTCCAGGTGCGCAATAGCACATTTGCCAACAACAAGAGTGCAGGGCAAGGTGGGGCCATTTTCTTGACCTCGTTTGCCGGCACCTTGAACGTTCCGAACTCTACAATCGCCTACAACTCCGCCGCCGGCAGCGCGGGCGGAGGCGGCATTGCGCGTACGGCCAGCACTGGTACCATCACCCTCGATAGCACGATCCTCACCAGCAACACCAACTCTGGCGGTATCCACCCGGACATTTTCTCCACCGGCACTGTGACGGCGACCGTCAGCGCAATCGGCAATCCGGGCAATACGCTGTTGACCGCCGACGCCACAACTTCAGGGCTCCTTGGCCAGAATGTTCGCTTGGGAATCCTCGGCGCGTACGGCGGAACGACTTTAACCATCCCACTCCTTCCGGGCAGCCCGGCTGCGAACAAAGGCAAGGCTGGAGGCCTGACGTCCGATCAGCGAGGCCTGTCACGCAGTCTAGGCGGCGCAGCCGACATCGGTGCATTCGAAGGCCAGGGATTCATCATCTCCGTCGTCAGCGGCTCGCCGCAGTCAACTGTCACCAACACGGCGTTTAGCACACTCGTGGCAGGTATTGTCGCCGTCAACGCGGTTGAGCCGGTAAACGGCGGCGTGATCATGTTTACCGCACCGCCGTCTGGGGCTTCGGCCACCCTGAGTAGTCTCGTGGCACTCATTGCGTCGGGATCGGCTTCGACCACGGCGACAGCAAATGCACTTGTAGGCAGCTACAATGTGAACGCGGCGGCCGGGAGTTCGTCCGTCGACTTCGTTCTGACCAACCTGGTTCAAGAATCGCCGTCCCTGATCGTGACCACGGCGTCCGACATCGCAGACAGCTTCGATTTCAAGACCAGCCTCCGGGAGGCCGTCGCCTTTGCCAACCTGAAAAGTGGCCACGACACCATCACGTTCGATGCAGTAGTCTTCGCCACTCCGCAGACGCTCATTCTGACGTCCGGCGAACTTGCCCTGAACGACGCAGTCACGATCACAGGCCCGGGCTCGGGGCTGACGACGATCAGCGCAAACAAGGTCGGCCGAATCTTTAACACGGCAGCAGCCGTGTCGGGTACGTCCGTCAACATCTCCGGGTTGACACTTACGGGCGGCCAGACGCTTTTGCGCGGCGGGGCCATTTTCGGCAAAGACCAGGTCCTTACGTTGACGGACTGCGTGCTGACAGGCAACAGTGCCGGAGCCGGCGGTGCCGTTGCGTTCGACATTACTGCCGCAGGTCGACTGGTCCTGCAACGCACGACCGTATCGAACAATACAGCCAGTTTTGGCGGTGGCGGCATCTACTTTTTCGGCGGCGGGTCGTTTCTCATTCAAAATTCGACACTCTCGGGTAACAAGTCAAATAGCACGAACATCAGCAACGGCGGCGGAGGGGTCTACTTCAACGGGGCCGGCGGCTCCAAGTTACTGGAGATCCGCAATAGCACCTTGTCGGGTAACACGGCCGTGTCCGACGGCGGCGGGCTTTGCATCCGCAACCATGCCGGCAGCCTTTACATGGTCAACTCCACCGTCGCCAACAACATTGCCTCGGGCACGCAAGGTGGCGGCGGCATCGCGCAGGTGGCAAGCACTTCCGTCTGGTCCGTTGGGAGCTGCATCATCAGCAACAACACCCACACGGCCGGGTCGGCGGAAGACCTGTACAATCCGGCGACAGGTTTTGCCGGTTCACTGGATTCGTGCGCGATCGGAACGACCTTCGGTACGTCGGGCCTGACGCTCAACCTCACCACGCAAACTCTCCTGGGCCAGAACTTCCTACTCGCTCCGCTTGGCAGCTTCGGCGGCCCGACTCAGTCTCACGCTCTGATGGCCGGCAGCCCTGCCATTGACAAAGGCACCAATCTCATTGGCCTGACGACCGACCAACGAGGCCTCGCTCGCGTTTCCGGTGGAGCCCCGGACATCGGAGCTTTCGAAACCCAGCCGCTCGTGGTCACCACAACCAACGACGTCAGCAATGGCGATCTCAGACTCGCCGATCTCAGCCTCCGCGAGGCACTGACCATTGCAAATGGCGTGTCCGGCCCAGACACCATCACGTTCGACCCGGTCGTGTTCGCCTCGCCGCAAACGATTACACTTGGTAGCACCCTGTCCGTCACGGACGCTCTCACGATCAACGGACCGGGCGCGAACAAAGTAACCTTGAGCGGCAACAATGCTGTCCGGGTGATGGCCATCGATACCCCGTCGTCGGGGCAAAAAATCACAGTGTCGGGTCTAAAGATCGCAAACGGGTTCTCGGCCCAGGGTGGGGGAGTATTCATCGGTGACGAAAGTGTCGTGCTGCAAAATTGCGCCATCGTCAACAACTTGGCGTCGTCGCAGATCGGTGCACTATTCGTCGCACTGGGTGCCAACGTGGTTTTGGAAGGGTGTACCGTTTCGGGCAACTCCGCCCCTAATACCGGGGCGATCTACTCGGCAAGTCCTTTGACAATCCGCGCCAGCACGATCGCCAGCAATTCAGCCACGGTGAGCGCGTCGGGAGGGATTCGTATTGGTGGGCTGGGTTCACTCGTCCTCGAGAGTTCCACGGTTGTCGGCAACACTGCTGTTACCAATGGTGGTGGCATCCTGGCTGTCGCCGCTGTCTCAGCGACCAACACCGTGATTTCGGGAAACGCGATCGGCTCCGGGGAGAGTGATTTTACCAGCACAAACACCAGCAGCGTGTTAACGGCCACCAGCAGCGCCGTCGGATCGATTTCCGGGCCGGGCGCGATCAGTGACAAGGGTGGCAACATCTTCAACCAACCGCACACCAACCTCAAACTCGGTTCACTGGCCAACAACGGTGGCCCGACACAAACCATCGCCCTGCTGCCGGGTAGCCCGCTCATCAACGCCGGCAGCAACCCGGCCATTTTGACCACCGATCAGCGTGGTGCCGGGTTCCTTCGAATAGTCGGCACGGCTGCCGACATCGGCGCGTTTGAGAAGCAGGACGTGCCACGCGGCATCATCGGCGTGGTCGTCAACGGCGGATCCGCCCAGCGATCCCGCGTGACAAGTATGAAGGTCAATTTCGATCAGCCCCTGACACTGCCGACCAACCCGGCGGATGCGTTCCAATTGATACGGCAGTCGGACAATGCGGTCGTGACCCTGAATGCCAGCGTCGTCGGCAATGTGGTAACGCTGACTTTCACAGGCGGGCCGGTCGAATTCGGATCGCTGGCCGACGGGCGTTACACCCTGACTGCCCTTGCAAGCAAGATCACGAACTTCGACGGCAACGGCGATGCGGTGGCCGGTGACAACTTTGTCCTGACGGGTTCCCCCGCCAACGGGTTGTTCCGCCTCTTCGGCGACGGTGACGGAAGCGGGCAGGTTGACTCGTCCGACTTTCTCGCCTTCCGCCTGGCGTTTCTGACGAACAGTTCTACTTTCGACTCTGATAACAGCGGTCAAGTCGATAGCGCCGACTTCCTCAGATTCCGTCTGAACTTCCTTAAGGCGATCTGAATGCAGGAAAGTCGGTGTTCGTGACCGGCGGCATTGGGGGCCTCGTGGCCGGCAAAGGCCGATACGGTGGTGCGGATAGTGCGGTTCCAGCACAGATGTTGCGGGAGTGTAGCCGCAGCTTTTGAATTGGTTTTTGCAATCCTCTGGGGAGAAGCAGTCGAGGACTTGGCTCAGGATTTCTTCCAGTTCCGGGATCATTCGCAGTTCCGCGGCCCGGAGTCTCACGATCGAACCGCTGCTGCCGGCGATCCAACGGATCGGAACCATGATGCAATATGCCAGTTGACCGAGGTGCGGCAAATGCTGCAATTCGGTTTTCCTGACTTCCGTGTAACTACACCGATTGCAGGAACCGCAGTCGGAACTGCAGGAAGTCGCTGCTATCCACCATTCCATTACCGTTGAAGTCGAAGGCCGTGCTGGGGCTCAGGAACGCGAGGCGGAAGGCGAGGAAGTCACTGGACGTCACCTGCCCGCTGCCGTCGGCGTCGCCGAAGAGGCGGAAGAGTTTGTTGGTGGCGGGATTGCCGACCAAACTGTAGTTGTCGCCGGCCGTGCCGTCGCCGTTGCCGTCGAAGTTGCCGCCGTTGACCGCGCCGGCAGAAATGGTCAGCGTGTACCTGCCGTCGGCAAGCGAAGCGGACTCAGTGGAACTACCCGAGAACGTCAGAGTCACCACTGTCGTCGGACCGCTGTTGTCGACGGCGGCGGCCAGCGTCGGGAGTAAAAGCGACTTCTGATTCTGGAGTTGGAACGCCGCGGCGGAGGGCGTGCCGACGTTCTGGTCGAAGGTGATCGACATCGTCGTCACTCGCGAACGCTGCGTCGCCCCGCCGTTGATACTGATGGACTGCACCTTGGCCGGAGCAATCGACGATTGCAATTCGAAGGCTCCCATATCAGTCTGGCCGACCGAGCGATTGAACCCGAGGCCACGCTGGTCGGTCGCCAGAGCGGCTGGGTTGGAACCGGCGTTGATCGCCGGGCTGCCGGAGAGCAGGGCGATTGTCTGCGTCGGGCCGCCATTGCTGGCGAGCGACCCGAGCTTGAGATCCGCACCGAAGGCGAGGTTGCCGCCCTGATCGGTCATGGCGAAACCCGTGTTGCTGCCCACGGCACTCGTCTTCATGGTGACGGTACCGGCACTGAAGATGTCCGGGGCCGCCGCATTGACGTTGCCCGAGACGATGCTGCTCTCGAGGGCAATCACCATCGCGTTGTTCAGGCGGTAGATGCCGCCGCCCTTGGTGTTCGCACTGTTGCCGGTAATCGTGCTATTCTGCACGACCAGCGTGCCGGCGCTGGTGCTTCCGCGGAGGATGATGCCGCCGCCGGTATCGCCGGCCGTATTGTTGGCGATGGTGCTGTTGCGGACGGTCAGGCCCCCGGCGGTGACCTGGCCGTAGAAATAGAAACCGCCGCCCTGAAACTGCGCGACGTTGCCGGAGATCGTACTCGCTTCGATGAGTGCGGAGCCGCCGTCGAAGAGATAGACGCCGGCACCCCGCTGGCCGACGTTGCCGGTGATCGATGTGTTGCGCAGGATCAGCGCGGCGGGCGTGCCGGCACCGGTGGACTGAACGTGAACGCCACCGCCGACGATGGTCGCCGAGTTGCCGGCCACGACGCAATCGACGAGCGTCAGTGCTTCCTCGCCGACGAAGATACCGCCGCCGCTGCCGGTCACCTGGCCGCCGGTAATGATCAACCCGGTCATAGTGATGGCGGCACCGGCGAGGGCCGGGCTGGTATTGAACACACGACCAGTTTTGTTGGCATCGACCGTGACCCGGGCGGTCGGCCCGGTGATCGTCACGGCATCGCTGATCGAGAGTTCGCCGTTACTGATACTGAACACGATCGTCTTGGCCGTGGCAAACACCGTCGGGTCGAACGTGATGGTGTCGGCCCCAGACTTCGTATTCGCGAAAACGATCGCCTCGCGCAGCGAGGTCTTGCCGTCGTTGCTGACCGCGTCGGCATCCGTGTTGACGATGAGCGACTGTGCTTCAGCATTGCTCAATGAGAAGTTCCCGGTCTCGACGCCCTTGGCCTGCACCGTCACTTCGTACTTGCCGAGCGTCGCATTGGCGGTGGCCGTCACGCTGGCGGCTCCGCCGGCGATCGTCACCGTGGAAGCCGACAAGCTGGCCGAGGCACCAGAGACGGGCGCGACGAATGTTAGCACCCCGCCATCGACGGGCTCGCCAGGATTGAGGGGGATAACCGTCGCCTTCAGTGGTGTCGGGAACGCCGTGTTGATCGGCGTGGACTGTCCGGAGCCGCTCAATGACAGCTTGAAGAATTGACTCTCAAACGCGCCGATGTCAGCGGCGAGGAAGCGCGGCAAATCGCGTTGATCGGAGCTCAAAGCGAGCGTGCCGGCATTGATCGCGGGGCTGCCGGGCAACAGCGGGATGGTCAGCGTCGTGCCGCCGTAGTTGCCGAGCGGGCCGACCAGCGGTGCGACATCGAGCAGATTGCCATTGGAGCCGCCGGCGAGCGTCGCTCCGGCCGAGTTGCCGATCAGACTCGTGATGGCCAGGATGGTACCCTGTACGTCCGCGACCGGGCCGGTGTTCCCGGCGACCAGACTGTTGCCCACATTGGAGGTGACCGTCGTCCGCAGGCCGCCGGTGCCGGCACCGATGTTGCCGACAATCGTGCAATGCGTGAAGAACGAACCGATGTTGGTGTAGACGCCGCCGGTGCCCCCGCCGGCCGAGTTGCCGGTGACGGTCGTGTTGATCATCAAGAACAGCGAGCCATTGAAAACGTCGATGCCGCCGTTGGTGCCGGCGACGTTGTTGCTGATGGTCGAGCGATTGACGGTGAGCGCGCCGTAGCTCTCGATGCCGCCTCCGAATGAGCTGGAGGTGTTGCCGGTGATAGCGGAGTCATTGATGGTCAGCGTGCCGCTATTGATGATGCCGCCACCGGCTCCGGAGTTGCCGCCCGTGATCGTAAGACCATTCAACGTCACGACGGTGCCGACCGCAACACCGAAGACCCGGCTCTTCTGGTCGGCATTGATGCTGAGCCGATTCGCCCCGGGGCCTTGAATGGTCAGCGCATCCGTAGTGTCGTTGATGGTGAGCTGACTGCCCGAAAGCGTGATCGTGTTCGCCGAGTTGAATAGCGACGAAAACGTGATCGTGTCGGGGCCGGCCTTGGTTGCGGCGAAGGCGATCGCCTCGCGCAGGCTGGTTTTGAAGTCCGTGTTGCTGACGACGTCGGATGTCGTATCGACCACCAGCGACGGCGTTTCCGCGAGAGGTGTATCGACGAGAAAGACGGTGCCGAGCGGCAGGGTGGCCCCGCCGTTGATCTGCTGCGTTGTTACGTTGCCGCCACGGCTGACGCTGATGTTAACGTTGCTCTGACCATTGGCCACGAGCGTGGCGTAGACCTCGCCGGGGGCGAGGCTCGGGATCACGGTGTTGCCCGTACCACCGAAGGTCGCACTGCTCAGCCAGCCGCCGTTTTGCAGTGGCACGGTGGTGCCGGTGCCGATGGAGAGCTGCGGGGCGTCGAGCGCGAACGAGCTGCCGAGCTTGGTCGATGTATTGATGAAGAACAGGTAACTGAAACCGGCGAACACATCGTTGTAACCGCCCGGCCCCGCCGAGAGCAGCACGACGGCCAGCCCCTGATTGCCCGTCGGGCTGAGCGTGAAATCATTGGCCGTCAGCGACGTCCGGCCATAGGCTTCGCCAACTTTGGTGCTGCCGGACAGCAGGTTGGGAATGTTCGGCACTTGCGGAAAGCCGCTGACGTGGACGTTCACGCTGGTGACGCCGGTACCGATGGTGTTGACGTTGACCTGTGCCCCGGTGACGGAGCCGGCGACTTTGCCGGAGTTGGCCGCGAGGATGAACCGGCCATTGGAGGGCGTGCCGCCCGTGCCTGCAGAGACGTTGATGGAGGCGCCGAAGGCGGCGGCGGCCGAGGAGGTGGTGGTGGTGGAGCCGCCCGCGCCGCCCGCGCCGGAGCCGCCCGCGCCGCCGGCCCCTCCGTCGCCGCCGTCGCCGCCGACGCCGCCGACGCCGTGCGCGCCACCACTGCCACCACCGCCCCCGCCGCCGGCAAAGGTACCATTCGTTTCTCCGTTGTCGCCGGTGTTGCCATCCGCGTTGGAGCCGGCCCCACCCGGGCCGCCAAAGCTTCC
>JAIBBI010000232.1 GCA_019694755.1 Gemmataceae bacterium
TGGAAACATATGCACCGGGTCAACAAAGGAACAAAGCTGAGTTTTTACTTGTCCGAGTTCACCTTCCTCCTCCCAGGTCGCGCTGCAGCAGTAACCGCCCGATTCACAAAACCCGACATCGTGCCAAATTTCGTCCATTTTGTTTTTTGCGGCAGTCAACAGTATCGCCACACTTGGTTCTGACTTGCCCTTACGTTCGGCGAGTCCCCATTCGCGAAACTGTTCTTCAGAAAGGAACCTCGGCTCCTCGATCGCGCGGGCCCTTATCAGCGTTCTGGCCACAAAGGCCACGTCGTTCCGGAACTTCCCCAGCTTGGTGGCGGTCCATCCATGGCTGTTTTCGGACATTCGATGCCTCCCCGAAGGATCGCGGTCCATCTGCGAAAACCCATCGCCTGCCAAATCAGGCCAGATTGCGGCGGTGTTACACCAGCTGTTACACTGATCCGCACTCTGGAGTAACTTCGAACCGCCTCCGCTCTGATTATAACAAATTCTTGCTTGGATTACCGCTGGTTCTGAACCGGCTGTCACGGCGGTTGAGGAATTGGTGGACTTGAAAACCGGCGTGGCCGAAAGGTCACCGTGGGTTCGAATCCCTCCCCTTCCGCTTTGTTCGTCTCATGCGAGAGGCGCGATGTAGACCCTGTTCAGGGTTTTGCCTTTCGGGCGTTCGACATTGAACACCAAGTCTTTGCCGACCGACCGGATTGAGTAGGTCGAGTGCTGAAGGCCGCCGTCGGCGGTGGCCTTGGCCCCGGACGGATTGCCGGCCGTCGCCTCGACAACCGTGCAGTCGCGGGCCGGTTTGCCGCCGGAACTGCCGACAAACGAATCGATGTCGTCGATCACCGCGATGTGGCCGTTGTCGGTCCAGACCAGCACGTCGTTGGGCTGGACGTCTTCGATCCGCGCCCGTCGCCGGTGTTTCGGTGCGTAGTACGGGATCGGCGTCTCCGGCTCCTTCGCGAGTTTCAACTCGCGGGCCAGGTTGCCGACGAAGCCGTTGCAGTCGAGGCCGATGTACTTGTCGCAGTAGTCCTGCACCCCGGCGGCCGAGTCGGTGCCGAATTTCTTCTTGTCGTAAAGACCGAAGACGGCGATCAGGTGCAGGCAGATCTGAATCTCCTCCGGCGATCCTTTGCCGCAATGGACCCGCATCATCCCGGGCGCGCTGCGCTTAAGGAAGGCCGGCACCGAGAGGTTGGCCATCGCCCCGCGGAACCGCAGGTCGAAATCGTAATCCTCGAGCGGCGTGGTGTTCTTGATCGGTTTGCCGGCCGCCCGGTCGCGGGCCCGGCGAATCATCGCGTCGGCCTCCGTCATCATCCGGCCGACAAGGATGTTCTTCTTGACCAGAGCCTCCTTGTTGCCGAGCGACGCGTTCTCCTTCAGGCTCTCGGTGTTGTTCTGATACCGCCGGACGTTGACGAACGTTGTCTTCAGGTCGTCCAGAAGGACCGGCAGATTGTGGTACCAGTCTTCATATTGCCTTGCGAACATGCCCCTCACCTCAACAACGATTTCGAGAGATAAGGGGGCACTCGCCGACGTTGCGTCGATCGAATGCCCCCGGAGATGTGCGATTACTGAATGACGACGTTGTCGCCGGACCCGCCGTCCAGAGTGTCGATGCCCGGACCGCCGACGAGGACGTCGTCGTCTTCACCGCCGAGGAGAACATCCGCACCGTCGCTGCCGATGATCACATCATTGCCACTTCCGCCGTCGGCCACCAGGAGAATCGCTCCCGCGGTCAGGCCGCTGGCCTCGATCACGTCGTCACCGGCGAGGGCGTGGATGACGAGCCGGTCGTTCGCGGCTTCGCTGCCGGTCAGATGGACGGCGGCCGGGAGACCGATCACCGACAAACCGGAAGCGTTGCCGGCCACGGCGATCACATCGTCCTGCGCGGTCCCGTTCACTACGACAGTGTCGGCCTGCGCGTCGCCCGCGTTGCCCGCACCGCTCAGGTTCAGCCGGATGTCGGTGGCATCTGTCCCGGTCAGATCGTTGACGGTGATGCTGTCCGCACCGCCCAGGGCGTCAACTGTCACCACCTCGAGGTCGTTGGCGTCCATCACGATGTTGGCGACGTTCCGGGTCAGCCGGAGCCGCGAACCATTGGCGGAGATGTCGATGTTCTCGCTGATGTTCGCACCGTTGAACAGCAGTTCATCCTGCCCGGCCTGGCCTTCGATGGTGTCGTTGTCGTCGCCCGGGTTCCAGACGAACGTGTCGTTGCCCGCACCCAGAAGGGCCGTGTCGTTGCCGTCGCCGCCGTTGACGAAATCATCGCCTTCGCTGCCACGAAGCAGGTCTGCACCCAGCCCGCCGTTGATGGTCAGTGCGATGCCGTCGGCTTCCAGCGAAGTCGCGTCGACGATGTCGTTACCGCCCTGAGCGTTAACCGTGAGCCGATCGAGCGTCGCTTCCTGATGGAAAATGTTGACCTTCGTGGCGAGACCGAAGACGGACACGCCGCCCGCGTCGCCGGCCACGCCGATCGTGTCGTCGCCCTGCGTGCCATTGACAGTGACGGAATCCGCCTGGCCGTCCGGGGTGCCGTTCGGCCCGCGCAGGTCGAGTTCGAGGTTGGCCAGTTCGGTGCCGGACATGTCGCCGACCACAATGTTGTCGGCCCCGCCGAGGGCGCGGAACTCGATGCGCTCGACGTCGTCGAGGTCCATCGTCACATTCGCGACATCGCGGAAGAACCGCACGCGGCCGCCGTTGGCGGAGATGTCGATGTTCTCGCTGATATTCGCACCGAAGAACAGCAGCAGGTCGCTGCCGCCCTGTCCCTCGACCGTGTCGCTGCCGTCGCCCGGCTGCCATTCGAACGTGTCGGCATCCGCGCCGAGCAGCGCGAGGTCGTCGCCTTGCTGGCCGTCGATGAAATCGCTGCCCGAACCACCGATGAGCACGTCCGCGCCCCGGCTGCCCAGAATCGTGTCGCCGTCTGCACCGCCGTCGAGGGTCAGCTTGGTGATGCCCGCGACAAGGGTCGACGCTGTGATGCCGTCCGAACCGGCTAGCGTGTTGATCACCAGCGAATCGTTCGCGCCCTCGGAGTTGGTCACATTGACTTGCGTCGGCAGGCCGACGACGGCGACCGACGTCCCCGCGCCGAACACGTCGACGATGTCGTTCCCCGAGGTGCCGTTGACGACGACGGTGTCGGCCTGCGCGTCGCCGGCCGTGCCGCCGATCGTACCGCCGAGATCCACATTGACGGCAGTTACTCCGGTGCCCGAGAGGTCGTTGACCGTGACTACGTCGGCTCCGCCCAGAGCGTTGACGTTGATGGTCTCGATCCCGGCGAGGTCCATCACGATGTTGGCGATGTTGCGGGTGAAGCGGACGCGCTGGCCGTTGGCCGCGATGTCGAAATTCTCGCCGATGTTCGCGCCGTTGAACCGCAGGGTATCATTTCCGCCCTGGCCCTCGACGATGTCGTTGCCGTCACCCGGATCCCACTGGAACACGTCGTTGCCCGGGCCCAGGAGGGCAGTATCGATGCCCTGCTGGCCGTCGATGAAGTCGTTGCCTTCGCCGCCGAGCAGGAGGTCCGCGCCGTTGCTGCCGAGGATGGAGTCGTTCCCCGCGCCGCCGTCGACGGTGATCTGGATCAGGGCGGCCAGATTGCCCGTCGCCGAGAACGAGTCATCGCCGCCGTTCATGTTGACGACGAGCTTTTCGGAGGTGCCGATATCGATGGAAAACGGCGCCGGACTCAGGCGATCGAAGCGGACTCGCGTGCCGTTGGCGGTAACGGAGAACTGCTCGCTGCCGTTGCCGCCGTTGACGATGATGCTGTCGATGCCTGAGCCGCCTTCGTTCAGGTCGGTGTCGTCGCCCGGGTTCCAGACCATGCGGTCGTCGCCCGATTCGCCGAACACCTGATCGTCGGCATCGCCTCCGCTCAACGTGTCGGCATCCGCGCCGCCGAACAGGAAGTCGACGCCGCCCTTTCCGGATAGCACGTCATTCCCGGCCTGGCCGAAGAGCATGTCGCCGCCCGACCCGCCCGTCAGCGTGTCATCGCCCGCTCCTCCAAAGAGATTGGCCCGGGGCAATGCGCCGTTCGACTCGTCGAGTCGAATGGCATCGCTGCCGCCCTGACCGAAGACCTGGATCAACGACGTATTGGCCACCGTGGGCGTGCCACCGACGACGGTCAGACTACCCGCCGCCACGGCATTCACGTTGCCACCCTTGGCGACCGCAGGACTGCCGGTTTGGACGTGAATCACTCCGGCAGCATCGCGAGTGATGGTAATCTCGTTGGCCAGATTGTCGCCGAAGACGGTCAGCAATCCGGAGCCCGGCTGGAACACGGCGGTGACGGCCGGAAGAACGCGGTTATCGAGCAACTGGATCGTCGGGCGGAAGCCGCTCCAGCCCATCGGCCTGCGGCCACATTTCTTTCCCCGACGACGGGCCAGCGTTTGGAGCATCTTCTTCAGCATGATTCTCGTCCCCCAACAAGTTTCGCGACCGGCGCGGGCCGGAGCGGCGCCGCGTCGTCCTACCAACTGCCAACCGCGGCCAAACCGGACAGGAAAAAGTC
>JAIBBI010000076.1 GCA_019694755.1 Gemmataceae bacterium
CTGGATCGACGCCAGGTTCATGGCGACGTCGTCGGTGTAGGTGACGGCAATGGTGTGGCTACCGACGCTCGGGGCGGTCACCTTGGTGAAGGAGCCACTGGCCACCGGAATGGCGGGGTCGACTTCCACCGCACCGATATCGATCGTGCCGATCTGACGCGGATAGCCCGCGCCGCGCTGGTCGTTGGCAGTCGGTGCCGGCACGTTCGCCCGCAGGACCGCCGCACCCGCGTTGTGAGTCGTGGCCACGGTGCTGAGTGCGCCGCGGGTCACGGTGATATTCGGCGAACTGATGGCCGTGACCTGCATGATTTCGGAGTCGATCTGAATAAACGAACCGACCTGCATCGGGTTGGACGTAGTCAGCGCGATGGTCGTCGCGCTGAGAGTCACCGAAGTCGACCCGACGAACGTCATGAGGACCGAAGGCGTCGTGGTGCCGGCGTTGATCAGCGGGCTTCCCGGCAGCGGCATCACGGTGTTCGTCGGCCCGCCGTTCGTGGTCGCTAGCGGAGCGAGCATCGCGTTGAGCGGTGCCGCAATCGTGCCAAATTGGCCCCCGATGTTATTGATCTTGGTCGTGGCCAGGTCGACGGCCCCGACGAACGAGTTGACGAACGGAAGGGTGAAGGTCGTCGTGGTTCCGTTGCTGCCGCCGACGTCCGGCGAAGTCTTGGCCACGTTACCGGCGATGACCGTGTTGACGAAGCCGCCGTTGATGCCGTAGTTGGCGTTGAAGTTCGGCAGGAAGACACCGCCGCCCTGACCCTTGGCATAGTTACCGGAAATCGTGCAATTCTGGACCATCAGGTTGACGCTGGTGCCGACCGTCAGTGCACCGCCGTTTCCGGTGCTCGTGCTGCTACCGGTGGCGACGTTGCCGTAGAACGTGGTGTTGGTCGCCGAGAAGAATGAAGGCCGGCTGTTGCTGACGCCGTTGGCAACGCGGACCCCGCCGCCCGACGGGGCCACGTTGTTGCTGAGGATACTGTTGTTAAGCGTCACAGTAGGCGTCGGGGTCGTGCCACTGGAAACGCCCAAAGCTGCCGAGATGCCGCCGCCGCCCGCGGTCGAAGACGGCGAAGACGCGCCAGCGGTGTTGCCGCTGATGGTGGTGCCGTCGATCGTCACGAGGCAGCCGTAGCGGATGGCGATGCCGCCGCCGTCCGCATTAGCAACGTTGTTGCTCAGAGTGCTGTTCTGCAGGGTCAGCGTGGCGAGGGCATTGCCGAGCAAGATGCCGCCGCCGTACGAAATGGAGGACTGCGTGGCCGAGTTGGCCGTGATGACGCAGCCATTGATCGTCAGCGCCTCGTCAAGGTTGAGAATCGCACCGCCGCCGTCGGTCACGCCGGTAGTGAGGGCAGTCTTGGAGTTGCCCTTGGTCATCGTCAGGCCGCTGATGGAGATCGGCTGTTGGACAAGCGGGCTGTCGATCGTGAAGATCCGCGAATCGAAGCCTTCGAGCGTGGCGAACTTCGCGCCGGGGCCGACGATGGTCACGGCGTCGGCCACCACCAGTTCGCCGCCGAACAGAGTAATCGTCCGCGGCGTGCTGAAATAGGTCGCGTCGAACGTGATCGTGTCGTTGATGCCGGCGTTGGCATTCGTCTGTTCAATGGCATCGCGAAGGCTGCCCGGACCCGAGTCGTTGTTGTTGGTGACGACCAGACTCAAGGTAAAGGCGACTTGGAACTGGCCCAGTTTGTGGGCTTCGACAAAGTTGCCGCTGGTGTCGGCCACCTGGTTCGGCTCGATCGTGACCGAGTAGATTCCATTCTCCGAGACGTCCCAGCTTCCGCCCGGGGCATTGATGCTGTAAGTGGCGACGCGCGGCGAGCCGTTGGTGTTGTTGTCGATCGAGACGAAGGTCGCCAGTGAGTTGAAGCCGTTCGGCCCGGTGACCCGGATAACGTTGTTATTGTTGAAGATCGTTGCCGCATTCATCGCGACGTTGTCGGCAAAGGTCACCGAGATGACGTACGGCGTCTGGCCGGACGTGGTGACTTGCGGCAGCGGCGAGGTCAGCACGGCCGAAGGAATGTTCGGATCCACTTCGACAGCGCCGATGTCGACCTTGCCATTCACCGCGCGGGGGAAGCCCGCGCCGCGCTGGTCGTTCGTCGGCTGCGTGTAGCCGATGGTCACGACCGAGCCCGTGGTGTGCGCGACGGCCGTTGTGCCGAGCTGGCCGCGGAAACTTGTGCCGAACAGCGAGTTTCCTACGGAGACGATGGGCGCCTGCAGTTGGATCAGGGCGGCATGCGCGGCCGCGGTGGTTCCTAATTGACCACGCAGGATAGTGATCGTTGGAGTTCCTACGGATGCGCCGTTGAGGTGCGTGGCCGCGGTCGTGCCGTTCTGGCCGCGCGTCACGGTCAGCGTCGTGCCGGCGATTGCTGTCACGCGGACGTATTCCGCATCAATCAGCAGGAACATCCCGGTCGCGATTCCCGTCGCGCTGGTAACTGTGATCGACGTGGCAGTCGTCGAGGTAATCGCCGCCGACAGCGTCGTCAGGGCGGTGTTGTTGATGGCCGTCACCTGAACCAGTTCCGATTCGAGTTGCAGGTACTGGTTGACGGCGAGGACGTTCGGATTCTGGACATTGGCCGTGGTGCCCCCGGCCGTCAGCGCGACGGTAATCGGAGTCTGGTTCGTCATGGCGGCGCCGGTGACGAACATGATTTCCGAGTCGATCTGTACGTAAGTGTTGGTCACAAAGTTTGTCAGGTCAGCAGGCTTGGCAACCGCAAACGATGTCGAAGTGGAATTCAGGGGGAATGACAGCGTGCTCAGCGACGGAACCGTCGCCGACACGTCGATCAGAGGACTGCCGGCGTACGGCATCATCGTCTGGGTCGGGCCGCCGTTGTTGGCCAGAGGCCCGAGGAATGCGTCGAGCGGCGCGGCCTTGCTGCCGAGTTTGTTGTTCAGGCCCACCACCTTGCCGTTCAGCGACTGATAGACGCCGATGAAGGAATTGTTGGCAATAACCGTACTGGCCGATGAGAAGTCGGGTACGGTGCTGTTGCTGTTGCCGGCAATCACCGTGTTTTCGAGGTCGAGCAGGTAGTTCGACTTGGCCTTGTTGAGCAGTCCGCCGCCCTGCTCGTTCTGGAAGCCGGCGAGGGCCACATTATTGGCGATCGTGGTATTGGCGATCAGCACCCGGCCGGAGGTGTTCGCCCAGTACATGTAGATGCCGCCACCGCCGGTCCCCGCCGTGTTGCCGGAGATCGTCGAGTTGATGATGCTGACGCCGTTGCTGTTGAAGTTACCTACGACTGCGATGCCGCCACCCCGCCCGGAGTTGCTGTTGTTCGAGATGGTCACGCCGTTGAGGTTGAAGCTCTGAGCCCGCCCGGTGATCGCCGGGCCCTTGTTGCCGTCGAACGTGCTGTTGGTGGCCGCGAAATCGTGCTGCGTCGGGAAGCCGCCGAGAATCACACCCGGGCCGTTATTGTTCAGGAACTTCGAACTTTGCACGTTGATGAAGCCGCTGGTGATGATGGCGTACGAGGCCACCGCACCGGCGGTGTTGCCCGTCAGTGTGCAGTTGATGAGCGTGATGTTGTCGTCGTCGGCCAGGACCGCACTGCCGATGTTCGGGTCGGTGATGATGAACGGTACGGTGCCGTTGTTAAGCGCGAGGCCCTGGAAGGTCACGGCCATGTTGCCCGGGCCGCTGGTATGGAACAGCCGGGTCGAGCTGCCGCCGTCGATCGTGACGCCCGGCCCGTTGATGAAGATCGGGTCGGTGATGTCGATCACGGATGCCAGTGTGATCGTCGACGTTCCCATCGTCACGGTGTCGAACGTGATGGTATCGACCGCGAACGCGTTCGCGTTGGCCTGCTCGACCATGTCGCGGAGCGTGTTCGGACCGAAATTCGAGGCGTCGGTGACGACCAGGCTGCGTCCGATCGCGGCGGTAAACTGGCCGACCGTGGTGGCGGAGATCGCCGTGGCTCCGGTGTCGAACACCTTGTTGGCCAGAATGTTGATCTGATAGGTGCCGTTGTCGAGGTAGTCCCAGGTGCCGGTGGGAGCGGCAAAGGTGTAAGTCGCGGTCCGGGGCGAGCCGTTGGTGCCGTTGTCGATCGATACGTACGTGGCCGGTACGTCGAAGCCACCCGGGCCGGTCACTCGGATGGCCGTGTTGTTGCCGATGACCGTCGAGACGTCAATTCCCGTGGACGAGGAGTAGGTCACGGTAAAGGTGCCGGTCGCCGCCCCGGGGGTGGTGATGTTGGAGACGGTGGCGATTGCAGCCGGGGTGGCCGGGTTTACTTCCACCGCACCGATGTCGCCGAACCCGCCGAGCCGCCGCGGGAAGCCCACGCCGCGCTGGTCGAACGCGATCATCATGGCCTGGCCGACGTTGTGCGTCGCGGCCACGGTGCTGTTCTGAGCCCGGACGACGTTGAGGACGTTGCGCACCAGCGACGCGCCGGAGTTGTGCGCGTTGGCCGAGGTCCCCTGCAGGCCGCGGCTGAGCGTGACCACTGACGCGGTGACGGCCGCACCCGAGAGGTGCGTCGCCCCGGAAGAACCGAACTGCGCACGGGCCACGGAGAGGTTGGTGCCGGACACGGCGTTGACGAGCACATACTCCGAGTCGATGAGCAGGAACATGTTGGCGGCGATGCCGGTAGCGTTGGTCACGGAGATCGTGGTCGCAGTCGTGCTGGTGATCGCGGCGGACAGCGTCGTCGCGATGTTGGTGATCGCTGTGACCTGCATGATTTCTGCGTCGACCTGGACGAACGCGCCGGTCGTCAAGCCGGCCGCGCTGACGACCGTGGCCGATGTCGTGGATGTCGTCAGAGGTGTGATGACGTTGGTGAGGGTCGACGTGCCGATGCTGGATACCCGGACGATTTCCGAGTCGATCTGCAGGCTGGTGCCGGGGGTCACGCCGAGCGGGCTGGCCACGCCGATAGTCGTATCGCCCACGCCGACGGCGGCCGGTTGCGATATGGCAGTCTGCACCGGCTGGGCCAGGGTCACGGGCGCGCCGACGAGGTGGGCCTGCGCCAGAGCCGCGGTGAACGTGATCGTGGTGCCGGAAATGCTCGCGATCTGAGCGATTTCCGAATCGATGCCGATGAACGAGCCGGGGACGATCCCGGTCGCGCTCGCTACCGTCACGGTGGTCGCGCCGATGCCGGCTGCGGAAGCGGCCGTGGTGATCGCGGAATTGGTAGAGTTGATCGCCGGGCTGTTGTAGGCCGGCAGCATGGTCAACGTCGTGCCGCCGTTATTCGCCAGGGGCGCGAGCTTGGCCGAGCCGATGATCGTGCCCAGGTTGGTGAGCGTCACCGACGGGCTGATCCCGGCCAGGTTCCCGAAGATGTTGTTCTTCGAGACGATGGTTGCGGCCGAATTGATCAGGAAGTCCGGCGAGGTCGACGGGCCGGTGTTGTCGGCGATGATCGAGTTTTCGATGTTGATCGTGCCGGTGCCGGTGTTGAGCGAAAGGCCGCCGCCGCCGGGCGTGGTCATCGCAACGTTGTTGGCGATAGTCGAGTTGACGATGGACATCGGCAGGCCGGTCGTGCTGCTGATAAGGACGCCGCCGGCGAACCCGTTGAACGAGCGGTTGCCCGACACGGTGGTGTTCCGCATCGAGAACGAGGAGCCGAGCTGACCCCCGGCATTGCCGCTGAAGTAGATACCGCCGCCACGGTTGCCGGCCGTGTTGTTGGAAATCGTCGAATTGCTGATGCTGAAGAAGTTGCCGACGGCCGCGGCGCTGTTGTTGTTGGGGAAGTTGAAGTAGATCGCGCCGCCGCCGTTGCCGCCGCCGCCGGTGCTGTTCGAGACGTTGTAATCGAGGACGCTGTTGGTGATGGTCAGCGAGCTGCCGAAACCGGTGTTAAACTGCGACGGAACCCCACCGGCGCCCATGGCGATCGCACCGCCGCTGTAGTTCAGGGCGGCCGAGTTGCCGGTGATGTGCATGCCGTCGAGCGTCAGGATGTCGTTCCGGACGTAGATGGAGCCGCCAGCCCCGGACTCGTACGGCGGGCTGCCGGGCGACGAAGGCAGCTGGGCCGCGCCGTTAGTTAGCGTCATCCCACTGATCGAAACAGAAATCTGCGCGTCCGTGTCGTCCGAGATGTAGAAGTGTCGGCTCAACTTGCCGGCGTCGATCGTGAAGTTGCTCGCGCCCGGACCAATGATCGTCACCGCGCCGTTGATGACAAAATTGCCGGTACCCGGCGACATATTCAGAGTGCCTGTCACGCCACTGAACACAATGGTGTCCGCACCGGGGTTGGCATTGGCGTCGAAGATGGCCTGTCGGAGGCTGCCCGGCAGGTCACCGCCCGCCAGGACGGTAGCGTCATTGGTGTTGGTGACAGTAAATGTGGCGGGGACTTCCCGGCTTTCCAGCGGCTGCAGCCAGAGGCGTTTCGAGTTCAGTCGGATGCGGTTGTTGATGCGGGACGAGGAAACACGACGGCGCAGAAACATGGCGTACTCCGAGAAGATGGTACGAGAAAGAGAGCGGATGCCGGAAGTTCCGAACATGCCGGTGGTCACTTCCACACGAATTACGACGCGCCGGGGCGAACAGGTTCACCCCGCCTAGACAGTCTATGGTACACCGTATACGATGTGAAGTACCGGGGGAAGGCGAGTTTGCCGGTTTTTCTGACAGGGAGGCTCCTAAATCATGGGAAACTCCCTGAATCAGAGTTCCGGCTTCCTGAAAGCCCCGGCCTGCCATGGGTACTGATTTCCCCACACTCGACCGTTCGGAGACGCTCAGCAGCCGGGCGGCCGGACTGATCCGTGAAGCGATCAGCCACGGCACCATTGCCGGGGGCGAGACTCTGCGGCTCGACGACCTCGCCCGCCGGTTCGGCATCAGCCGGATTCCCCTTCGGGACGCCCTGCGCCAGCTCGAAAAGGAAGGGTTCGTCGCCGTCACGCCGTTCCGCGGCGCCAAAGTCCTCCCGCTGTCCGTTGAAGAAGCCCGCGAAATGTCGGAGATGAGCCTGTTGCTTCACACCGCCGCGTTGAAGTGGGCTTTCGACGGCCAGACCCCGGAACAGCTCGACAAAGCCGAAGCATTACTCCGGGCCCGCACTGCCGCCAAGGAGTCGGCTGAATGGCGGAGGCTCAGCTTCGAGTTTCTCGATGTCTTTTACGGTCCGGCCAACCGGCCATTCCTCAAGTCCATGATCGCGTATGTCACGGACCAATCGCACCGTTACTATCACGTGATCCTGCCGGCGATGGAAAAGCACGGCCGGCCGCCGGTCACGTTCGCCGACGTGGTAGCCGCCTGCCGGCGTCGCGACCTCCCCGCGGCCCTCGCGGCGATCGAGGAAAGCCACAAGCACTTGTACGACGTCCTTGAAAAGGCACTCCAGGACCGCCAGAATTCAGCCGCCTGACCGCGACTCCTTTTCTTGAAGCCGCAGTCGCGCCGCCAGGTAATGCACCGCATCGCCCCGGTCTCGCGCGATGTCGGAGAGCGTCTTTGGGTCCGCGTTTGCCAGTTCGTAGAGCCCCGGGCATCGCAGTGATCGATCGTCTTCATGCAGAAAGTGCTCGCGGGCGACGGCAACCGCCTCGCCGTGTCGGCCCAGTCGGCGAAGCAGATTGACGTACGTCTCCGTGCATTCCCCACCCCCGGCCGCGTACTCGCGGAAGCGTGCCACCGCGGCTTCGTCGCCCTCGCGGGCCGCGAACCAGGCAGCGAAGTCTTCGTAGGTGGCCCACGGCCGCGCCCCGGAGAACGCAAACCGCTCGGGCAGCCGCCGGCCGAACTCGCACAATTCCCGCGCCTTGGCCACCGTCGCGGCATCATCGACATCGAGCGAAAGCTGCACGACCGCGGCGAGGTGTGACAGGTCGATGTAGTAGCCGTCTTCGCCCATCAACTCCGGGTGCCGGGCGAGTAGTTCGGGGATCGGCGCGGGTGCGACTCCGGCCGTGTCGGCCAGCGCGCCGGTCAATTGCTCGTGGACCGCGGCGACGAGCAGGCCGGTGCCCGCGGTGCGGTCGGCCGCGGGCCAACCGGCCGCGCAAGCCGCGAACGCGCTGAGCGCGGTGCAGACGCCCTGCTGCTTCAGAATCAGCTTCAGGCCCCAAAGCGGCGCGACATTCTGCTGCATCGCCAGATCGAGAAACGGGCCGGGATCATCCTCCTCCGGCGGCGACCAGCCTTCGAGAAACTCGCGGACGGGGCCGGGCTCCTGAATGAGTCGATAGTATCCCCACGCTGATAGTGGATCCTGCCGCGCGAGGCAGAGCCGGCCGGCCGCCTGCGCCGCCTCGCGGATCGCGACCTCGTACTCGTCCAGCACGGATTCCGGGAGTTCGGAGGTCGGACGGGTCGGTACGGGGTCCACGCCGAGCCGTCGCCGGGCCTGCAGGAGCAGGGCGTAGAACAGGCCGGTCGCATCGCCGGCCGCCGTCAGCAAAGTGATTGCCTGAGCGATGGCGGCATCGGGTCCCTGGTCGGACCAGACACCATCGAGTTCGGCCAGAAGTTCATCGTTCATGGCCCCATTGTAATACCGCGGAGCGGTTCTCGGGTCGGGGTTGCCCAGTTTGCCGCGTTAGGGTATTCGTCCTCGGTTCGCAGGGAGGCGATGGTATGCGACGCTCGGCCGCGGTGTGCTTCCTGATGCTGATCGGATTCTCGCTCGCGCAGGGGCCCGCTCAGTCCGTTCACCGCGATACGTTCGAAGGGAACGCCGTCAAGTTTCGGCCGGGGCCGACGACGGTCGTGGTGCGCGAAGAGGCGCACTCGCTGACGCAGCAGTTCGCGCACTCGGCACCGAGTTCGGAATACCTGCGGGTCGCGGCCGAGGAGTCGGCCCGCGAACTGAACCCGTACGCGCACTACGTCTACGCCACGCCGGCCGCGCCAGTCACCGACGAGACGGCCGGGAGCCTCTGGCTCCGCGCGAGCCGCCCCGGGGTGCAACTCTGGGCCCGCGTCACTTTGCCGCGCGAGCGCGACCCGGCCACCAACGCCGCGGTGACGATCCTCGTGCCCGGCGAGAAATACTCGCTCTCGGGCGGCCGGTGGCAGCGCCTCGAAGTCCGCAAGCTGCCGAAACTCGTCGCCGACGAACGCCAGCGACTCCGCGCCAAGCTCAACCGCGATGTCGATGTCACCGGAGCCGTGGTCGACGCGCTGGTGCTTAACACTTTCGCCGGCCCCGGCATCATGGAAATGTGGATCGACGATCTGGAGCTGAGCCCGGTGAATCCGGAGGAGACCGGCGTCCGGACCGAAGTGCGCTCGAAGTCCGCGCCACAGACGACGCCGCCCGGCGTGAAGCCGGTCGGACCCGCCGTCATCGAGTTTCAGCGCGAGCAGTTGCGGGCCAACGGCCGGCCGGTGCTGCTCCGCGGCATCAAGCACACCGACACGCCGCTCCGGGCTCTCCGCGACGCCGGCGTGAACGCTATCTTTTCCGACGGACCGATCCCGGCCGGGATTGTGGAGGAGGCGACGCGCCTGGGCCTCTGGCTGGTCCCCGGTGCGACCGAATCCGGCGCATCGCTCGCCGGCAATGACTCGGTGCTGGCGCACAACCTCGGCGAATGGCGCAGCGCGGAAGAACTCGAAGCCGTGACTCGCGCCGCCGCGGCCGTCCGCGCGGCGGACCCGCAGAAGCCGATCGCCTGCGACGTCCGCGAAGGGTTCTGGTCGTACAGCCGGCACGTCGACCTCGTCGGCGCGCATCGCTGGCCGTTGTTCACGACGCTGGAGATGTCGCGCTACCGCGACTGGCTGGTCCAGCGGCGGAACCTGTGCCGGCCCAGCACTTACTTGTGGAGTTACGTTCAGACGCACATTCCGGACTGGTACGTCGACGTCGTCCAGCCGCCGCGTAACGCCGTCGGCTTCAGCGCGCCCATCGGCCCGCACCCGGAGCAGATCCGCACGCTGAGCTACCTCGCACTTGCCGCGGGCTACCGCGGCATCGCCTGGTCATCGGACCGCGCGCTGACCGACGCCAGCCAGGGGCGCGACCGCCTGCTGCAGATCGCGCTCTTGAATCAGGAACTGGCGATGCTCGAGCCGGTGATCACTGCCGCGACCGACCCGCCGGTCTGGATCGATACGTCCGTGCCGCAGATCAAGGCCGCAGTATTCCGCGGCGAGCGTGGCGTGCTCGTGCTGCCGATCTGGCTCGGCTCCGGTTCGCAGTTCGTGCCCGAGCAGGGTGCGAGTGGCCGGGTGGTCATCACCGTGCCGCAGGTGCCCATCGGCACGCAGGCGTGGGACGTGAGCCCCGGTGAGGTCAAGTCGATCCCCGCCGAGCGCGTCGTCGGTGGCACGCAGATCACGCTCACCGAGTTCGACAATGCCGCGACGATCGTGTTCACGTCCGACACGTCGCCCTCCGGTCTGCTCGTCCGCTGGCAGGACCTCGTGCGCCGGCTCGCACCGTCGGCCGCCCAGTGGACCTACGACCTGGCCAACGTGACGCTCACGAAGACCGAAGCCGTGCAGGGCGAACTCGCCAAGCTGAAAGTCGCGTTGCCGGACACCGACCTGCTTCTCAAGTCGGCCCGCGAGCGCATCCAGTCGGCGCGTTCCGCCTGGGAGGCGCACGACTACCGAACGGCCTACCGCGAGGCCCAGCGGGCCCAGCGTCCGCTGCGCGTGCTGATGCGCGCCCAGTGGGTGCAACTCGTGCAGGGGCTCGATTCGCCGGCATCGAGTCCGTTCGGGGTGAGCTACTACTCGCTGCCGCAACACGTCGCGCTCGTGCGGCAGATCGGCGCGGGTTCACCGGGGGCCAACGTGCTGCCCGAGGGCGACTTCGAGCGTGGCACCGACGATCCGGCCGGCTGGCAGGTGATCCGCAACACGCTCGACGAAGTGGAATTGATCGCCAAGCTGACGACCGATGCCGCCTCGGGTCAGCGGGGCCTGCATCTCGAATCGAAGCCCAAGCCGTCGAAGCCGGGCCAGCCCGCGCCGGTCGCGCTCGAGCGTACGTTTCTGGCGGCCGAGAGCCCCGCGGTCCGCCTGACGCCCGGCAGTCTGGCGAAGGTCAGCTTCCAGGTCAAAGTGCCGCTTCCGCTCACGGCCGGGGCCGACGGGCTGGTCGTGTACGACTCCGCGGCCGGCGAGGCGCTCGGCATCCGGATCGTCGGGCCCGTCCCGGCCTGGAAGCGGTACACCATGTACCGCCAGGTACCCGCGAATGGCGAACTACGGGTGGTGGTCGCCCTGACCGGTCTGGGAACGGTTGTCGTGGATGACGTTCGTATCGAACCTATGAGCTCGCAATAATCGCTCGTCGGATAAGCTGTAGGGATTCTTCCGACAACATCCGGATTTATCGAGCCTGTTTTGGGAATATAGGCAAAGCGCGGTCAGTTTCTGTGGCGTATGGGCCCGGCATTGGGAATGATGGACGTACGCTGATCCGGCGAAGCCCGGGTCCGATGTCATCCCCATGAATTCTGCCCCTAGGACCCCACCCATGCTCCGCAACCGCCGTGCTTTGAATCTCGAACGTCTTGATGACCGCATCGTCCCCGCGATCGCCGTCCGGCTGAACACCGCCGGTGTTCTGACGGTCTCCGGCAACCCCGTCAACACACTGACCATTACGCAGACCGCCAACAACGTCCTCAACGTCAAGGACGGGTCGGTCAACTACGGCACCTACTCGGCTCCCGGCGGCTTCAACGCTACGCTGACCCGTTTCAACCAGGGCGTGCTCTTCGATACGGGTAACTTCACCTACACCGGCAACGTCACGCTCGACCTCGGCCTCGGCAGCCTGAACCCCGGCCTCCGCGAAGTGTCGATCTTCGACGGCTCCCTCGGTGGCCCGCTCGGCACCATCGCCGCCAACGTGACCGTGCGCAACGGCAACGGCTCGGAGTACATCAGCATCGGCCGGCCGCAGATTGCTACCGGTACCGTCGACATTCCGGTGCAGGTCAATGGCAACGTGCAGGTGACCACCCGGTCGAGCGCGGGTCCCGATACGTTTGAACTGGTCCCCGGTGCGATCGTTCAGTCGAACATCTATCTGACCAATGTCGACATCGTGACGATCGGCTTCTTCGACCCGCCGCCGGCCACGCCGTCCCTCGCCTTTGTCGGCGGCAACATCATCGCCAGCAACCCGGCGCCCGCCGGCGCGTTCACCTTCGACACCTATGCCACCATCGGCGGCAACGTCGTCGTCACCAGCACGGCCGGCTCTTTTGCCAACGCCTTGGTCACCATCAACGACGGTACCACCATCGGCGGCAACCTGACCGCCAGTCTGGCCAACGGCACCGACATCCTCACCCTCGGTTCCAGCCAGCCCGGCGTCCCTGCTCCGGTCATCAGTGGTGACGTCAATTTCGTGACCGGCGTGGGTAACGACTTCGTCTTCATGATCGACGACTTTTCCGATGGCGACAACGCGCAAATCCTCGGCAACTTCTCTGCCACGCTCGGCCAAGGCGACAACCAGATCTTCTTCGATCAGGCCGCCCTCGTCACCGGTAACGTGGCCATCTCCGCGGGCAATGGCGTCAACGCCGCCAAGGGCGCCCTCTCCACCTACTTTGCCGGTACCGTGATCGGCAACCTGAACATCACGTTCGGAAATGGCAACAACAACATCGACTTCGGCGGCCAGGTCTTCGGCAACAGCGTCCTGTTCCAGACCGGCGGCGGCAACGACGTCGTCACCATCGAGGCCTCGGCCTTTGCCCCCGCGGCCAAGCTCTCCATCTACACCGGCGCGGGCAACGACACCGTCAACATCAACTCGGTCAACTTCCTCGTCGGGTACATCGACGGCGGCTTCGGCGCGGCCGACGACTTCAACACCACCGTGGTGATCCCGATCACCTGGACCCTGGTTGGATTCGAACTGTAAGAAAATCTGCCCGGGGGCCAGCGCTCCCGGTCCGAATCACCGCGGGTCGTACTTCACACACCCGCGGATCTCCACCCCACGGCGAAAGCCGTGGGGTGTTCTTTTTGGTTACTTCACCACGCGAACGGTCGGTGTCGACCCGGCCGATACCGGCACGGTCAACGTCTGCTCCCGTACCCGGTCGCCGTCCTTCCACGACACCACGAACGTGTACTCGCCCGGGCCCGTCATCACCGGCGTGTTGAACACCCGCACCGCCCCGGTCTGTTGCGTCGGCTGACCCTGACAGGTGACGGTCGCTTCCGGTGGCACCTCCAGCGTGATCCGCGCGGTGCCCGGTGCGGGCGCGGGAACAAACTCCTGCACACGCGGCGCGGCCGGCGGTGGGCTGCCCCCGGTGGGCCGTTCCTGGATCAGCGAGTCTGTTTTCGGCGGTATGTTGCTTTGCGAGACGGAAGGATCTTCCCAATAGTAGTACGGCACGCCGACCTGACCGTACCAGATCGGGTACACCGGCCAGGGCCAATGCGTGCGCCCGCCGGCGACGGGCCGCTGCCCGGCGACGCCGGGAAAACCGAGTGACGTGGGGTGAGCCCCGAATTGGGCCGGCGCGGCCGGAGTCAGGAGCAACAGCAAGACCAGGGCGGCCGCGGGCTTCATGAAAATCAGTTCTCGCTGAATTGGAGAGACGTCTCCCGCGCGAGCGGGTTGCGGACGTACCGGCGGTGGCACGACGGGCACAGGTCGTACCGGAACTCGTTGCGTGTCGGCGGGAGGTGGGCCGAGAGGTCCGCGCCTTCCGGCGCGTCGGCGAGCAACTCACTCAGCGACTGCACCGCGTCGGCATCGAGATCCTCGGTGGTCAACTCGGCCGGGTCGTGGGCGGCATACACCTCGACGCGCACGACGAATCGCGCGTCGCCCTCCGAGGCCAGGTCTTTGCCGCACATATCGCACGAGTAATGGATCATTCGAGTCTCTCCGGGAGCGGCAAGTCGTGGCGACCAAGCGTCCCTGACCACGGTCTTCGAGTCTTCCGCCCGTCGTCATCCCACCTATTCACAACTCGCAGACCGGCGCGCCTTTGTCAAGCAGCATTCCGACAAAAAGAATCTCCGCCGCAATTCGACGAACGAAACCCCTTGACGTGGTTGACCCCGTTTGCTTGGTCCGCACAATGCCCCGGAACGCCCCCGTCGCACACGCATCGAACTTCATGGATATGATCGCCGCCCTGTCCGCCCGCGAGCTTGCCCGAGCGGGGCGGGACCGGCGCGTTCATTATGCCCGCTGGGCCATTGCGATCTGGCTCGTGGTCGTGCTGTATTTCCGGCACGCGGCATACTACGCCGACTGGATTGTGCTCTCGGCTCGCGGCGAGTTCCGCGCCGGCGCGACGGCCGACTTCGCCTGCCGGCTCGTCGATTACCTCATAGCCCAGCAAACGATTCTACTCGTGCTCATCGTGCCCGCGTTCGCCGCCGGCGCGGTCACCGACGAGAAAGTCCGCGGCACGCTCGAAGCGCTCTTCCTTGCGCACCTGTCGCCAGTGTCGGTGATCCTCGGCAAGCTGATCGCCCGCGTCGCCCAGGGATTCGTCTGGTCGCTGGCCAGTTGGCCCGTCATTGCGCTCGTCGGCCTGCCCGGCGGCGTCACGCCCGTGTTCTTCCTCGCGCTCGCGGTTACGACATTGCTGCTGCTCGCGGGCATCTGCGCGGTCAGCCTGCTGTGCTCGGTCTGGACGCGCACGACCCGCGACGCCGTCGTGATCTCGTACGGCGTGCTCGGCTTTCTGATGATGATGGTCCTCGGCGCGGGTTTCGCGGGCGGCCGGTGGAGCTGGCTCGCCGCACTGAATCCGGAGTACGTGCTCGACGCGGCCCGGCACTCCCCAGACTACCCCGAACTCGGCCGGCGGTTGCGCGACGCCGTGCTCGGCTGGTCGTTCATTGCCGTGGCCTGCACCGCCATCGCGTCCTGGCGGCTCCGACCCGCGTACATCAAGCAACTCGGCCGGCGCACGCCGCAGATCGCCAGCACGCTCCAGTTCCGGCCCGCCATCGACGACCGGCCAGTTGCTTGGAAGGAACAGTACACCGCCCGCTGGCCCCGCTGGGTCGGCTGGCTGATCACCGGGTTCCTCGCCTTCCTCGTCACGATCGGCACGCAGAACGCGACCGGCAGCGTCTCGCAGACTGCGGAAGCCCTGTTTCAATGGCAGTGGACTCTACTCTTCTTCGTGAGTCTCGCGGCCGGGGCCCGCGCCTCCGCCGGGATCGTCGCCGAGCGCGACCGCAAGACGTGGGAAGTTCTGCTCACCGTGCCCGACGACTTCGAGCGCATCATCGACCAGAAGCTCTCGGGGATCGTCGACGCCATCTGGCCGTACTGGATCAGCGCGGCCTGCTGCGCCGGGCTTACGCTGTCGATATTCGGGCTGCGCAAGTCCGATGACTGGATGCTGTTCTCATTTTCGCTGCTGGCCGGGGGGCTGGCGGTGTATTTGCTCCGCAAGGCCCGCGTGCCGTGGGTGCCGTGGTGTGGGCTGGCCCTGGCGACGGCCTGCGCGGGCAACGCCGGCTGGCTGCTCGCGCTGGTCCCGTTCTGCGCCGGGCTCGCCGCCGTCTCGATGCGGCTCATGGCGGCGGTCGGGCTCTACATCAGCGCGCGGTCGTCGAGCGGCTGGGTAAGCCTCGTGATGACAGTCATCATCGGCTATCTGGTGGGGGCCGCCCTGATCGGGGCAAGCACCCCGCTGGCGTGTCTGAGTTGCTGCACGCTGATGATCTTCGCGGCCGCGGTCCGCGACTACCTGGGGGCCGACGGCATCCAGCTCTGGCCCTACTTCTGGGGCATCGGCTGCCTGCTCGCGCTCTGGTGGGGCAGCGTGGTCTTCCGAGCCTGGACGGTCGCGTGGCTCGTCCGCCACGAACGCGTCCCGGATTCGTTCGTGCGCCGCACGATGGAGCTGGAAAGCGACTAAACTCGCAGCACGGCCTCGACCTGCCGGCGGGTCTTCGTGTTGAACACGTCGTCCTTCGTCAGCCAGGCCCGGCGGGCGACGTCGATACCGTAGCTCACGAGCGCGATCTCGTCGGTGGCGTGCGCGTCGGGGTTGATGACGATCGGGATGCCGAGTTCCTTCGCCCGCCGGGCGTGGACCCAGTCGAGTTCGAGCCGCTTGGGCTGGGCGTTGATCTCGATCATCGTGCCCGCCTCGGCGGCCGCCTTTAGCACCGCATCGAGGTCCACCGGGTAGCCTTCACGCTGAAGGATCAGCCGGCCGGTCGCGTGGCCCAGCATCGTGACCGACGGATGCCGGATCGCTCTGATGACCCGGGCCGTGACCTCTTCCCGGCTCTGGTTGAAGTGCGTGTGGACGCTGGCCACGACGTAGTCGAAGCTGGCCAGGATGTCGTCGTCGTAATCCAGCGACCCGTCCGGCAGGATGTCGCACTCGATCCCGTGAAACAGGCGGAAGTCCTCGAACTCCGCGTTGAGTGCGTCGATTTCCTCGCGCTGGGCGCGGACCCGCTCGGGCGACAGCCCGCGGGCCACTTGCAGCGACTGCGAGTGGTCGGCAATGCCAAGGTACTGGAAGCCGAGTTCCTGCGCCGCCTCGGCCATCTGGAGGAGCGTGGCCGCGCCGTCGCTGGCCGTCGTGTGGTTGTGGAACGCGCCGCGCAGGTCGCTCAATTCGATGAGTTTGGGCAGCGACTTGCTCTCTGCCGCGGCGATTTCGCCGGCATCCTCCCGCAACTCGGGCGGGATGAACTCGAGGTCGAGGGCCGCGAAGATCTCTGCCTCGCTGGCGCAGGTTGTGCCCGTCAGGCCGTACTCGTTCATCTTCATGCCGCGGTCCTGGGCCCGGCCGCGCATCGCCTTGTTATGTTCCTTCGAGCCGGTCAGATGGTGCAGGGCGTAGGGGAACTGCTCGGCCGAGACGACCCGCAGGTCGGCCCGAATCGTCGTCGCCCGGGGCCCGTGACCGACCGGCAGCAGCACGCTCGTCAGAGTGTCGCCGCGTGCGATCACGTCGGCGACTCCGGGCAGCGCGGCAAACGCATCCATCGCCGGGCCGGGTTCGGCCGCGGCCACGAGGAAGTCGAGATCGCCGACGGTCTCCTTCCGGCGGCGCAGGCTGCCGCATGCTTCCGCGCGAGTCACGCCCGGTACCTTGCGAAGCAGCGCGACGATCGGCCCGGCAAGCTGGTCGGCGGTGTCGATGCGGATCCGGCCGCCGGCCTTGTCGAGAAACGCCAGGCCGTTCGTGATGTTCTCCTGCGTCTTCGCGCCGAAGCCTTTGATCTTGGCGACCCGGCCCTCGTCGCAGGCCTGCTTCAGCTTGGCAAGGTCGTCGATCCCGGAGTCGGCCAGGGCGCGGACCTTCTTTGGCCCCAGCCCGGGCACGCGAAGCATCTGCAAGAGGCCGACCGGCGTGCTGGCCCGCAGTTCTTCGAGTTGCGGAATCGACCCGGTGAGGACGAGCGTCTCGATCTTCTCGCGCAGCGTTGAGCCGATGCCGGGAATGGAGCCGAGTTGCCCGGCCCGCACCCGGGCCTCGACTTCATCGCCGAGGTTGTCGACGGACCGAGCCGCGGAATGGTAGGCATTGGCCCGAAAGCCCGTCTCGCCCTGAAGCTCGAGGAGCGTCCCGATCTCGGACAAAGCGGCAGCGATCTGCGAATTCGTCATGGGATCATCGTGAAAGCCGGGCGGGAGAGATTATATGCGGGGTGGCATGGCACGAGGGGAGTAGGCGAGCGTCGTGCCGTGAGGCCGACGTTGTCCCGCGCGAGGGCGTCGACGCCGTGGACCGGCGCACGCGTCCACGTCGTGCTGACGCATCGACGCTCACCATTCCTAACGCGCGGCGGAGCCAACGCACTGCTGACGAGCGGCGGGGTTTATCCCCGCCGGAGTCGGACGGCGGCGGAGATGAATTCCGCCGCTCGTTGAGTTGCAACTCCTGCGCTCGTCCTACTTCATGGCGTCTCAACCCACGCGAATTCATCTATCGCGCTGTTTGCAAGCGCCGGCGGCAATTGCCACCGGATGACCTGCCTCGTCGCGAGGTTGCCATAATACAGGTGGCCTGCGAGCGGACCTTTCTTGGCGTGAAAGAGCACGTGGCGACCGTCGTTTGATACCCCGCCGGTACATTCGTCGAACTGAGGCCAGTCCGCGATGATGCCCTTGTGCATCATGAAGGCGACGGCCAACTCACCTCGGCCGAAATATCTGACTTTGTTGACGCCTGCACGGAGGTAATCCGGAACCGGCACTCTGCCGATCATCGAACAGTCTTCCTGAACGTCCTCGTGTTTCACGATGCTTGTGGTTGAGTGGCCCGTGGTCACGTCCACGGTCCAGAGATTGTGGCTGAGTTTTCTGTCGTCCACCGACCGACGAATCTGAATCTCACTGTTCGTCACAAACTCAAGCTGATGAATCTTTGGAGAAATGCCAAACGCGCTGCTAGGCTCGGCCCAAACCTGAAAGGGCAGGATCAAATCGTCCTTGACGTGCATTCGTTGCAGGACTAGCCTTCCGTCGACCAGCCCGCCACGCCTCTTCCCGTCGTCAGTGCGATTTGTCCATTTCCCAAAGTCGGACCAGGAAATCAATGCCCAGGCAAGCGATTTTCCGTCAGTCGACAGCGAACGTCGAAAGGATGCCCATTGTCGCCGATCAAACGCCGCAAAGCGCGCAACGTATTCTCCGGTGGTCCGATGATAGCTCCAAATGCTGCTCGAATCGTTGGGCTTCGAGACGACCCAAAAGTCGCCGTCCGTCCACAGCGGCTCGAATGGAACGTCTTTGCTGAGTGCGCCGGTTTCCGCGTCAATGCGAATCCAACCATCCGAGGTTGAACAGATGATTGACCTGCCCAGTGTGCCAAATCCCTGGAACTGTTTGCCTTGCCAGACACACCGCACGTCCCATGTTCGATAATCGATGTCATAGATCTTCACCGTGTATGTTCGGTCATCGCTGTTTACTTGCAGTCTCACAAAACGCGGGCATCTGCCTTTACTGTCGTCCGCCACCAAGCCGCTCAGTAACGGCGAGGCACTCCAACTTGAGTGACAGAAGTCGACGCGCTTGGTGATCGGGCGATCCGGCTCCGAAGGGATGCACTCCCACGCTCCGGCAACGTATTCACTGCTCTTTCCGACAGGCTCCCGAGTGAAAATGACGAACTTGCCGGTGCCGGGCTTGGACTGCTGATCGGCGGACGGCGGGTAGACCTTCAGCGGTGTCTTCTGGTCTGGCGGAATGGCGTTCTGATGCCCGGAAGCCTGGGAACCCCGGGCTGTCGACAAAAGGACGACTAGCAGAATCGAGCGGGTCAGGATCGGCGAGTGATTTAGCATGAAGTGAGTCCATTTGCCGGATGGCAGCATGGATGGTGAAAGCTAATCGACATTGTAACACCCCTACCCGATTAACGAGCGGCGGGGTTCATCCCCGCCGCCGTCCGACTCCGGCGGGGATGAACCCCGCCGTTCGTTGAGTTGGAACTCCCGCCGCTCGGTGGAACGCGAGTAGATACGTCGACGCCATTCCGCCTGGTCACTACTTCCGGAAGCATCGTATGCGACAGTTGCCCGGGCGGTGGTGCCACGTAGTCTGCTTGCGAATCCGCCGACCGGGTGATCGTCGCTACCCGTCCGCGTCCCGGAATGACACAAAAACATCAGTGTTCGGGGCGGTGTTTGACCGAGGGGTCGTTCGGGTTGGTCCAGGTAGCAGCGGCGGTGCCGCGCATCGCGCTCGGCGACCCGCCGGCATGGACCAACCGAACATCGCGCAAATGAAAGACATGACAATCAAAAGTTGTACAAGCGTAAACCGCAGCATGGTTCGTCCTGCCAGCAAACGGTCGAATCGACACTCGTATGCCCAAGCGCACTAACAGGCCAAGAGATGTCGGTCATTCTGGGGAACGCCCGCGGCAGACGCAATCCCAAACAATCCCGACAGCTCACGATGCAAGCCCACCCGGCAGCATTAATGTTGAATGTCCCCTTTAATCCCTTTTTATCATTCGACGGACGGCGTGGCCTTTCCACATCCAGAATCCAGTCGCGATCACGACCGGGAGGAAGACGAACCGGAAGACGGGTGCGTACTGCTCGACTTCCGCGGCCGGCCCGTAAACATAGCCGACAATCGGAAGGGCGAAGATGACGTGGATCCATCGGAGGATGGTACGTTCACGACTCGGATTCATGATGATTGTTCCTCACTTCCGAGGGCCACCACGCCGCATAGCCGGGCGAGCATCTCACCCCACCCGAACTCGGCACCTTGCATCGCCTGCTCGGCCCACGGCTGCGAAAGATCGAAGCCGGAATGTTCGAAATAAAGGCGCGTTCCATCACCATCCGGTTCGAGCCGAAAGCTCACCCGGGTGTTGACGACCGGGCCGCCCGCCGTCCAGGAGAACGCAAGCCGACAGGGCGGTTCGCATTCCAGCACTTCGCACCGCACTTCCAGCCCGGCGAATCCCACCTCGGGTTTCGGCGGCACGCGGAATGTGAAGTGATGACCCACACGCGGCTCGAAATCATTGGGATACATCCAATCGGCGAGGGCCGTACTCGTCGCCAGGGCCTCCCAGACCTTTTCCCGCGGCTGCGGGAACCGGACCTCTCGCCGTATCGTCTTCGTCATTCTTTGTTCCCGGAAGAGAGCTTCTTCTGAAGACGACGCAGCCGATCATCCCAGAACCGCTCGTACTGGCCGATCCAGTCCCGCACGGGGCCCAGTTGCTCGGGTACGAAGTGGTACCGGCGTTCGCGACCGTGCCGCTGTTCGGTCACGAGACCGGCATCGAGCAGCACGCGCAGGTGCTGCGAAACGGCCGGGCGACTCATCCGGAAGTGCCCCGCGATGACCTTGACGGAGCGGTCACCCTCCGCGAGCAGGTCGAGAATGAACCGCCGCGCAGGGTGGCCGATCGCCGCAAACACGTCGGAATCGTTCTTGGCTGTCGCCACCATAGCGATCAGTATAGGTAAGCAATAGCTTACCAGTCAAGGGAAGAATGAGAAATGCCGCAAGGCAGCGCGCCGGGCGGCCGAGTTGCTTGAACCGACCGCCGTAATGTTGAATGACCCCTTTAATTCAATTCACACCCCGCCGGCGTTGACCCAGACGTGGACGTGCGGGGAGCCGCGGAACCACCAGCAGAAGCGCGGGCCTTCCAGCTTCCAGTTGTCCCAGACGCCGTCGTCGCCGATGTCGCCGTCCTTGTAGAACGTCAGGCCGCAGGCGTCGAGGCCGCCGTTCTTCTCGATGCCGGCCAGCACCTCGTCGCGGTCCTCGACGCGGAACGGTTCGATCAGCGCGGCCAGCACCTTCTTCATCTCGTCCTTCTGGTCGCGCGTGCAATCGACGAGGCGCAACCCATCGGGAGCCTTGCGGAATTCGATCGCCTTCATGCTCTCGCCGGGCCGCTTGGTGGTGGCGAGGGCGGCGTCGCGCTGCTTTCCGTCGAGCATCTGGTAAAGCCTGTTGGCAGCGACGGCCTGGGGCCAGAAGACGTTGTCGGGGTGGTGGGCCTCCTCGTTGTCGTTCCGCCCGGCGTGGCCGTAGAAGATCGGCCCGCCGAACGCCATGCCCGCCGTCGAGTTGCCGTCGGCCCGCAGGGTCATGTGCCGGCCGGTGAGCACCATCTCGAACGGCCCCGCGCCCGGCGTGCCGAACAGCGCGACCGCGTGATTCTTCCCGAACGGCCCGCCGCAATCGTCCTTGATCTCCTTCTCGTAGCGGACCCGCCAATCGGGGTGGATCAGGCCGGTGAAGACGTCGTGGATCAGGTGCTGCTGCTTCGGTGTGTAGAAGTTGCCGCGGATGGCGTGCGGCGTGATCTGCCAGTTGGCCGACACGATCTCGCGCAGCTTCATCTTTCGCTTCACGTCGACGAAGTCCCAGTCGAAGCAGATGTCCTTCTTCTGGTCGGGGGTCAGCGACTCGTACAGCGCGGCGACGGCCGTCTCCGAGGCCGACTTCGGCGTCGGCGCGGCCCCCACCCGCGGCCCCACCACCAGCGCGGCCGCCGCCCCGGCGATGAACGCCCGGCGATCCAGGGAATGCGTGCGCGGCGTCATCGGAAAGTCTCCTGAATGTTGCTATCAGCATACACCAGCCGACGAAATCGCCGAAGAGTTTAGCCGCCGAAGTCGCCGAGGAAGTGAGAAAAGCAGCAGAAGCCACAGAGGGCACGGAGGAAGAGGAGAAGAGGTGACTAATTGCCAGGACCATGGGAAGACGAAAGCCAACCGGCTGTCTTTCAGACATCGGGAATCAGCTTACCAGTCCTCTTTCACGGTGACATCAGAAGCCCGCATCGGTCGTTTCTTCTCACACCCTCGGCGATCTCGGCGGCAAGTTTCATCTTCCACGCCATCACTCCGCCCGCAGCGTGGCCGCCAGCGTCTTGTACGTGGCGTGGCATTGCAGGCAGTTGCTGCGTTCGGGGTGGGTGCAGCGGATCTCCGGCCGGCCGGCCGTGCTCGAATGGCACATCGCGCAGTCTTCCCGCATGAAGAGGTGGTGCGGGATCACCGGCGGGGCGTGCGGGTAGAGCCGCTCGCCCGGCACGACCTGCTGCATCAGCGGCTCGAACTTCGACGCCACGAACACCGTCGTGTCCGTCTGGAACACGTGGCACTGCTGGCAACGGCTCATGTCGCTGAGGCCCGGCGTCTTCAGGTGCGGGTTCGGCGGCGCGACCCCGACCCCCGGCACCGCGCGGGCGATCGCCGCGTGGCACGTCACGCACGCGCCGCCCAGCGGCTTGTGCGGGATCACCGGCGGTGCGCCGTCGTACGCCCGCCTGTCTGCCCGCACCAGCATCGCGGTCGCCTGCGGCGGGCCGCCCGGTTCGGGGCCGCGGTGCCGCGCGACGTCGAACGCGATGCCGCCGGCGATCGCCATCGCCGCCACACCTTGCAGTATCAGCCGGGACGCGGAAATGGCGGTCAGGTCCTTTCGATGCGCACGGCGCACTTCTTGTAGTCGGGCTCTTTGCTGATGTTGTCCATGGCGTCGAGCGTCAGGCGGTTGATGAGCTTCCCGCCGTCGAAGAACGGCACGAACACCGATCCGCGGGGCGGCCGACCCCGGCCGTCGACGACGCCGGTCAGCTCCAGCTTGCCGCGACGACTCACCAGCCGGACCTTGTCGCCCGAGTTGACGCCCAGTTGCACGGCGTCGGCCCGGTTCAGCTCGACGTACG
>JAIBBI010000233.1 GCA_019694755.1 Gemmataceae bacterium
CGACCCGCTGGCCGGCTGGTTCCGCGAGCGGCTCGGGCCGCTGCCCGGAGTCCACATTGCCGGGCCACGCGACGTTGCCGACGCCCTGCGCGACCTCGCGGCCGAACTGGAGCGACGGGCGGACGAAACCGTCACGGCCGACCCGGTCCTGCTCGTCGTCTACGGCCTGCACCGGTTCAAAGACCTGCGCAAGTCGGACGACGACTTTGGCTTCAACCGTTCGGGGGCGGAGGCGAACCCGGCCCAGCGGTTCGCCGCGCTCCTCCGCGACGGGCCGACCGCGGGAATCCACTCCGTCGTCTGGTGCGATACGCTCGTCAACCTGCAGCGGGTCGTCGAGCGGTCGACGCTCCGCGAGTTCGAGATGAAAGGTTTGTTCCAGATGGGGGCCAACGACTCCAGCACGCTGATCGACAGTCCCGCCGCCGCCCGACTCGGCGTCAACCGGGCCCTTTTCGCCCACGAGGAACTCAGCGCGCCCGAGAAGTTCCGGCCGTACAGCCTGCCGGAAGCCGACTGGCTGGGCACCGTGGCCCAATCGCTGACGAAATGACGGATCAGCCGTCGGCGCGGAGCGGGCTGGCGATGTGCGTCTGCCAGTGGGCGTCGTCGCGATCGGGGAAGTCTTCGCGGTAGTGTGCGCCGCGGGACTCGCGGCGCTGGTCCGCGGCTTCGATCATCAGGCGGGCCAGCGTCAGCAGGTTCTGCAACTCCCAGCCCGGCCGGTCGGTGAACTCGCGCGGCAGAGCGTACCGGCACCAGAACTCCACATTCTCCCGCGCCTCGGCGAGACCCGGTGCGTTGCGGACGATGCCCATCTGCCGGGTCATCAGGCTGCGGAGCGCGTTGGCCACGTCGGCCGCGTCGAGCATATCCGGCCCGGCCGAACGCCGCGGACTCGTGACCGGGGTGACACGATACGACTTGCCCGCGTCGGCCGCTTGCTGCCCCGCCAGTCGGCCCGTCGTCTCACCATACACCAGGCCTTCGAGGAGCGAGTTCGATGCCAGCCGGTTGGCCCCGTGCAACCCGCTCGAGGTCACTTCCCCCGCGGCCCACAGGCCGGGCAGCGTCGTCCGACCGACGGCATCGACCGTCACGCCGCCGATCGTGTAGTGAGCGCCCGGGCGGACGGGAATCCGGTCGCGGGTGATGTCGAGGCCGAACTTCTGGCAGACCTGCGCAATTCCGGGAAAGCGACCCCGAACATGGGCCGGGTCGAGGTGCGACAGGTCGAGATAGACGTTGGAGTGCTGCGTCCGCTTCATCGTGGCGAAGATCGCCCGGGCGACCACGTCGCGGGTTGCCCGTTCGGCCCGCGAGTCCACATCGAGCATGAACCGCTTGCCGTCCTTGTCGCGGAGGTACGCGCCTTCGCCGCGGACCGCCTCGGTGATCAGAAACCGCGTCGAGCCGGCTACGTAGAGTAGCGTGGGGTGAAACTGCATGAACTCCATGTCGCGGACATCCGCACCGGCCCGCCAGGCAGCCGCGATTCCGTCGCCGGTAGCGACCGGGGGGTTGGTCGTCTCGCGGTAGACCTGCCCCGCTCCGCCGGAGGCGAGAATCGTCTGGTTGGCCCAGACGAGCAGCGTTCGCCCGCCCGGCCGGGCGAGCGCGGCCCCCACGCAGGCGCTGCCGTCGGTGAGCAGATCGAGCGTAAAGGTGTCGTCCCAGAGCGTCACGTTGGGCGCGCTGCGGGCCCGGTCGATGACCGCCCGCATCACCTCCACGCCGGTGGCGTCGCCCAGCGCGTGGACGATGCGGCTGTGGCTGTGGCCGCCCTCCCGCGTCAGCGCGAGTCGACCGGACTCGAGGTCGAAGTGCGTGCCCCAGTCGACGAGTTGCAGGATGGCCTGCGGCGCGGCCCGCACGACCTCCTCCACGACCGCCCGGTCGCACAGGCCCGCGCCGGCGACAATCGTGTCCTCGACGTGATTCTCGAACGTGTCTTCGGGCGAGAGGACGCCGGCGATCCCGCCCTGGGCATAGGTCGAGTTGCTTTCGGAGATCCGGTCTTTGGTGACGACGAGGACGTCGATTCCGGGCGGGGCCGAGAGCGCGGCCCGCAGTCCGGCGAGACCACCGCCGATGATCAGCAGGTCGGTAAACCGGTGGTCGGCCCGGCGCGGGTCGAAGGAGGTGAGGTAGCGCGGGGCGGACATGGTCGGCAGTGCGTTCAGGGAAATGGTCCTTTCCGCCGGCCGGGGATCAACTGCCGGCCGACGAGTCGCCGCGCCGCGCCGCCCGCTTCGGCTTGAGGATCAGGTGCCGGACGACGGCGGGCGGCACGTTCATCAGCACGTGCTCCCTCCGGACCTGAAACTCCGTGATGTACTGCCCGACGATCTTGCCGACCCGATGTAACCGGCGGCGCTCGTCCTTGTTAACGAACGGCTTCTGAAGTTCCCGGACAAGCACGTATTCGAAATAACTGACGACGCCGCCCGGCTTGAGCAGGCGGGCCAGCGCCTCGAAGATCCGGCGGACCAGCGCGGCCGGGAAGCTGTTGAGCGGCAGGCCCGACACGATGTAGTCGTAGACGTCGGTCCCCGGCAGGTCTTCGACGCCACTCGTGATCACTTCCACGCGGTCGCGCTTGCCCGAAAACGCGCGGTGCGACCGGACGAGTTCGCGGACGCTGTCGGCAAAGGTGGCGTTGAGTTCGACGCAGTCAAGGTGGTCGCCGGGCTTCATCCGCCGGGCGATTGCTTTGGTGACCACGCCGGTCCCGGGCCCGACTTCCAGAATCCGGCCCGCAGGCCGGGGCCCCTCCAGCTCGGCCGCCAGGGCCCGGGCCAGAAACGGGCTCGAAGGCAGCAGCGCGCCCGTCGTCTTGAAGTTACGGCGCGTGACCTTCCAGAATTCACCGTACTCGGACCAGATTCCCATCCGCGCAACCCGGACCTCGTCCACCCGTGTCGGAAGCTTACCCGAATTTCCGGTCCGGGCAATGCGCCTACCGGCCAAATGCCTCGGCCGGGACCGGGGCGTCGATGGTCGCGGCCGGCGTGACCCCCACAGCCCGGGCAAACACCGCCGCGATCGCCTGCGGCGTCACCGGATCGGCCGACTTCCGGGCCGGCATCCCGTGCCCGAAAAACACCAGCGGGACGTGCGTATCGTAGGCCCACGGCGAGCCGTGCGTCGTCCCCGTGTCGTATTCCGAGCTCAGGTAATACTCCTTCAGGACCACCCCGACGTCCCCGGCCCGCCCGGGGTGATACGCCTTCTTCATCCGCCGGGACATGGCATCCGACGAGTCGCCGATCGCCGCGATGTCCGCCCGGGTGTAGGCCCGGTGGGCCCAGGGCTGCTTCCGCGTCCACTCTGCCAGCGCGGCCGCGACGGCCGCGTTGTCGAGGTTCGCCTTGGCGATCTTCCGGTAGTTCAGGTACACCCAGGGGAACGCGTCGGAGTCGATCCACTTCGTCTTGCCGTCGTTTCCGGCCTTGAAGGTGGCGTTCAGGTAATCTTCGGCGGCCGCACGGATCGCCTCGGGCTTCAGCCGTTTCGCGTCGAGGCCCTTCGCAGCCGAGACCTCGGGCAGCGGGCAGATCCCGTGGTCGGCCGTGAGCGCGAGCAGGTAGTTGCCCGCACCCACTCGCTCGTCGAGCAGCGTGAGCAGCCGGGCCACTTGTTTGTCGGCATTCAGGGTGACGTCGAGGACTTCCTGCGAGTCCGGCCCGAACGCATGGCCGACGAGGTCGTTGGAAGAGAAGCTGATCGAGAGGAGATCGGTGTACTCGCCCTTTCCGATGTTGGATTGCGTGATCGCTTCGCGGGCAAACGCGTACAGCAGGTCGTTGCCGAGCGGGCTGCACGTGACTTCGTCGTAAAACTCCTTGTCCGGCTTCGCCTTGCCTGCCGACAGCGGGTGCGGGAAGGTCCGGCTCATCTTCCGGCTGATGCCCATTGATTCGCCGGCCACGTCGTCGGGGCCGGACCGTTTTTCGTAATCGAGGTTCGGCTGCACCTTGGTCCACATCGTACCCAGCCATTCGTCGGCCATGCGCCGGGCGTTGAACGCCGCGACCCATTCGGGGGCGCGGTCGCGATACCAGGTGGAGGTCACGAAAGTGCCCGTGCGCGAGTCGTACCAGTAGCAGTGGTCGGGGCGCAGCCCGCCCGGGAGGCAGGCCGAGCGGTCCTTGAGCGACACGGCCACGACCTTCGACTTCCCGCCCGACGACTCCTTCAGCCAGTCGGCGAAACCGGTGGCGAGCATGCGCTCGGGCGTGCCGCCCTTCTTGTCCTTCTCGTTCGGCTTCAGGGCCGGCCGGGGCACGGTGTAGACCAATTCCGTGCGGTCGGTCTGGGCGCAGTACACCTGCTTGCCCTGCACTCGCTCGAACCAGTCGTTCATCACGATGCCGTGCCGGTCGGGCGAGCAACCAGTGAGCAGCGAGGCGTGGCCCGGGCCGGTCATCGTGCAGGCGTACGGGTAGTGGCAGTTGGTGTACCAGAGCCCGTCGGTCATGAGCCGCTTGAGGCCGCCCTCGCCGTACAGGTCGGCCCAGCGTTCGAGGTAGTCGCCGCGCATCTGGTCGAACACG
>JAIBBI010000234.1 GCA_019694755.1 Gemmataceae bacterium
CGAATGGCACCGCGACCGGATCGTCACCGCCCGCGTCCTGAAGGTCGATCAGCATCCGAATGCCGACAAGCTGAAACTCGTGACCCTCGAGTACGGGGCGGCCGAGCCGAAGGTCGTCGTCACCGGCGCGCCGAACCTCAAGGTCGGCGATGCGGGTCAGGTCGTCGTCCTCGCTCTCACCGGTTCGGTTCTCTTCGACGGGCACGCCACGCCGAAAAAGCTGATGGAGCTGAAACCCACGCAGCTTCGTGGTGTGCCGTCCGACGCGATGGTCTGCTCGGGGTACGAGCTCGGGACCACGGAAGATCACGAGGGGATCATCCTGCTGCCCGAGGGCACGCCGGCGGGCCGACCGCTCGCGGACCTCATGGGCGACGTAGTCCTCGAAGTCGACATCCTGCCGAACATGGCCCGCTGCCTCGCGCTGCTCGGAGTAGCCCGCGAGGTGTCGGCGATCACCGGTGCGGCCGTGCGCGTGCCCGCCGAGACCGCGCCGGCCGGCGGCCCCGCGATTGCCGGCCGCGTGGAAGTCTCCATTGCCGACCCCGAACTCTCGAACCGATACATCGCCTACCTGATCGAAGGCGTGAATATTCGCGAGTCGCCGCTCGATCTGCAGACCCGGCTCAACTACGCCGGGATGCGGCCCATCAACAATGTCGTCGACGCGACCAATTTCGTGATGCTCGAGCAGGGGCAACCGCTGCACGCGTTCGATTATGACGTGCTGGTGAAGCGGGCCGGGGGAAAGACGCCGCACATCGTTGTCCGCCCGGCGAAGCCCGGCGAGATCCTCGTGACTCTCGACAAGGCGGAGCGCAAGCTGACGGCAGACCATCTCGTGATTGCCGACGCCGTCGGACCGATCGCACTGGCCGGCGTGATGGGCGGACTCGAAACCGAAGTGACCTCTGCCACAAAGAACATCCTGCTCGAGGCCGCCCACTTCGACTTCGTGTCGATCCGGCGCACGGCCAAGGCCTTCGACCTGCCCAGCGAAGCAAGCTACCGGTTCAGCCGGGGTTTACATCCGGCCACCGCGCAGTCGGCCGGCCGCCGGGCGGCGCAGATGATCGCGGAACTGAGCGGCGGAAAGGTCGCGGCCGGGGAAGTCGATTGTTACCCCGCGCGCCGGCCGCCGCAAGTCATCGACCTGCCGCTCGCCGAAGTCCGACGGCTCCTGGGCATCGACATCCCGAAGGCCGAGGCGACCCGCGTCTTGAAGGCGCTCGACTTTCAGGTCGATTCGGCGGGTGACGCGGTGCTTCGGGTGACCGCGCCGACGCACCGGGTCGATATTCAGGATGGCCCGGCCGACCTGATCGAGGAACTGGCCCGTATCGGCGGGTACGACCGGTTGCCGGCCACGCTCCTTGCCGACCCGCTGCCCGCGCAACTCGGCAACGCCGAACTGGCGGCCGAGGAGGAGGTCCGTGACCGTCTCGTGGGCTACGGATTGCAGGAGTTCATTACTTATTCGCTGACCACGCCGGCCCGCGAGGCTGCTCTCGCGCCCCCGGCCGGGAAATACGTCCACCTCGTTAACCCGATCATCTCCGACCGCGACTGCCTCCGGCACACCGTCTTGGCCGGCGTGCTCGAATGCGTGGCTGCCAACCTCAAGCACGTGGCGACCGTTCGGGCGTTCGAAATCGGTCCGGTGTTCCTCGCCCGACCAGAGGACACGCTGCCGGACGAACGCACGCGGTTGGCGATCGCCCTCACCGGCCCGCGGTCGCCGGCCGACTGGTCCGGCCCGGCCGGCAGCGACCTCGACTTCTTCGATCTTAAGGGAATTGTCGAAGGCCTCGTCCGCGATCTCCATCTGGAGAATACCGCGATCCGCGTCGCGCAGGCCGCCCACCTGCACCCGGGCAAGTCCGCTCAACTGGTCGTCGGAGACGTGGTCATCGGTACGTTCGGCGAGTTGCATCCGAAGGCGGCGGCCGCGTTCGAGTTGGCCCGCAAGACGGTGCTCGTCGGCGAGTTCGACCTGACGGGTCTGCTCGGAGCGCGGGCGGCGCGGTTCGCGTACTCGCCGCTGGCGAAGTACCCGGCCGCGCTCCGCGACGTGGCGGTGATCGTCCCCGAGGCGACGCCCGCTGAGACGGTGGCTGCGGAAGTCCGGGCCGGTGGAGCGGGGCTACTCTCCGGCGTCCAATTGTTCGACGTGTACCGCGGCGACAGCATCCCCGCCGGTACGAAGAGCCTGGCATTCGCCCTGAGCTACCAGGCGGCCGACCGCACGCTGACGGATAAGGAAGTTGACAAGGCACATCAGAAGATCGAAGCCCGGCTCAAGCACGTGCTCAAGGCGTCGATCCGCGGGAAAGAGTGAGCCGGGCGATCATGCCGCGGGCCGACTCCCACGGCCCATCGGCCGACGGGGCGTACCGCGCCAATTCGTAAAGGTCGGCGAGTTGCCGGGCGTTCAGGTCGTCGTCAAACCTGGCTGCGACCGCCCGGTGATTCCAGCAGGCCGCTTCCGGCCCGCACTTCCACTGCGCCAGATACTCGAAGGCCGCGATCAGCTCGGCCCGCGAGTTGATCTGGGCCGGGTCCACCGGCCAGGGGCCGAGCCCGCGACGCGCCACACTGATTGTGTCCGGCGTGCGACCCCTCTTCATGCGCCAGATCGCCACGACGGCGATGATTCCTGCCAACCACCACACGAAAGTTGTCCAGCGGTCGCTCCATGCGAACGACTGCACGTTCGGGGCGGAAAGGTTCAGCGAGCTGAGGTCGATCAGCGGGATGTTCGGGGCGGAGAAGTTGAACTTCGGAAGCGACGGCAAGTTGTCGGGGAGATACAGCTTGAGCTCGCGGAACAACTCCTCGGCCGTGGAATAGGCCGAGGTCACATCCCCGAGTGTCAGCGGGCCGGGGCCCGCGCTCGCGGCTTGCGTCAGCTCTTTCAGCCAGTTGTTGTAGATCGGCATGTCGCGCAGGTCGCCGGCGAGCCCTTCCAGTTTGTAGTCGCGGAGCAGGTCGTCGATGCGCTCGGCATACGCCTGCCGCTCGTTGCGGGCCCGCTCGGCTTCCGACGGCGTGCGCGGCGGCGTCGCCGGTGGGACATTCTGTAAATACTGCCGGGCGAGGTCCGGCAGGCGCTCGCGGAGTTGCTCGTATTTCAGTTCGCGGAAGCCCGGCTGTCGGGACGCAATCTGCTCGGCCAGACGGAGCAGTTGCGGGTCGCCATCCATGAGTCGGCGAACGATGTCGGCGGCGGCCGGGTCCCGGGCGATCAGCTCGCGCAGCCGTGGCTCGAGGAGATTGGGGTCGCGGAACAGCCGCTGAAAGAGCCCCGGGGCTTTGGCGTTGGCGAGTTGCCGGGCGAGGATTTCGTTGTTGCTGACATCCCCGGCCGACGGCGTGACCGGCGCGTGCGATTCGCGCAGGTCGTCCGCCCGGATCGTGGCGGGGACCATGAGCGCGATCAGCAATGAACGCCAGGTCACTTCTTCGGCATCTCCTGCGGCATGTCGGGCGGCGGCACCGGGGCGGGCGACGGCAGTTGATCGCGCTCGGCCGTCAGGAGCTTGCTCAACGCGTAGGCCGACTGCCGGCGGACGTCGCGGTCTTCGTCCTTTAGCAGCTTGATCAGCGAACCCTTGGCGGCGACGGCGGGCATGCCGATCTGTCCGAGCGCGTACGCCGCCCCGGCGCGGAGCACGCGGTCTTTGTCGGCGAGGGCGGCGAGCAGCGGGTCCACGGCCGGCGTGCCGATCGCCGCCAGCGCAAAGCCTGCGTGACCGCGCAATTCCACATCGGGATCGCGCAGAGCGGCCACGAGCGACGCGATGGTCTCGGAGGTGGATGGCGGCTCGGCCGCGACGGTCGAGAGCAGACAGCAGCAGAGGAAAATCGACACGGCAGGCATCCTCCCGAAGCGTAAGTCAGTGTAACCGGACGGGCCGGCGGAGTTCAAGGAGCGGGGTGTGGATCGGGAGGGCTGGAAAGTTGAAACGCCCCTCTGTTTTTCGCTTGCGGAAATCCGGGACTCCGGTATAGTCACGGGTACGAACGGTCGGGTGCCGTTCGCTGTGACGAAGAGTTGGACGAGCTTCTCCGCTGCCTTGAGACCCCGGAATCCCTTCAGTACGGCCTGCCTGTATGCATCCGAGATCGTCAAGTCGCTGGTGTCAGCACCCTCAATCGCTTCGCCGCACATCAACTGTCTGAATGTCTGTGTGGAGGAGCCCCGCTCTGAGGCGGGGCGAGTCGGAAAGTCATGGCGAAGAATCTGTATGTCGGAAATCTCCCGTTCACCTGTACGTCGGACAACCTGCGGGAGGCCTTCTCGGCCTACGGCACGGTGACCCGCGCTCAGGTCGTCGTCGACCGCGAGACCGGCCGCAGCCGCGGCTTCGGTTTCGTCGAGATGGAAGCGGGGGCCGAAGACGCCGTCGCGAAGATGAACGGCGCGAACTTCCAGGGCCGGACGCTCACCGTCAATGAAGCCCAGCCCCGTGCCCCGCGCACCGGTGGCGGCGGTGGCGGCTACGGCGGCGGCGGTGGCGGTGGTTACGGTGGCGGCGGCGGCGGCC
>JAIBBI010000077.1 GCA_019694755.1 Gemmataceae bacterium
TGGAGCGATTCTCGGGCATCGACGATTACGCCCGCCTCGGCGAGCTCACGCTCTCGATGCTGCGCGGGGCCCACGGCCGGCAGCGGGCGGAGTTCGACTCGCTGCTCGACTACCTCGCCCGCGAAGGCCGCCCGCAGGCCGTCCTGCTTACGAATCTCTTGCTTTCGGCGATCGTACCGTTGGTCCGCGACCGTCTCGGCGTGCCGATCGTCGTTTCGCTGCAGGGCGACGACATCTTCCTCGACGCTCTGCGCTCCGAGGCGCGGGGCGAAGCACTCCGGCTGATCCGCGAAAACTGCGCCGCCGCCTCCGGCTTCATCGCCACGAGCCGGTATTACGCCGATTTCATGGCCGACTATGCCGGCCTGCCCCGCGATAAGGTGCGAGTCATCTACCCGGGGCTGAACCTCCAGAACCATCCGCCCGCGCCGCGCGGCCCGGATCGCCCGCCGACCGTCGGCTATTTCTCGCGCATCGACCCGCACAAGGGCCTGCACCATCTGGTGGAGGCCGTCCGCCGGCTTCCCCACGCCCGGCTGCGGATCTCGGGCTGGCTCGGGCCGCAACACCGCAAGTACCTCGACGAACAGCTCGCCCGGCTGGGCGGGCGCGACGTGGAATACGTCGCTTGTCCCACGCTGGCGGCCAAGCTGGAGTTCCTTCGGTCGGTCGATGTGCTCAGCGTGCCGACGGTGTATCGTGAACCGAAGGGCCTGTACGTCCTGGAAGCCTGGGCGCAGGGCGTGCCCGTCGTCCTGCCCGCGCACGGGTCGTTTCCCGAACTCGTGGAAGAATCTCAGGGCGGCGTGCTGATCCCGCCCGGCGATGTCACCGCGCTCGCCGACGCGCTCGGCGGACTGCTTGACGACCGCGATCGTCGGGCCGAACTGGGCTTGGCCGGCGAGCGGGCCGTCCGCACCAAGTTCACCGACGACCGCATGGCCGAAGATACTGTCGCCATGTTGCGCGACTGGGGGGCCGCATGACGCCGTTCATTGCCCGCAAGCGGGTCGAGTTCTGCGAAACCGACATGGCCGGGATGATGCACTTCTCGAACTTCTTCCGCTACATGGAGTTTGCAGAGCAGGAGTTCCGGCGATCCCGCGGTCTGAGTGTGAACTGGGTCGAGGGCACGGGCCACTACGGTTTCCCCCGCGTCGCCGCAAAGTGCGACTATCTCCGGCCTGCCCGCTTCGAGCAGTTATTGGAGATTGCTGTCCGGGTGGTGAAACTCGGCACCAAGTCGGTGACGTTCGGCTTCGAGATCAGCCACGAAGGCGAGGCGGTCGCCCGGGGCGAAATGACTTCGGTCTGTTGCCTCGTCGGCACCGGCGGAGCGGTCGACTCGGTAGCCATACCGGATCGTATCCGCCAGCTTCTTTCCGAATGACCGCCCGCGGCGCGAACCGGCTTGTATCGCAATCCTTATATTCCGTAGAATTCCGCCGTCGGACCCCACCTGAACCGGACTCGGCCCGCTCCGGTTGACCGCCCCACCGACCGGCCGGCCCGTCTTGACCTATATTTACGCGGGTCGCCTCTGCGCCGGACGAGTAATGTCAGTCGCTGTCAGTACCTATAACGCGCCGACGTTCGTCGAACTCGTACCCGAGGATCTCGACGTACGGGTGTTTCGTCATGCCGTCGATTCCACGTCGGGCCCGGTGCCCTGCTGGTCGTACGTGACCGACGGGCTCCGCCGGTACGGCCAGAAAGACATCGTCTTCACGCTCCGCCGCATGCCCGGCGAGGCGGACGGTGCATTCCCCCGCGACCCGTTCGATCTCTTCCTCCTGCTCCGGCAGCAGGCCCGCGACGGCAAGGTCGTCGAGGCCGGGGGCTACAGCCGGTTCGCCCGGCCCGGCGGTTTCCTTGGGAAAGAGGGCCCCGTCGGCATGGCATATGTGCCTGCCTCGCCGCTGAAGGGCGTGAACTACCCCGACCGGCCGCTCGCCGCGTATTTCGTCTCGGCCGATGAACTCGAGTCGGTCCGGGCGCATGGCAACTACCGACTTCTGACGCTGCTCGGCTTCCGCAGCAATTTCTTCCCGTTTCCGCCGTGGTCGGAGCGCGGCCGGCGGTCGCTGCTCGGCCCCAAGGACGTGAAGGCCAGCCTGCTCGGCCAGGTCGCCGTCGCGACCACCCGCGGGCTCACCGCCCGTCGGCAGCGGAATCAGCTCCACCTATACGTCCACGACGAGCGCTATCTGCAGCACTTGGAGAAGCGACTCGCCCAGGTGCCGCCCGGCCCGATCGTCCTGCTCACCGACCCTGATCCCGAGGCGAAGGCCCGGCTGGTCTGGAAGCCCGGCATGGCCGTCGAGACGGTCGCGGTCGACAACCGCCCCGAAGCGGTGCTGACGGGCGGCTTCGTCGCGTTCCTGCCCTCGACCGCTGCGGAAGAGGGGGCCCACGTCTGCGAAGACGGCTTCGTGATAAAGCTCCGCCCGGCGACCTGGCAGAAAGTCCGCGACGCGCTGCTCGACAACGACGACCTTGTTGTGCCCGCGCAGGGTGGGGCGATGAAGGTGGTCTGCGGGCTTACGACCGAGGTCGAGCCGGTCCGCGCAGCCGGCGGACATCCGCTGATGCCGGACGAGTTGTTCCGCGAGCGGATCACGCCGGAAGAGTATTCGTGGTTCGACCGCCGGATCGGGCACATCGTCGAGGATCATTTCGGCGATCAGCCGGCCGGCGAGGGCGAGGCGCTCACGGTGTTCTGTGCGATCCGGCCGGGGCAGGTGGCCCGATACTGGCTGGAATCGCGGCCGGAGGAGATGCCCGCCGGGAGCCGGACGCTTCTGCTCCGCCGGTTGAATGCGCTCAAGCCGCCGCCGGTGAAAGCGCCTGTGGCATGGGGTACGCGATTCGACCTGTGGGGCGGGACGGGCGACCCGAGCCACTTCGTGCCGCAGCCGGCCGAGTGGGGCGTGGCGTTTCCGCCGCACGAGCCGCCGCCCGCGCCCGACCTGCTGCTCGACCGGGTCTGGCCGGCATAATCCGGATTCGGTCTCACATTCTTCCCATATTTCGTGTACAATGCCTGACATCATTGTGTCGCGATTCTTTCATCGGGTCGGACGACCCCGGACGGAGCGGATCATGAACCGACAAAATCGGCGGCGAGGGTTCACCCTCATCGAGTTACTCGTGGTGATGGCCATCATGGCCACGCTGATGGGCCTGCTGTTGCCGGCCGTGCAGAAGGTCCGCGAGGCGGCCAACCGCACGAGCTGCAAAAACAACCTCCGCCAGGTCGGCCTGGCCTGCATGAGTTACGAATCGAACCGCGGCTTCTTCCCGCCGGCCGGCGTCGACATTCCGGCCACGGCCACCGGCAACGCCCGCACCATCGCCGAAAAGATCGGCGCGCGGAACGGCAGCACGCACGGCTGGTCCGTCTTCATGCTCCCCTACATCGAGCAGGACAACACCTACGGCATTTACCAGTTCGACAAGAATTGGAATGCAACGGAAAACCTCACCGCGACCCGGGTCAAGGTGAAGTCGTTCCTGTGCCCCTCGACGCTGGACGGCGACCGCCTCGCCCCGAACAGCCGGGCCGTCAACGACTACGCTCCGATCACCCGCATCGACTCGCAACTCACGACCGCATCGCCGCCGCTGATCGACAACCTCGGCACGACGGCATCGTCGTACCACGGCATCATGCGGATTGTGTACTGGAATTCGGCGACTTCGAATGAACTGTTCCTCTGCCGCGTGCCGGACGTGCGCGACGGCACCTCGAACACCATCCTGCTCGCCGAGGACGCGGGCCGGCCGACGAAATGGACTAAGAAAGGCGCGGACCTGACGACCACCGTCGACGGGGCGGCTTGGGCCGACATCGGCAACTCGTTCAAGGTCGAAGGTGCGAGTGCGGACGGCGCGACCTGGCCCGGCCCTTGCGCCATCAACTGCTCGAACTTCAACGAGATCTACTCGTTCCACCAGGGCGGTGCGACCTTCGTCTTTGCCGACGGCTCGGTCCACTTCATCCCCGAATCGACCTCGATCCGCATCATCGGCCGGCTGATCACCCGCGCCGGCAGCGAAATCGTCTCCAGCTCCGACTTCTAAGAAGCGGATCACCACGAAGACACGAAGGGATCACGAAGAAATTCCTGATCCCTTCGTGTCTTTGTTCGCGCCTCTGTGTCTTCGTGGTGAGTTTGTCTTAAGGCCCGTCTGCTCTTCATTCTGCATTCTGCAATCTGACTTCTGCAATCCATCAGTCTCTTATCCCTACGCTACAATCCTCTGAGTCATGCCTCCCCGTCCCTTTGATTCCGGTCAGCCGCGCGGACCCGAGAAGATCGGCGAGGTACTCGCGCGGCTGTTCACCGCGCGCGGCTGGGGTCGGGCCACCGAACGTCAGCAACTTGAATCCGCCTGGGCCCGCGCCGCCGGCGCGGATATCGCCCCGTACACCCGCGTGCTCGGCCTGAAGCGCGGCGTGCTCGAAGTCGAAGTCCGCGGCGGCGGCGCGCTGCTCCATGAACTCGCCGGCTTCCACAAGCGCCGGCTTATCGCCACCCTCGCTCCGCTGCTCTGCGGCCGCCCGCTCAAAGACATCCGCTTCCGCGCCGGCGGGGGGTAACGGGTTTCCCGCAATCCGTCGGCCGGGCTGTCTCGTCGTACTGTCAGGACATGGGAGGTTTGCGCCATGGTTCGTACGCTCGTTGCATTGCTGTTCGCCGGGCTGTTCACTGCCGGAGTCGCCGTGGCCGGGAAACCTGACATCTCGCGCGGCAACAACACCTTCGCGCTCGACCTGTTCGCGAAACTCCGAGCGCGCGAGGGTAACCTGTTCGTCTCGCCGTTCAGCATCTCGGCCGCTCTGGCCATGACCGAGGCCGGGGCCCGCGGCGACACGCTTGCCGAGATGGCCAAGGTCCTCCACCTGCCCGGCGACGCCACCACCCACGACGAGTTCGGCAAGCTGATCGCCGACCTGCAGACCCCCAACGCCAAGTCCGGCTATCAGCTTCGCATTGCCAACGCCGTCTGGGGCGGGAAGGGCCTCGTGTTCCGGCCCGAGTACATCGACTTGACGCAGAAGCATTACGGCGGCGGACTCAAACAGGTCAACTTCGGCAACCCGCCCGAGGCCATGAAGACCATCAACTCCTGGGTCGAGGATCAGACCAACAACAAGATCAAAGACCTGCTCCGGCCCGGCAACATCGACGCGAACACGGAATTCGTCATCACCAACGCCGTTTACTTCAAGGACTCGTGGACGCACGCCTTCCAGAAAGGCGCGACGCAGGACGCGCCGTTCTTCGCGGCCACCGGCGAGGTAAAGGCCCCGCTCATGCGCGTCAACAAGTCGTTCCCGTACTTTGCCGGCGACGGCCTGCAGGCGGTCGAGTTGCCGTACCGCGGCGGCCGTCTCGGCATGGTCGTCCTGCTGCCGCAGGCCCGGGACGGACTGGCCGCGCTCGAGGCGTCACTGACGCAGGAAAAGCTCGAGGGCTGGCTGAAGGCGATGGCCACCAAAGACGGCACGGTCTGGCTGCCGAAGTTCAAGATCGAAGACCGGATGAACGTCGAGAACACGCTGAAAGAGATGGGGATGCGCAAGGCGTTCACCGGCGAAGCCGACTTCGGCGGCATGACTTCGGGCTCGCGACTGATGATCGATCAGGTGATCCACCAGACCTACATCGCCGTCGATGAGGAGGGGACGGAAGCGGCCGCCGCCACCGCCGTCACCGGCGTCCGCGGGGCGGCCCCGGTCCGCCGGGAACCGTTCGAGTTCCGCGCCGACCACCCGTTCCTCTTCGTGATCCGCGACCGCCAGACCGGCGCGATCCTGTTCTTGGGGCGCGTGGCGAAGGTGTGAGTTTGATCGCTTTGTCTGACTCCCTCCGGCTCACACCAAACCGCATCCGTAACTAATTGTCAAATCAAGATTTGCGTTTACGACAACTCCGCCGTTCCGGGTAGGAAAACGGCCCCGAATCCGTAGGATATTCGGTTGCCGAACCGACGGCGCATGCCCCGCGCCGCACCGCCCCGGAGGACGACGATGGCCGACACCGAAACCGCCCCGCACGACCCCAACCGTTACGCCGGCGCGGACGTGAAAATCCTTCGCGATGCCGCCCACATCCGGCAGCGGCCGGGCATGTATATCGGCGATACCGGCGTCAAAGGATTGCACCACCTCGTCTACGAACTCGTCTACAACTCCGTCGACGAAGCGCTCGCCGGCTACTGCAAGCACATCTCCGTGACGGTCCACGTCGACGGGTCGTGCGGCGTGACCGACGACGGCCGCGGCATCCCCGTCGACATCCATGCCGAGACCGGTCGGCCGACGCTCGAAGTCGTGCTCACCACCGTCGGCGCGGGCGCGAAGTTCGACAACAACGTTTACAAAGTCTCCGCCGGCCTCCACGGCATGGGCGCGAAGGCCGTCACCGCGCTGGCCGAGTGGACCGAGGCCCGCGTCCGCCGCAACGGCCGGACCTACGTCCAGGAGTACGAGCGCGGCAAAGCGATCAGCGACGTCCGCGACCTCGGGGCCGCCGCCGACGGCAAGACGGGAACCACCGTCACCTTCCGGCCCGACCCGCAGATCTTCCACGATGTGACGTTCGACTTCGACACGCTCGAGCACCGCCTACGCGAGTTGGCCTTCCTCAACAAGGGCCTGCACATCTCGCTGCACGACGAGCGGACCGGCAAGAAGGACACGTTTCACTACGAGGGCGGCATCGCCGAGTACGTGAAGTACATGAACCGCTCCGAGGAGGCGATTCACGAGCCGATCTACGTCGACAAGACCGTCGACGACGTCCGCGTCGAAGTGGCGATGCAGTATTCGGTGGCCGGCGAGGAGGAGCGCGTCCGTGCGTATGCCAACAACGCCTACAACCCGGGCGGCGGCACCCACATGTCGGGCTTCCGCTCGGCCGTCACGCGGGCCATGAACGCCTACGGCACCAAGGAGGAACTCTTCAAGGGCGTCACGCCGATCGGCGAAGACTTCCGCGAAGGCCTCACGGCGATCGTCAGCGTGCAGGTGCCCGAGCCGCAGTTCGAGAGCCAGACCAAGGTGAAGCTGAACAACCTTGAGGTCGAGGGCATCGTCAGCAGCGTGGTCAACGAGGCGCTGGCCAAGTGGCTCGAGGAGAACCCGAAACTCGCGCAAAAGGTGTTGAAGAAGATCGCTCTGGCGGCCGAGGCTCGCGAAGCCGCCGCCAAGGCCAAGAAGGCGCTCAAGGACCGCAAGTCGATCCTCTCGGGCGGCGGGCTGCCCGGCAAGCTGATGGACTGCACCACCCGCGACCGCGATTCGAGCGAGCTGTTTCTGGTGGAGGGCCAGTCGGCCGGCGGCTCGGCCGAGGGCGGCCGGGACCGCATGTACCAGGCCATCCTCCCGCTCCGCGGCAAGGTGCTCAACGTCGAGAAGGCCCGGCTCGAAAAGCTGCTCGCCAACGAAGAAATCGCCAGCCTGATCGCCGCGGTCGGCGTGGACATCGGCAACTCGGAAGACATTGCCGGCATCCGCTACGGCAAGGTCATCATCCTCACCGACGCCGACGTTGACGGCCAGCACATCCGCACGCTGCTGCTCACATTCTTCTACCGCCAGATGCGGAAGCTCGTGGAAGCCGGGCGGATCTTCGTCGCCCGCCCGCCACTGTTCTCCGTCACGCAGAAGAAGGAAACGCGGTTCGTCCGTACTTCCGCCGACATGGACCGCGAGCTGTTCGAGCGCGGGATTAAGGGCACGACGGTCCGCGCGCTCACGCTCAATCTCGAGTACACCGGCGACGAGCTGAAGCGGCTCGTCGAGCTGATGGCCGAACTCGACGCGGGCCTGCAGATCGTCGAGCGGCGCGGCTACAGCGTCCGCAACCTGATCCCGAAGGCGACCGACGGCCTGCTGCCGATGGTGCACATCAGCTTCGGCGGCGTCGAAAGCTGGTTCGCCAAGACGGAGGAGGCCGACGCGTTCGTGGCGGCCGAGAGCGCCCGCGGCGGCGCGGACCTCGTGCTCACCGAAGAGGGCGAGGAGAACGCCGGCGGCACGGCCCAGATCCGGTACACCCGGCAGGACCTGCACGAGATCCGCGGCGTGAACCGCAACCTCGAGAAGCTCCGCGAGTACGGCCTGGGCCTGGCCGACCTCATCCCGCTGGAGCGGATCGCCGGCCGGGAGCCGCCCGTGAAGTTCGAGCTGGTTCACGGCGACTCGACCAAAGTGCTGCCGCACCTGCGCGAGCTGCCGATGGACATCCGCCGGCTCGGCGAGCGCGGCATCACGGTGACCCGCTTCAAAGGCCTCGGCGAAATGAACCCGGAGCAACTCTGGGAGACGACGCTCGACCCGAAGAACCGGACTCTGCTGCAGGTGACGATGGACGACGTGGCCGCCGCCGACGACATGTTCCGCACGCTGATGGGCGAGAAGGTGGAGCCGCGCCGCGACTTCATCAACAAGTACGCGCTGGAAGTGAAGGAGATCGACTACCACGGGGCATAACGGTCAGCGACGCTTCGAAGAAGCGAATATTCCCCCGACGCGCCTGTTCCATCAACTGGTGTCCCAGGTCGGCTCGTTGAGTAGCGTCATCGGTACCTGTTCGAGCCTGACAGATGAGTGTTTGAGGAATCGTCGGCAGAATCAACCTCGCGACCCTCATTAGGCTCTTGTATCACGCCCGCCGGGCCGGTTACGATGACCGGGAACTCATCCCCCGGGGGCCCGACCCGTGCTATTCATCTCGTTAGTATTCTCGGCCATTCTGATTGGGATAGCCGTCGAGCTTCGCCGGACCGCTGCGGCCCCAGTCTGGTTCGCCCTGATCTCCACCGCCATGATCGGGATTTCAATAATGAGCTGCATGTTCCTTCCGACTCCCGTCGTGTTTCAGGCTTTGGCGATGTTTATTGTCATGATTGTTTTCAGTGCGGTCAGCGTCTCGAAGGCCCGATACACCGGAGGTCTGATCGCAGTCACTGCACTTGCTTATCTGGGAATCTACTTTGTCGCCGTTCGCCCGGAAGAACAGGAGTACGAGCGGCTTCGCAAGGACTTTCCGATGGAGAATATGGCACTCCGCGTGCGGCCGCCCGCCTCATCGGTCGCTGCACTCGCTTCTCCGAGTTTCGCCAGTCAAATGGAAGCGGAGACCCTCGAAGCGGGAACACTTGTTCGTGAGCGCATGTTGGTCAATCTTCATGAAAACTCGACCAGTTTGTTTATCAGCAACGCAGGATTCGGAGCCACTCGAATGATCTTTCGGCCGAGACGGTCCACCATCGAGTTGGAGACGGAGGAACCCCGACCGCAACCCGGCCCGCGGGAAGGCTCTGCCGGAGGTGGTGCGGTTGAAGAAAAGATCGCGACCAAATCACTGCTGGACTTACATCGCGACAGCTTCCGCGACTTCGTCAATCCAAAAGGCTGGGGCTTCATCAAGGACCGCAAACACGTTGCCGGTTTTGTCCCGCACCGGATGAGCACGTCACCTCGCGGCGCGGACGACTGGTCGCTTCAGACGCTCGACCTCGTCGGCCTGCTGATGCACGATAAGCCCGTCGCCTACGTCTCCGAGAATTTGCCCCGCATGGATCAGCTCAAGACCGCACCCACCCGCGACCTCGACCCGTTCGAGGCCGCCGGCATCGCGGCGCTCCGCGGCGGCGAAGACCTCTACGCACGCCAGAACGCCACCACGCTCCGCATGCTCGGCGCGATCCGCGCTGTCGAGCAGTGCACCACCTGCCACGCCTGCGACCGCGGCGAACTCCTCGGCGCGTTCTCCTACACGCTGGGGCGGGTCGCAGGAAAGTGACGCTCTGGTTCCCTCCCCCCTTGTGGGGGAGGGCGAGGGTGGGGGGGAGGTACGGCCGCCGGCTGTCGGCTACCGGCTATCGGCCAGAACGGATATCGGGGTGACGCGTCGGCGTGGCGTTCCCCCCACCCCAACCCTCCCCCACGAGGGGGGAGGGAGACAAACCTCGCCCGCGCGCGACTGATAACCACAGCCGGGGATCGAGCGCCGCTTCCCGAACTGATTGACAGCATGGTACTCCCTATGGTCCTGTACGGGTCCTACATCCTTGCCGCGATTGCTGTTGTCGCGGCCAACCTGGCGGTCCTGTGTCCGCCTTTGCAGGACGGCAGCAAGACTCTCAATCCGGAGCTGAACCTTGATCGCGGGCTTGCGCGGACGGCAGGCATTTTTCTGTTCTTTCTATTCGGGGTCGGCGGTGCGTTGTGCGCCGGCTCGTCGGCCATCGCGCTTCAGGTTCTGCTGCTCGTCGTGACGGGATTTGCAACGACCAGACTCCTTGAGTCGCGATGGATGTTCGTCCCGACATCCGTCGTGGTATCGGTCCTGGCGTTTGTCTTTGTGTGGTACGTCTCGATCCGACCGCAGTACGACCTCTATCCGTTCGAGTCGATGGCCGACCGGTTGCCAATCCCGGCGCGCACGACTGCCACGCCGCTTTCGTTCGAGCAGACGAAGGCGATGGAGGAGCTTGAGATACAGGTCGAGAATAGAGCAAGAAGTTTCGAAGGCCGATGGCGCACGGATTCGCTCAAGGCACTGCACGACCAGGCGATTGACAAGTTTGTCACGTCACCGGGGTTCGGCGCGATGCGCAACAGGAAGCCCCACGCGACAACTGTCGAACGCTTTGGCAATTACGACGGTTCGACGCCCCCGCAACCCGGACCGAGGGTTCACTCGACGGAAACGGAGACCGCCGATCCGGGTACCGTCTCCGCGCCGATCAACCCGGAGTTGAGAGATCACCACATCTGGTCGATTGTCGACTTCGTCAGGCCGAAGTACTTTGGTCTGCTCGAGTCCCGGGACAAGGTGGCTGGATTTCGATCCCACCGGTTTACACAGGATCAGGGAATGTCAGGGCCGTGGAAGGTTCGGACCGTCGATCTGGTCGGCCTGTTGCTTCATCCCGAACCGGTTGTGTACGTATCCGAGAACCTTCCCCAGATGGAGAAACTCGGCACCATTCCCACCCGAAAGCTGACGGCATTCGAAGAGGTCGGCCTGACAGCCATCCGGAGCGGGAAGGACCTCTACGCTCGGGAATTCGGGGATACGATGCGCATGCTCGGCGCGATCCGCGCCGTCGAGCAGTGCACCACCTGCCACGCCTGCGACCGCGGCGAACTCCTCGGCGCGTTCTCCTACACCCTGGGGCGGGCTAAGCCCTAGTTCATCGACCGGCCCGTGATCCAGGACCAAGACCGGATTGTGCCTCGATGGTCGGGGCCGCTACGATGGCCGACAGTCTTTAACTCCCCCGGGAGGCCCGACCCGTGCTGATTATCTCACTGATCGTCTCGCTGGTCTTTCTGTCTCTCATGGGCCAGTTGGCGACCAACCGACGGTACCGAATGAAGGTGGTCGTCGGCCTGACCCTTGTCATGGTCGCCATCCAGACCATCGTCTTTGACTTACCCCCGTGGCCGTTCGTCGTTCTGGGTATCGGCATTCTGATTCTCACTGGCGTGTGTCAGCATCATTCGCGACCAACTTGGCAGTACGGAATCGGACTTTGCGCGGTGTCAGGCCTCGCGTACTACATCCTGTACCACACGGCGATACGTCCTAACCAACTCGAGTACGCCCGCCTCCGCGAGCTATATCCGCTGCAAGACATCTCCCAGCGTGTTCGCCCACCGGCATCGCCTGTCGCTCAGTTCGCTTCCCCGACCTACACCGATGAGATCGATTTTCTCGATTCGCAGGGTCCGGAGCGGGAAAACCTTAGTCGAAAACTGAAGTTGCATACGCTACATGAAAGGTCCGTGACGTTGTTCATCAACAGCCCCGGCCTCGGCGAGAGTCGGCTTGTGTATCTTCCGAGTGCCGCACTCTTGGAATCGCCTGAGGTTCACCCCGTTTCCCAGCCCGGTCCCCGGGTGTCTTCTGCCGGCGATGAGTTTCCCGAGATTCCTCGAACGTCAGACGGCTTTCGCAAGCTACTCCGGCTGAACTATCTCGACTTCGCCAATGCGGATGGCTGGGGCTACATGAATAGTCGCAAACAGGTGGCCGGGTTTGTCCCACATCAGATGCGATGGTCGCCCAAGGGCGCGGATGATTGGTCGCTGCAGACGCTCGACCTCGTCGGCCTGCTGATGCACGACAAGCCCGTCGCCTACGTCTCCGAGAAACTGCCGCGCATGGATCAGCTCAAGACCGCGCCCACACGCGACCTTGATCCCTTCGAGGCGGCTGGGCTGACAGCGCTCAAAGCCGGCGAAGACCTCTACGCTCGGCAGAACGCCACCACCCTCCGCATGCTCGGCGCGATCCGCGCCGTCGAGCAGTGCACCACCTGTCACGCCTGCGACCGCGGCGAACTCCTCGGCGCGTTCTCCTACACCCTGGGGCGGGCTAAGCCTTAGCCTGGCCCCGATTGTCTCGGATGAAATACTCCGCGCCGGCGCGGGTGCGGCCGCCTGTCCTTGTGAACCCGGCTTTCTCGAAGAACGGGTTGACCCGGCCCATGACCGCCAGCGCTTCGATCCACGGCACCGGGCATAGTTCGCACGCCCGGCGGACGAATGCGGCCGCGATCCCCGCGCCGCGGTATGTCGGGTGCAGCACCACGCGCGACAGCGTCCAGAGCTGGCGGGTGAGCCCGGCGAGCACGTCGCCCCGCGCCGCCGACTTTATGCCGAAATAGCGCGACCGCGCTGTCACGCTCGCGGCCGGGGCGCAGAACACGCAGATGCCGATCGGCTCCGGCCCGTGCCAGAGCAGCGCGACCTTCTTCACGAAGCCGAGCCCGTGGCCCCGGTAATGCCACCGAGCGAAGTACGGCCAGTCGGCCCGGGTGCCTGCCGACAGCCATAGGTCCGGCAGGAACCCGACGCTTTTTTTCCCGCTTCCCTCCGCGTCACCTCGATGAGCCCCTCGCCCCGGCAATGGATCAGCACGTCCGGGTTCAGGTCTTCGGCCAGGTCGGTGTGCGTGGTAGCCACCAGCGCACTCCGGCCCGTGCGCGAGACCGTCCGCCGGAGGTTGTAGGCCAGCACCCGGGCCAGCGGTCGGTCGAGCAGCGCGGCAAACTCGTCGACCGCGACCGGCCCCGCGGTCGTCGCCAATGCGTACGCCAGGCGGTAGCGGGCACGCTGGCCGTCGCTCAACTCGCCGGGCGTCCGCAGCGCGAGCCGGGCCTCGGCCAATCCGCAACTGGCCAGCAGCGCGAGCCGGTCGGTCACCTGGCCGGGAAGTGCGTCAATGAGTGACATGTCGGGAACTGTCAGACTGTTGATATCTGTCGCCCCGAGTTGACCGGCCGCGGCGCGGAGCAGCGACGACTTGCCGCTGCCCGACGGCCCGACGAACAGCGCGAGATCGCCCGGGCCGATGGCGAGGTCGACCGCGTCGGCCACCATGATCTCCGCGTCCTCGGCCTCGAAGTCGAAGAGCCCGGCCACCTCGGCCGCGGCCAATGACCGCGCCCGCGGGCGCACGGGGTAGCGGATCGTGATCGGCGACATTGCATTACTCCGGGGAGGGGATGGTCACGAAAACACGCGCGGCTCGGGCCGGTGCAGCAGCCATTCGGTGCCGAACGCGGCGGCGTCGGCCAGGTCGTCGTGCTCGCCCAGCGGGAACGCGAGCAACTCGTCGAACAACTCCTGCTGGGCCGGGTCGACGCCCGACTTACCGTCGCCCCGCAGCAGAAACGCCCCACACTGCAGTCGGGCGGCGAACGCGGCCAGCCGGTCGCGCTTGTCGCGCTGGTTCGTCAGCGACTGTACCCGGCCCCCGCACCGGGCATGTACGCGGACGAGATCGCGCAGCGCGGCGAACCCGCCCTGGCTCTCGAAGACAATCGCGTCCGGCTGCCATTGGTCCGTGACCGCGTCGATCCACGGGATCAAGTCGGGGGCGACCACCCGCCGGGCGGTCGCGGCCAGGCAATGCACGACGCGGTCGGCCGCGAGGCCGAGCACGACCATCGCGGTACGGTCTGCCCGGGCGTGCGTCGATGTCGCGGGGTCGATGGCGAGGATGGTGCGGACGATGGTCGGCGTGCCGGTCCAGGTGTGGATCCACTCGGCACGGATGGCAGTGTCTTCGTCGGCGGCGCACAGCAGGCGGTAGCCGCGGGCAAATGCCGTCTCGCCGATCTCACGGCGCCGGGCGGCGAGGCGCTCGGCGGACCAGTGCTCGGGCCAGACCGGCTCGAAGTTCGGCCCGACCGCCCGGCGGAAATGGGCGAACTCGCCGCCGGCCACCAATTCCGCGCCGAGGTCGTCGCGGTGCCAGGGCGTAAACACATACCAGAGCCGGCCGTCGGGCTCGAGCAGGTTGACGAGATTCTCGCGGAAGTGCTGCTTGACGCGCTCGCGGTCGGCCGCGCTGCGGATCGCCGTCACGTCGACGATGTCGTCGCAAACGATGAGATCGGCACGGGCTCCGGTCGAGCGGACGCCGACGCCCAGCGCGGCGACACTCGGGCCGATCACTGTCGAGGGGCGGGCGACACTGAAGCGGACGGGTTCCCACGGGGCGGCCTGCCTCAGCCAGGGGAAGACGGCGCGGACGCGCGGGTTGCCGGCGATCGCATCGCGGATGAACCGCCCGCGCTCCGCCGCCATCGACTCGGTGGCGCAGACGACCTTGATGCGCAGGCCCGGCCGACGACCGAGTTCCCACACGAGGCGGATGCCGACCTGCGTGCTCTTGCCGTGGTCGCGCGGTAATTCGACGAGCCCGCGTGGCTGGGCCGAGAGGAACGCCTGCAGCGCGCGGTGTACGCCGGCCTGGCGCAGCGGTCGGCCGGCCGGGTCGGCGAAGCACAGCATGGCGAACAGATTGATGTCAGTCCGCGCTCGCTTCAGGAGCGCGCGGATCGTCTTCGTCCGGTTGCGAGAGTCGCTTGATTTCGTCATCAGGGATAATGCCGAAGGGCGCGGGCGGCGACTTGTCGGGGTCGCGGGACCGGTCGGGCGTCATGCTGGTGAGGTGTTTGGCGGCGTTGAATTGCGTGCGCAGGTCTTCGTTGCGGAGGTGCGTGCGGAGGACGGAGAGGGCTTCGTCGTGGGCCGCGTCGCGAGTGTTCTGTCGCTCGCGGGCCATCAACTTACGCCACGCCCGGGGGTGCCGGACGACCCACTCTTCAAGTTGGGCGAGGGGGACGCCGACGGTCGAGGCGACCGCGCTCCAGGAATTACCCGCGGCGCGGCCGACGGCGGCCCGGCGAATGGCGTCTGGAATCCGCGGCATGGAAGGGGCCCGGCCACCTGCCCAGCGACCCGACCCGTCGCCAACTCGCAACGCCTCACTTTCGGATACAGCAGGTGGGATGTCAAACCGGCGGAGGGAAGTTCTCGCGGATCACCTGCAATGCCTCGTCCGGATCGTCGAGACCAAGCAAGCCATAATGCTTCAAGGATCGGCTGCGACCGCTGCCCTCCCACCGGCTTTCAAGAATCAGATCGGTCCGGCCGAAGTCGCGCCACTTCCGGACGCACGCCCGGACCTGATCCGCGGTAAACTCGATGCTCCCCTCGCCGAGTTCGCGCGCGGGCACCGGGTTCCACATGAGTCGGGGGCTGGTGAGCACGAACGCCCGGCGGTCGGTGATGGCATACACCACTTCGCGCAACCGGGATGCCATCCGGAACGGATACAGGAAGCAGAAGATCCCGATCGACAGAAAGACCAGAGCGGCTCCGCCTCCGATGATGTAGCCGGGCAGCATGCCGGGGCGAACGCCGTCGCGAATCGTCGACCAGACCAGCAGCGTGAGGAACACCGAGGCCATCGAGAACGGAATCAGCCCGAAGAGTACGTAGGCGATGGTCTCGCTGATGAACCGCCGGCGGGCCGGCACGCCGTGCCACAGGAGCTTTTCCCCGGGCACCAGATGCCCGCGCGCCCGGTCTTCCGGCATGGCGTCAGTGTCGACAGGTGCCTCCTGCGCCTTCGCGCGGAGATACTTGCGCAGCGACCAGAGGAGCCAGGGCAGGAGCAGCAGCGGCACGACAAACAGCCATGTGAGCAATTGGAATGCGAGCACGCCTCCGGGCCACTTCTGCCCGTCGGCGAGGAACATGTAGCCGAAAAGGAGTGAGAATACGCCAAAGAACGGTGCGCCGCCGGATTTTTTGCGACACCAGGCGACGACGTTGATCAGAGTGACAATCGCACCGACGGCCATGATGAACACGCCGACGGCAGTCGCCGTCTGCGGATCCAATTTGCCGCCGGCATGGGCGATGATCAACGAGTTCATGGGCGGGCCTCCGATCGAGTCTCTCTGCGAGCAGGGGTTGCGGGAAACTCACGACGGTCAATGAAGATGGCCCAGGGCCGCGGGGGGTTCGCTCCTTCAGGAGCCGGTGCCCGCAGACTCTTCGCCGCCCGCGGGGCCGTAGAAGAGCACCCACACGGCAAAGTTGTCCGAGAACTCCTCGAAGCGATGAGGCTGCCCGGCCGCGACGAACAGGAACTCGCCCGGCCCCACATCGTGGCGGGTCGCGCCGTCGAAGAATCGGCCGGTGCCACGGGCGACGACATAGACTTCGTCTCGCATGTGCGGCTGTTGCGGGTCGTGGCCGCGCGGCGAGTACAACTCGACTTCGAGCGTACCGTGTGCAAAGATCGGCACGGCCAGATTGCCGGCAGGCGGCGGACCCTGGGCCAGCGCGGCCGCGAGGCTCACGTGGGTTGACCGCACAGCCTCACTTGCCATGATCACCTCCCGCAGAAACGCCTTTCACACCGGCCGGCCGTACTGCTCTTCAAAGTAGGTCTTGTTCAGCCGCAGGGTCAGGGCGGAGCCGATGCAGACGATCTGGCAGGTGAGCCAGGCTTTGCCCAACACCGTCCACGTGGCCCGCCGGCTTTCGCTGAAGATCTCGTAGTCTCCCCAAAGTGAGATGGCGGAGATCGCTACCCACGCGATCAGCGAAATCAAGCACACGAGGTAGCAGAAACGGTTGATCGATCGGACCATGAGGGGTTCCCCGGAGAAAGAAGTGACGGGCTCGGCTCACCGCCCAACGCGGCAAGCCCCAAGGGATCGGAAGAATGGCCAACCGACGGTTCAGTTGCAGACATTCGACAATCCAGGCCGGTAGGTGTTGGTCAATTCGATTGACCGGGCCGATTGTCAAAGAAAGTCTTGTTCAGTTGGAGGGTCAGTGCGGAGCTGATGAAAACAACCTGACAGGTGAGCCAGGCCCGTGACAGATGTGAAACGTCGGCGCTTCGCCAGCGTGCCGAAGCATTTAGATCGCTCCAGATGATATCGGACCAGATCAACATACCCGAAAGGACGACCCAGGCGGCTAACGAGAACAGACACAGCAGGTAACAGAGACTGTTGATCAATTGGACCATGAGGGGTTCCCCGGAGAAAGAAGTGACGGGCTCGGCTCACCGCCCAACGCGGCAAGCCCCAAGGGACCGGAAGAAAGGCCAACCGACGGTATTGTTGCAGACACGGGCGACGCGTTCAAGACGGGAGGACCAACCACGAAGCCGCGAAGACACGAAGAAGACAGATCCAGTCAATTCTCCTTCTTCGTGAATTCCTTCGTGCCTTCGTGGTAAGTCTTCTCCCTCCCGCCCGCAATTTTTCCCCTCCCGACTTTGACTTTCGCGGACTCGTATCCGATAGTGATTAGTGTACAAAAGATCACTTAATCACGGGTCGCCCCCATGACCGCTCCGCCCGATCTTGCTGCCCGCTGGCCCGCGTTTCTCGGCCACGCGCTCACCGTTGGCACGCTCGCGCTCGGCGGGCTCTCCAGCTTCCACGCCATCCGCTCCGACGTCGTCGAACTCCGCGCGCTCATCACCGCGCTCGTGCAGACCGAGGCCGACCACACCCGCCGCGGCGAGGTCGACCTCCGCCAACTCCGCGAGGAGATTCGCGATCTGCGCAGCGAACTCCGCCACTTCAACCGCAACCCCGCCAAGGAACCGCTCCCATGAATCGCCCCGGCTTCCGCACCACCGAGTTCTGGACGACGATCGTCACGCAAGGCCTCGCCGTGCTGACCCTGATCGGCGTCATCACCTCGGCCGACGCTGCGACTCTCCGCGACGCCCTCGCCCAGTGCGTCGCCGCGGCCGGCATCTTCCTCGCCAACGCCTGGGTCGTCGTCCGCTACATCCAGGCCCGAGCAGCAATCAAAACAAACAACGAATTGCAGAGTTGAGATTGAAGATTGCAGATTGAAGAAGCAACCGGAAGGCAGTCTAACCATTGCTACCGTCTTAATTCTGCAATCTTCAATCTGACTTCTGCAATCCTCCTTTGTCTTCTCCCCTGCCGGGCCGGGCGTGCGCGGATCCCGCGCCCCGGCCCGGTCCCTTCCGCATCGTATCGGAGCCACGCCCATGGCACGACCCGTCGTCGCCGGCATTGAAGAGACCTTCCCCGGCGCGAACTACTCCGACGACGAGCGCGAGTTCATCGTCGCGATGGATCGGCTGAAGCGCTCGGTCCGCTTCCCGACGTGCAGCGACATCCTCCGCGTCGTCCACAGGCTCGGCTACCGGAAGGAACGAAGCGTCAACGGCTCGGAGTCCGCGTCATGAAACTCCTCACCAAGATTCGCGATTACTTCCGCGGGCCGCCGGCCGCGCCTCGGCTGCTGTTTCCCGCGCCGGGCGCGGCGGCGGGGTGGTGGCGGCACGATCCGCGCGAGCAAGTCCGGCACTTCTCCGGCTGGGTGTACGCGGCCGTCACCGCCATCGCGCAGGAAGTCGCGAAGCAACGGCCGTATGCGTACCGCGAGACTGGGCCGGCCGAGCACGAGATGACGCCGCTGCCGACCACGCACCCGCTCATGCGACTGCTGGCCCGGCCCAACCCCTGGCTCACGCCGTGGGAACTGTGGTATCTGACCACGGTCTACCTCGAGCTGACCGGCAACAGCTACTGGTACTGTCCGCCGCTGCGGGCCGGCGACGCTCGGCTCGGCATCCCGGGCGAGCTCTGGATCATCCCGAGCCCGTGGGTGCGGATCGTCCCCGATGCCACGACGTTCGTGGCCGGTTACGAAGTCACCGCGCCGGGCGGCCGACCCGAGTTCCTGCCCGCCGACGAAGTCATTCACCTGAAGTACCCGAACCCCCTCGATCCGCACTACGGCCTGTCGCCGCTCCAAGCCAACGCACTCACCGTGGACACGCACACGGAGTTGCAACAGGCGCGCTTCCAGGCCTTCCGTGCGGGCCAGCGGCCGGGCGTCGTTCTCGCCACCGACCAGGTGTTGAGCGACGCCACGGTCCGCCGGCTCGAGGACGCGATCACCGGGCGATTCGCCGGGCGCGACAACTGGCACCGGCCGCTCGTCCTCGAACAGGGCCTTCGCGCCAGCCCGTGGACGCTGTCGCCGGCGGAGATGGACTTTCTCAACTCGGCCCGGCTCAGCCGCGACGAGATCCTCGCCCTGTACCGCGTGCCCGCACCGATTGCCGGCATCGTCGAGAACATCGGCCTGGGCTCCGACATCTGGTTCGGAGCGCGGGTGATGTTCTGCGAGGGCACCGTCCAGCCCAAGCTCGACCTGATCGCCCAGGTGCTGACCCGCGACCTCGCCCGGCGGTACGGCCCCGACATCGCCGTCGCCTTCCCCGAGTGCAGCCCGCGCAACAACGCCGAGCGCCGGGCCGACGACGCCACCGACGCCAAGCTCGGCATCCGCACCATCGACGAGATCCGGCGAGCGCGGGGGCTGGGATCGATCACGAACCCTTCTCCGAAGCGTCGCTAACCGGGGGGCTGCCATGCACACGTTCATCGCCTCGACGCCTTCGATCGACTCGGCCGCCCGGACGGTCACTCACGTGATCACCGCGGCGGTGGCCGACCGGTCCGGCGACCTGATCGTCCCGGCGGGCCTGGCCAACCGCGACGAGTTCCTCCGCAACCCCGTCGTCCTGTGGGCGCATCAGCGAACGCTGCCACCGATCGGCACCTGCCTCGCGCTCGAAGTGACGGCCGACCGGATCATCGCGACTACGAAGTTCGCGGCCGGCGTGCCCCTCGCCGACGACGTGTTCCGCCTCTTCGAGCAGGGCATTCTCCGCGGCTGGTCGATCGGCTTTGTCCCGCGCCGCGCCGGTCTCCGCCGCACCACCAACGGCCACCGCGGCCTCCTCGTCGAGTCCTGGGATTTGCTCGAATACTCGGCAGTACCTGTCCCAGACAATCCTCTCGCCTTGACGCTGGCGGCGTCCTGCCATCGGTCGGCCGCTATCGGCTATCGGCTACCGGCCAGAATCAAAACCTCCGCAGACCTCCGGCCGTAAGGCCGGACCTCTTCAATCGCAAATCGAAAATCGCAAATCCAAAATCCTCAGGAGCCTCCCATGTCTGAATCGATCCCCCAGGACCTCGCTGCCGATCGCACCGACGTCGTCGAGTACCTCGAGAAGAACACGCCGTTGCACGTCGAGCGGCGGGTGCCGTGGGCGGCCACGGGGCCGGTCGGGCGCGACTCGGCCGGGTACAGCGTGCTGAAGGCCGCGGCGTTCGCGCTCGGCTACCTCGGGCCGGACCAGTGCAAGGAAGAGGTCCACGTCCACCAGCAACTCCGCGAACTGTACCAGGGCTACGGCTTCGTGCCGCACTGCGGGCATCAGGCGTTTCTGGTGCCGCTGGCGACCGCGCACCTGCCGGCCTTCGAGCCGCGCGGGGCCAAGCTCAAGGCCGAGATCCGCCAGAAGATGACCGCCGACGTCGGCCGGTGGGACCCCGATGAGGCTGCGTGGCTGCTGCGCCGCACCGGCGCGGTGACCAAGGCGCTCGGCGCTGGCAGCGACCTGGCCGGCGGCAGCCTCGTCGGCTTCCCCGCGCTCGGCGAACTCATCGACCTGCAGCGCAACCTCGAAGTCTTCGCCGGCGCGGGCGCGCAGGAGATCGCCCTGCCGCCCAACGGCCGGATCCAGTTCCCGAAGCAGACGGGCGGGTCGACGGCGTACTGGGTCGGTGAGGCGGCCGCGATCACCGCCAGCACGCCGGCCACCGGCAGCCTCGACCTGCAGGCGAAAAAGCTCGGCGTACTCGTGAAGCTCAACAACGAGTTGCTCCGCTTCGCCAGCCCCAGCGCGGAAGGTCTCGTCCGGCTCGACATGGCCCGGCAGGCCGCGCTCAAGGCCGACCTCGCCATGCTCGAGGGCACCGGCGGCACGCAGGTCCGCGGGTTGCTCACCTACTCGGGCATCGGCTCGGTCACCGCGAGCAGCCCCGACGACGACGGCGACACCTTCGAGCCGGAAGACGTCGCTCGCATGGAGGCGGCCCTGCCCGATGCTGTGCCGGGCCCGACCGCCTGGGTGATGCGCCGCCAGATGTTCGCCGCGCTCGCCAACCGCCGGGCGGATGCCGTGACCGCGGCCGACGGCAAAGGCCCGTTCGTGTTCCACCCGGGGCGCTCGGCTGCCGAGCGGCCGCCGCTCGAGTTGTACGGCACGCCCGTCGTCCGCTCGTCGCAGGTCTCCGCGACCCGCGCGAAGGGCGCGTCCACCAATCTCACTTACATCCTGCTCGGCCACTTCCCGGACTGGATCATCGCGCGGATGGGCGTGATGGAGTTCCTCGCCTCGGGCCTCGGCGACACCGCGCTCGTGAACGATCAGACGGTGCTCCGCGGCATCCAGCACATCGACGCGGGGGCCCGGCACGCGGCCAGCTTCGTGCTGTGCGATCAGTTGGTCCAGGGTTGATTCACACCACCGCTTACCACGGGGAAAGACATGTCCACTTCGATGCACGATCTCGCGAACCATGCGATTCTCGGCGCGGGCGTCTCGCCGCGCACCTCGACTGTCACCTTCAACGGCACCTCCGCCGACTTCCTCACCGGCGACGGCCGGTGTACCGCGATCCAGATGGTCGGCACTGTGTCGGGCACGAACCCGTCGCTGGCCGGGAAGATCCAGGAATCGTCCGACGCCAGCACCTGGAGCGACGTCAGCGGCGGGGCGTTCACCGCCGTGACCGGCACTGACAACGTCCAGGCAGTCTCGTTCGATCGCACGAAGCGCTACCTGCGCTATTCCGGCACCATCAGTGGCACCACCCCGAGCTTTCCGCTCGCGGTCATCATCACCGAGCAGAAAAAGACCGTCTAACGGAGGCCCGCCCATGGCCCTGGATACGCTCGCCAACGTGAAGGCCCGACTCGGCATCGCCACGAGCGACGACGACGCGCTGCTGGACCTGCTCCGCGACTCGGCCGACGCGTTCGTCGCCGGGTACGCGGGGCGGGACCTCGCGGCCGGCACGTTCACCGAGTACTTCCCCGGCGACGTGCAGACCGCGGTCGTCCGAAACTTCCCGATCGCGACGGTGACCAGCGTGAAGGTCGATCGCCTCGGCGGGTTCGGCGCGGAGACCACGCTCGATCCCGACGCGTACGTTGTCGATTCCGCCCGCGGCCGGATCTACTGCCGGCACGGGCCGTTTGTCGGACGCCAGGCGTGCGTCGAGCGGTCGCCGATCGCGGTGCAGGTCGTGTACACCACGACCGCCGCGGTCCCGGCCGACTTGAAGGAGGCATACGCCCTCCTCGTCGGCCACTGGTATCGCCACGTCAAGACGATCGTCGCGGCCCAGTATCAGAACGTCACGCAGCAGACCTTCGGCGACGCGACGGCGATCTTCTCGAAGGAGCAGATCGCCGGCCTGCCGCTGCCCCACGACGTCACACGCATTCTCGACCTGTACCGCACTCCCACTCTCTAACCCCCGGCGTTGCCCATGCCGCCCACCGCCTTCTTCCACTCGACCTGCGACGTTTACCGGCCGTTCGGCGATACGACTCCGACCGAGACGGACGTGCCGTGCCGACTGAACCCCGACTTCGCCGGGGGTCAGCAGGCCGGTGCGATCGCCTGGACGCACACGCTCGACCTCGCGGCCGACGCCGACGTCCGCGACGGCCGCACCGGCGGTGAAGGCGGCGCGACCATCAGCTATGCCGACGGCGACGA
>JAIBBI010000235.1 GCA_019694755.1 Gemmataceae bacterium
GGGGGTGTTGCCGGTTGTTGGCCCCTCATCCGGCCTGTCGGCCACCTTCTCCCCGATTGAAAGTCTGGTTTGGTGGGAGAGTCGGTTGCGGGGAGAAGGATGTGTGGTGGGGCTTCGTGTGGGATGGGCCGAAGGCTAGCGCCTGCCGCTCACTCTTTGGCCTTCTGGTTGGGTTTGTTGGGGTCGTTCTTATCCCAGGGCCAGGGTTTGACGTGGGCGCGCTCGGCCCAGGCGTCCCATTGGGCCGACATGGATTTCACGCGATCGGGTTGGGCGGAGGCCAGGTTTTTGCTTTCGATGCGGTCGGTGTTGATGTCGTAGAGTTCCCATTCGCCTTTAGGGCCTTTGGCGACGATCTTCCACTGGCCGATGCGGACGGCGCGGTTGCCTTCGTGCTCCCAGAAGATCGGCTGTTCGCGTTTGAGGGAGGCGAGCGAGAGGGCCGGGGCGAGGCTGACGCCTTCGGGCGCGACGGTTTTTGCATCGCGGAGCGTCTCAGGGAACTTCGCCTTCGCGATGTCGATGCAGGTGGCCATGAGGTCGATGAGGTGGCCAGCTTCGCGGAAGACTTTGCCGCGGTTGGCGGCCTCTGTTGCAGCGGGCCAGTGCATGATGAGGGGTGTCGAGATGCCGCCTTCGTGGACCCAGTGCTTGTATTCGCGGAACGGGGTGTTGCTGACGTTGGCCCAGCCACGGCCGTAGGCGATGTAGGTGTCGGCTGGCCCGGGCATTGCGTTTTTGCCCATGCGGACGGGGTAGCCGTCGCGGGTCTGGTCGGGGGTGATGTTCGTGTGGAAGTCGGTGGGCTTCATCGCGGGAAGCGTCGGCTTTTCGGGTCGGGGGATGTCGGGGTGTTTCGCGTTGCCGGATCGGCCCAGAAGCTCAGCGCAGGCTCCGTTGTCCTGGAGGAACATGACCAGCGTGTTGTCGAATCTGTTCGTGCGTTTCAGCTCGTCGACGATTTTTCCGATGCCCTGGTCCATGCGGTCGATCATGGCCGCGTAGACTTCCATGCAGGCCGATTCCCACTCCTTGTTCTCGACTTTGCTCCAGTCTTCGGCTTGCGGCGAGAGTGTCAGCGGCGAATCGAACAGGCCGAGCGAGGTCGATTTTTTCAGGCGGGCTTCGCGGAACGGTGCGTAGCCGGCGTCGTACTTGCCGTCGTACTTTTTGATGTCCTCGGGAAGCGCGTGCATGGGCCAGTGGGCGGCGGTGTAGGCGACGTACATGAAGAATGGCTTGTCGGCGTGGTCCTTCGCGTGATCGCCGATGTAGCGGACGGCGTGATCGGAGATGGCATCGGTGAAGTAGTACTGCTGGGGCTTGTACTCGGCGTCGGCGTAGGGTGAGACGGTGGTGTTGTCGCGGACGAGCGACCAGGGGTCGTAGAAGCTGCCGGCTCCGGTGACCATCGTGTAGTTGCGATCGAACCCGCGCTGCTGCGGCCAATTGTGCTTCGGCGTGTTTTCGTTGACGTGGCGGGTGACGTGCCACTTGCCGACCTGGTAGTTGCGGTAGCCGGCGGGGCGGAGGGCTTCAGCGATCGTGGGCGTATTCTGGTTGAGATCGCCGTGGTAACCGGGGAGATTTCGCTCATCCATCATGTGGCCGATGCCGGCCTGGTGCGGGTAGACGCCGGTGAGGAGGCAGGCGCGGGTCGGGCAGCAGCGGGCGGTGTTGTAGAACTGGGTGAAACGCACGCCTCCGCCAGCGAGGGCATCGAGATTGGGCGTGTTGATTTCGCCGCCGTAGCAGCCGAGGTCGGACCAGCCCATGTCGTCGGACATGATGAGGATGATGTTGGGGCGGTCGGCGGCTTGGGCCGGGTGAGTGGCCAGGAGTGCGGCGAGGCAGATGAGGGAGCGCATGGAGAGCATTTCGTGAGGAGCGAGCTGTGGGTGGGTTGATCAGGGGGCTGACGCCCCCCGCTCGCCGGGGTTATTTGGAGGGGCCCTGGATGGTTTCGAGGGCGGCTTTCATGGCGGAGAGCATCTCGGGGTTGGTTTCGGCGAGGTTGGTTTGCTCGCCGGGGTCTTTGGAGAGGTCGAAGAGCTGGGGGGCGGGATCGTTGCCGAGTTCGCTGTTGGTCTGGTTGCGTTTCATGCCCTTGCCGCCGGGGATGTACTTCCAGGGGCCCTGGCGGAAGGCGAGGCGGTTGCCCTGTTCGACGAGGGAATCGCGGCCGGTTTTTGATTCGCCGAGGAGGGCGGCTATGTGAACCTGGCCGTCACCGGGAATGGTGGCCTGGGCTCCGACGAGAGTGGCGAACGATGCGAGGAAATCGATGTGGCAGACGAGGGCATCGCTGACGGCCGGTTTCTTGATGCGGGCGGGCCAGTGAACGATGAACGGAACGCGTGTGCCGGCTTCGTACATGCTGTACTTGCCGCCGCGGTATGGGCCGGCGGGCTTGTGGTCGCCGAGGCGTTTGACGGCGTCGTCCATGTAGCCGTCGTCGATGACGGGGCCGTTGTCACTGGTGACGATGACGAGGGTGTTGTCGGCGAGGCCTTTCGCTTCGAGGGTCTTGATGACCTGGCCGACGGACCAGTCGAACTCGGCAATTACGTCCCCTCGGGGGCCCATGGTGGTGGCGCCGACGAACCGCGGGTGCGGGACGCGCGGGACGTGAATGTCGTGCGTTGCGAAGTAGAGGAAGAACGGCTGGCCGGCGTTCTTCTCGATAAACTGCGTGGCGTGGCGGGTGAAGACGTCGGCCATGTCTTCGTCGACCCAGCGGGCGGATCGGCCGCCGGTCATGGTTCCGATGCGGCTGATGCCGTTGACGATCGACTGGTCGTGGCCGTGGCTGTACTTCATTTTGAGCAGCTCGGGGTGATCTCGGCCGAGCGGTTCGTTGCCGACGGGCTTGCCGTAACTGACCTGGATGGGGTCTTTCGGGTCGAGGCCGACGACGCGGCGGCCGTCGACGTAGACGCAGGGGACGCGGTCGCCGGTGGCGGCCATGATGAAGCTGTCATCGAAGCCGATGTCGAGCGGACAGGGTTTGATGTCGCCGTTCCAGTTGAGGTCGTCAGCTCCGAGGCCGAGGTGCCATTTGCCGACCACGCCGGTGCGGTATCCGGCGGATTTGAGGACCGAGGCGACGGTGGTGCGGCCGGGCTCGATGATCATTTTGGCATCGCCAGGGAGGATGCCGGTCCCCTTCTTGCGCCAGGGATATTCGCCGGTGATGAGGGCGTAGCGCGAGGGGGTGCAGGTGGCCGAGGTGGCGTGGCCGTCGGTGAAGCGGATGCCGCCGGCGGCGAGGCGGTCGATGTTGGGGGTTTTGACGGCGGTGGCGCCGTAGCAGCCGACGTCGCCGTAGCCGAGGTCGTCGGCGTAGATGAGGACGATGTTGGGTCGGGGTTCGGCGGCGTGGGCCGGGTGATTGAAAAGCAGCGCGGCGATCGCGGCCGCGAGCAGCAGGGCGCGGGGGATGAACCTCGGCGACAGTCCGGACATTTCAGTTCCTCGACGGAGCGGATCATCGAAGGGGCGGTTTCTTGCGCTGGCGCGCGATGAAACGCGGATCACTGGTTTAACCCGCAGGCGGGGGATCGGCAACCGGGTGGGGAGTTCGAACCCGCGAAGTCCATAATGAACTCACGGTACCGACTTTGGGGACGGGTGTTTCGACTGCGGTCACAGACAGAATGTCTGTGCCACCGGGCAATACACGAAGATCTGCCGGGCACTGGATAGCGGGGCACAACTTCAATTCAGTACCTTCGACCGTCATGCAACTTGCCGAACTCGCCTGGCCAAATGTGGAATCGCTGGATCGGAATCTTCCGGTGGTGATTCCGGTCGCTGCTCTGGAACAACATGGGCATCACCTGCCGGTGTTTACCGACAGCCTGCTGTTGGGCGAGGTGGTGCGGCGGGTGTCGGAGCGATTTCGTGAGACGGCGCTGTTTGCGCCGCTGACGTGGCTGGGGAACTCGCATCATCATCTCGATTTTCCGGGGACGCTGTCGGCGGACCCGCGGGTGTACTTGGACCTGCTGCGGGGGTTGGCGAATCAGTTCCTCGGCTTTGGATTCCGGCGGATTGTGTTTCTGAACGGGCATGGCGGGAACATCGTGCCGGGGAAGCAGGCGATCTTTGAACTGCGGCAGGAGCACCGGGAGCGAAAGGATCTGCTGCTGTTGTTCGCGACTTACTGGGAGACGGCCGTTGTTCCTGAGGATGGGACGTTTCAGCAGCGCGAGATGGGGCATGCGTGCGAGTGGGAGACATCGATGATCTTGCGGCTCGCGCCGCAGCTCGTAGGGGATTACCAGTCGGCTGTTGACCTGCCTGCGGAGGGTGAATTCCAAGCGACGCCGAGAGCGTGGACGACGAAGGATCGGACGTCGATCGGGCATATCGGCGCGCCGCGACTGGCGACGGCGGAAAAGGGAGAACGGCTGTTCGCGACGTTTGCTGATGGCGTGGAGAGGCTGTTGAACGACGTCCGCGGCTGGTCTGGGAAGAGCTGGTAACGACATGG
>JAIBBI010000236.1 GCA_019694755.1 Gemmataceae bacterium
CGTAGAACAAACGCAAGGTAGCACGAGGCTGTGGGTTGCACTTAATCGAACGGTATTGGGTTTAACCCCGCCGCCTGCTCCCGCCAAAGGCCCGTCATAGGTATTCAGCCAGATCGTCTGTGCCCCTCTTTCACCGCCTGCCCTATGCAGCAACCGTCAGGCACAAACGGCCACATCTGTCAAATGCACCCAGGCCGCGCAACAACACCCGGTCAGTGAGAGAGCCGCCATCCGCCGGATGGACTACCCGAAACGCTCGCCACGCGAATCCGTTCAATCAATCCGGTAAACCCGCAATCGATCTGGAACACCGCCCGGTTCTGACTTGAGTCGCAGGTGGGCTTGGCGTCAGAATCAAATGGCTACTACGGCGCGGGTCCCTGTCAGTTTCGTCCATTCATCGTCGCTCATGACGTGCTCCCTGACTTCAATGCTGCGCATGCTGACGATGGCGTGCGTCGTCAGTCTGGGAACCGTCGCCTGGGCCCAGGAATCAGCGCCCCCCCAGTTCACACCGGCCCCCGGACTTCCGGCGCCAACGAATCCGGCGCCCGCAACTCCCCCGAAGGCCCCCGGCCTCTCGGCGACCGATTACCCGCCGATTCCCGGCGGTGACTTCTGGCGCGGCAACCGCAATGGTCTCGGCCCCGGCATGCCTGGCATCGCCGGAAACTACATCAGCCTCTGGAAGTTCTTCCCGGTGCTGTTGCTGTTCTTCGGCTGGGTGCACTACGGCAACTGGGTCGCGGAAGACGCCGCCAGCCTGAAAGTCAGGCCCATCATGTGGAACGGCATTCAGCTCGGCGCCGGTGTGCTGGCCATCCTCCTGGCCCTGACGGTTCCCAGCTTTTTCGGCAGCTTCATCGGCGGACTGCTCGCCTGGGGTGGCCCGCTCGCCCTCTACATCAAGGAACGCAACGACCGCGTTCCCGATTCCGGCAAGGTGATGACGCCGGACCACATCAAAAAATGGACCACCCGCCAGCTGGCCCGGATGGGAATCAGGATCGGCACCGGCAAGGTCGTGGAATCGGTCGTCGGACCGCCGATCGTCTTCATCGGCAAGACCAGAACCGGCGCGAAAGACGAGAAGGCCTCGAGGTCGGTCGAGACGTCCAAAGGCTACATGGCGGCCCGCGAACTGGTGTACGACGCCATCCTCCGCCGCGCCACCGATATCCACCTCGAGCCCAACGAAGACGAAACCTCCATCCGCATCCGCATCGACGGCGTGATGTACCCGACCGAGCCGTTCGATCGGCCGATCGGCGACGCCATCACCAACATCTTCAAGGTGCTCTCGGCGATGGACATCACCGAGCGTCGCCGGCCGCAGGACGGCAGCTTCGGTGCAATCTGCGAGAAGCGGGAAATCGATTTCCGTCTCGCCAGCCAGGGAACGCGCCACGACGAAAAGCTCAGCATCCGTATTCTCGACCAGTCGAACTCCGTCAGCACGCTCGAAGGCCTTGGGATGCGCAAGCAGCTCGAGGAGAAGATCAAGGAGATCATCAACCAGCCGCACGGCATGTTCCTCAGTTGCGGCCCGACCGGCGCCGGTAAGTCGACGTCGCTGTACGCCTTCCTCAATCACATCGACCGTTACGAAAACAACATCATCACGGTCGAAGATCCCATCGAATACAAGATGGATGGCGTGACTCAGATCGAGATCAACCAGAAGTCGGGACAGAGCTTCGCACAGTCGTTGAAGTCCATCCTCCGCCAGGATCCGGACGTCGTCATGATCGGCGAAATCCGCGACGAAGAAACCGCGAAGATCGCCTGCCAGGCCGCGGCGACCGGTCACATGGTGTTCTCAACCGTCCACGCCAACGATTCCGTCTCGGCCCTCTTCCGCATCCTCGACCTCGGCGTCGAACCGTTCATGCTCGGAGGCTCCCTCTCGGCAGTGCTCGCGCAGCGGCTCGCCCGTCGGCTCTGCCCGCATTGCAAAGAACCGTATCACCCCAATCCCGACTTCCTGAAAAAAGCAGGACTCTCGTCGGACAAGATCAAAGAGTTTTACCGGCCCCCCACGAATCCCGAGGAAACCTGCACGCACTGCGGCGGCCTCGGGTATCGCGGTCGCGTCGGCGTCTTCGAACTCCTGAACATCAATGAGCGGATGCGCGACATGATCCGCGACAAGGCCGCCATGTCCGCCATCAAGGCCGAAGCCCGCAAGGACGGCATGCTCTACATGAAGGAAGAAGGCCTCCGGCTCGTCGTCCGCGGCGTGACCTCCGTGGACGAGCTGCTACGCGTTGTGAAGTGATCCTCTCCATCATCCACCTCCACCCACGAACAACAACAACCCAGCCCCCGCATGATTGACCTGCTGCTGCTCGCGATCATCGGCGTCATCACCTACTGCGTGGCCAGCGAAGGCCCCTGGGGCGCGGCCAGCACCTTCGTGGCGGTGATCCTCTCGGGCCTCGTCGCGATGAACTTCTTCGAGCCCCTCGCCGGCATGTTCCCGTCCGGTTTCGAATGGCAGATGCGCGCCGACATCATCGCCCTGCTCGGACTGTTCGCGGCCGGCGTGACAGGACTGCGCATGGCGGCCGAATACCTGATGCCCACCCAGATCGAAGTCAGCCCCATGCTCTACGACGGCGGCCGCTGGGGCTTCGGTCTGCTGACCGGCTACGCAACCGCGGCGATCGTCCTGACCGCGCTCCACACGGCTCCACTCGGAAAAGATCTCTCGCTCGGCTTCCGATCCAACGACAACAACTTTTTCGGCATCGGCGGCGTCGAAGGCGCTCCCGACCGGATGTGGCTGTCGTTCACGCAGTACGTGTCGGAGAATATCTTCACGACCGGCAACGTCTTCGATCGCTCGGAGTTCCCCCGCTATCGCGGCAAGCCCGCCGAGCAATGGTCGTCGTTCCCGATCCGGTACGCAGACCGCCGCCAGCGATACGCTTCAGGCGGAGTGATGACCTCGTCCTCGGGGCCGGCCTTGAACGGTCCCCCGGTTCCCGTTCCCATCGGCGGCGGGGGCGGCGGCGGTTCAAAGTTCTGACCGCGCGCCAGACAGATGCGGCCCGCCGGACTCAACCGACGGGCGTTGATTTCGCGAAGTGATCCATGTCGACCGCCGTTCTCCTGATTGCTCACGGCAGCCGCCGCGCGGAAGCCAATGCCGATCTATTGCGGCTGGCGGACCTGCTTCGTCCGCGGCTCCCCGGACAACGCGTGGAGATCGCGTATCTCGAGCTGGCCGAACCGACCATTCCGGCTGGCCTCGAGCACTGCCGGGCGGGCGGCGCTCGTGAGATTCAAATGCTGCCATGGTTTCTCTCGGCCGGCAGCCATGTCACGGACGACCTGACCCAGTTCCGCGACGAGTTCCGGGCGAGTCATCCGGAGGTTTCTGTGACGCTGCATCCCCCGCTGGGGCTGCACCCGCTGATGGTGGACATCCTGCTGGCCCGACTCGGCGAAGCATTCTGAGCGAGGCTCGCGGCGTCCGAATCGGCCGAGTCGTGAAAAGAGGCATTCCCAGATCGTCGACGGAAACGATAATCAACAGCAGTCTTGCGCGGGCGAATGGAGATCCAACAATGCTGCGACGAACTGTGGAGCGACTTCTGATTTCCGGAGTGACACTGGGAGCGCTGGCCGCGGCCGGCATCCCCGCGTCCGGGAGCGATCCGACGAATCGAGCCTTTCAATCGGCCTCACCGGTTCAGGCGTATGGATCGGCCGTTCCGACGCCGGCCTCCGGGCCGACCCCTGCGAATGCGATCGGTGCGCCTTCGATTCAGCTCTTGAACGATCCGAGTTCGGGCGGCGAGGTCTGGTTCCTGATCGATGGCCAGGAGAGGTCGCTGAAACCTGGAGAAACGCTCGACCTGCCAGCAGGGCCATCTCATCTGGTGGAATACAACACCGGCGGGCAGGCGGGCGACGCGAAGTTCACGCTCTATCAGGGTCTGTATAAATTCAAAGTTGGCTCCGAAGGCTGGGGACTGTTCAAGTCGTCTGCGCAGCCATCGGTGGCCGGCAATCACGCCGGGGGAATGATTCAGGACCGGCGTGGATTCCATCCGCCGCTGCCGGCGGAAGACCTGCGGACGCGCAAGGTCGCCCGCGGGACGAATGGAGTCGAGGGTCACCGTTTTGTCGATCCGCAGGCGAAGCCCGCAGACAGTACGGGCAACCGTGACGCGACCCATAGTATTTCTGCGCCTCCGCCGCCGGCTCCAGGAGTGATCCGCGAGCGGGCGCGACCATCGTCAACGCCGTAGACCTCGGCGAAAACCCCATTGCCGCAGGTCTTCGAATTGAAACCCGCGGCCGTTTCTGAACGGTTTCCGTGCGAGTTGATCGCACGGAACCCATTCGGAAATGGCCGCGGGTTTCGCATTTGCCGACTCTCGCTCGCAAATCGACGCATTTGATGCGGCTGCACGATTCTGAGTGCCGTTTGACATGCCAAATCTCGGGCG
>JAIBBI010000237.1 GCA_019694755.1 Gemmataceae bacterium
GCGCGGCCCCTCCGGGCGTCACGCGGATGCCGCCGCCATTGCCGACGGCGGTGTTCGCAGTCACGGTCGTATTCTGCAGGGAGAACGAGCTGGAAGCGCTCCAGTTGAGGGCGCAAAACGCGCCGCCTCGGCCACCGGCCGAGTTGCCCGACAGCGTGCTATTGCGAATGACGACTTGATTTGTGTTTGCGGTGTACAGGCCTCCGCCGTCGCCTGCGGCAGTGTTGCCCGACACTTCGCTGTTGAGCACGGTGAGCTTGCCGCCCGTCGCGGTGAATCCGACGCCGCCACCCTGAAACGGGGACGTATTGCCGCGGACGGCGACGCCATCGAAGGTGACGTATTCGTCGGCCACCTGCACCGCGCCGCCGGTGCCGGCGGACGGCGCGAATCCGGTCAGGGTCAGGCCGGCGAAGTTGACGACGATGTTGCCCGCGCCGCTGACGTTGAAGGCTCGGGTCGCCCCGCTGCCCTTGAGCGCGAGGCGGTCCGCGCCGGTGCCGTTGATTGAGACCGAGCCGGAGACGGCGATCTCGGAGGTCAGCGTGATCGTCTGGGCCGAAGCGAATGCCGTCGGGTCGAACGTGATCGTGCTGGCCGATCCGGCATCCAGGTTGGCGTCCAGGATCGCCTGCCGCAGCGACCCCGCGCCGGCGTTGTTGGCGTTCAGGACCGCTGTCGTGATGGGAACCTCCACCGCGCCGATGTCGGCCGCGCCGCCCCAGACGCGGCTGACGCCGCGGGCGTCGGTGGTCAGGCCGGCGGGGTTGGAACCTTTGTCGACGACCGTGCTGGTGCCGGCCGGGCGCATGGTCTGCACCGGACCGCCGTTATTGGCCAGCGTGCCGAGCGCGAGAGTGGCGTGGGCCGCGACCAGGTTGCCCGCTCCGGTCGGCGTGAAACCCGTCGTGGTGCTGAAGGCGCAATTGTTGGCGTTGACCGTGCCGCTCGAGAAAAGGTCTTCGTTGGCGTTGGCGGTGGCGTCGTTGCCGGAGACGATGGTACTACTAAGGTTGATGATTGTCGTGCCGGAGACGCGGGCGATGCCGCCACCGCCGGAGCCGCCCTGAGCCGTGTTGCCGACGATGGTCGAATTCTGGACGTTGAAGGTCGCGTAGGCCGACGCCAGGGAGATGCCGCCACCAGAAGTCTTGGCCGTATTGTTGGCGATGGTGGAATTGCGAATGATCCAGGCCGATCCCGAGCCGGAATTGAGGCTGAACGCGCCGCCGTACCCCGCCAGGCCCGTCAGGACCGCGTTGCCGGAGATGGTGCTGTTGGTCACGGTCAGATTGCTGTTGGTCCAGACCGCGCCGCCCGACCCGTTGGTCCCGGTGGCGGCCGAGTTTCCGCTGAGCGTCGAGCCGTCGATGGTCAACGTGCCGTTGGTCATGATCGCGCCGCCGTCGATCGTGGCTTTGTTGCCCGACAGGACCGAGGCGGTGATGCCAACCGTGGAGCCGGCGACGGCCGAGATCGCGCCGCCGCTGCCGGTCGCGCTACCGGCGGTCAGCGTCACGTTGGCGACGTTGAGCGTGGCCGTCGCACTCGTCACGTTGAAGATTCGGTTGGTCCCGCTGCCGCTGAGCGACAGGGAGCCCGCGCCCGGGCCGGCGATCGTGAGGGAATCCGTGATTCCGATCTCGCTCGTCAGCGCAATCGTCGCCGCCCCGCCGAGGTTGAACCCGACGGAGTCCGCGCCCGGGTTGTAGGTGGCCAGATTGACGGCCTCGCGCAGGGTAAACTGCCCCGCCGCGTGGTTGTAATCGATCCCATCGCCGGCGTTATCCACGATCATGTTGAGTGACTGCACCTCGACTGAGCCAATGTCCGGCGCGCCGCCGAAATTGCGGACGGCCGGCGCGCCGCGCTGATCGTCCGTCAGGACGACCGTCGTCGCCGTCGTGCCGTTGTTGATGAGCGGGCTGCCGGCCTGCGGCACGAATCCGTCGACCGTACCGAGGTAAACGGTGCCGCTACTCAGTTTCAGATCGGTCCCGAACGCGAGGTTGCCGCCCTGATTGACCGGGGCGGTCAGCCCGGCCGACGAGCCGACCGCGCTGAACTTGTACTTGAACGCGATGCCGTTGTTCTCGCAATCGGGCGAGGTACCGCCGGTCGTGTCCACGTTGCCGGACAGGACGGTGTTCTCCAGGGCGATGGAGCCGGTGCCGCCGAATGCGTTGATGCCGCCCCCGTTGGCCGTCACAGTGTTGCCGGTGACGGTGCAGTGGACGAGCAGCAGGGCTCCGCTGAAGTTCTGCAGTCGGATCGCGCCGCCGTCGGCCGCACGGTTGCCGGTCAGCGTGCTGTTGAGCAGGTTGACGGAGCTGCCGGCGTCAAAGTTGAGAAGGCGCAGCGCGCCGCCCTGGCCCGTAGCAGTATTGGACCGGAAAACCGTGTTGCTCGCGATGACGCTCGCGCCGCCGACCTCGAACGCCACCGCGCCGCCGTTGGCCGCGGAATTACCGCTCAGGAAGCACCGATTGAGGGTGAGTTTGCCGTAAATCGGTTCCGTAAAGCGGATCGCGCCGCCGTCCCCGGTCGACGTGCTGGAATTCAGATAGCAATCCTTGAACGTTACGTTTTCGTCGCCGGCGAGGAGGATGCCGCCGCCGTTGGCGTCGCCCTTGCCGTTGAACATGTTCACGTCGTTGACCGTGAAGCTGATCGACGCCGCCGCCAGGCTCGAATTGAAAAGCCGGGTGGCGTTCCCTCCGCTCAAGGACACGCTGTGAGAGCCGCCCGGCGTGTAGCCGCCTTGAATGATGAGCGAGCCGCTGACCGTCAACTCCGAAGCGAGCGTGATTGTCCCGGACGTGGAAAACGTGATCGTGTCGAGGCCGGTACCGTTGGCGTTGGCGTCGAGCACCGCCTGACGTAGCGTGCCCGCGCCGCTGTTGGCGAGGCTGGAGACCACGAACCCCGCCGGCACCTCCCGCGATTCCAACCCCTGGACCCGTAACCGGGCGTTACGAACGGGCGACCGGCGAAGGGGCGAAAACCAGCGGCGGAGCAGGCGCATCGCGTATGTCATGAATCACCTGAAAAACACTTGAGATTTCGGGGCGACACTACGAGTACGGGACCGAGGGTGGAATTCTCCCTCGAAAAGTGCGAGGATTTTCCCGGAATGAGGCCCCGCGCACGGTCAGTGGACCCATGCACACTACTTCCATTACTCTCTTGCACCGTTTGCGCGCCACCGCGGATCGCGAGGCGTGGGGCCGCTTCGTGGACTTGTACACGCCCCTGCTCTATTACTGGGCCAGCAAGTGCCAGCAGCAGCCCCACGATGCCGCGGACCTGGTGCAGGACGTCTTCCCGGCCCTGCTGAAAAAACTCCCGGAATTCCGCTACGACCCGGACCTGCGCTTTCGGGCATGGTTGCGGACGGTCACGCGGAACCTACTGCGCGACCGCATGCGGTCGCCGGCCACGCGGCCGCTCAATGCCCTCCCGCCGGACTGTTCCGATCCCGCGGCCGCGGACGGCGTCGCCGAACTGACGGAAGAAGAGTACCGAGGCTATCTCGTAAACCGGGCGATGGAGCTGATGCAAAGGGACTTCGAGCCGAGCACCTGGAAGGCCGTGCTGGCATTCACCGTCGGCGGGCAGTCGGCCGCGGAGGCGGCGCAAGCGCACGGCTTGACCGTCGGGGCGGTCTAAGGCGCGAAGTTTCGGGTGGTGGCCCGCCTCCGCGAGGAGCTCGACGGATTCCTGGATTGACCTGCCGGTTTCGCGTGAAATCGGCGCGAGTCGGCCCGTACATTACGTAAAGGTACACGCCAACGGTGGGGTATGGTGCCAGGGTGTCCGGGGCCGCAAGACCTGCTCGATCTCGTGGCCGGGCGATTGCCGCAGGCCACCGCCGACCGTCTCGCCGCGCATGTCGAGGCGTGTGCCAATTGCCTGGCCCGCGTGCCGGGTCCACTCCCGCCGCATGGCACGAAGACGATCCCGGCGTCGTCGACGATCTGATTGCCCGGGTCAAGAAAGCCGCCGCCGCGAACGCGCCGCCCACCGCCCCGTCGTACGACGCGGACCCCACAGGCGAACACGCCGCATACGAGCCGCTCGAAGATACGGTCATCGCCGGCCGGTATCGCCTCGTCCAGCCGATCGGTGAGGGCGGCATGGGCGCGGTCTGGGTCGCCGAGCAATCGGAGCCCGTCCGCCGCCGCGTCGCCATCAAGCTGATCAAGCCGGGCATGGACTCCAAAGAGGTGCTGGCGCGGTTCAACGCCGAGCGCCAGGCCCTTGCCGTCATGGATCACCCGAACATCGCGAAGGTGTTCGACGGCGGCATGACCGATCGGCGCCGCCCCTATTTCGTGATGGAGCTCATCCGCGGCTCCCCGCTGACGCGGTACTGCGACGACAACAAGTTAAACGTTCGCGAACGGCTCGAACTGTTCGTATCCGTCTGCCAGGCGGTCC
>JAIBBI010000007.1 GCA_019694755.1 Gemmataceae bacterium
GAATCCGCGTGGGCGAATGGCGCCGACGGACCCGACACGACAGTCGGCTGGGCCGGTCAGTCGCGGAATTCCCGACAGAGCCTGTTTCCTCGATCGTACGATTACCTGCCCAAAGCAGCGGGGCTTCACAGCGTGCCCGTCCAAGTCTGGTCGACCAAAGGCTTCCAGTCGGAATGGGTCGGAGCCTTCGACCCCAAACTTCCCCTGGCCGGTAGCACGCTCCAGGTAACGCCCGGCGGACGCGGCCTGACGGGCGAGATCAAACTCAATTTGCCCGGCCCGCTCGAAAACGCTTACTTGATCTACGGGGGCGGCCTCCGCGAACCGACCGTACGGTCGCTCGGGACGATCCGGTCCGGCGAGCCGAAAACGGTCAATGCCGGCAGCGAGCGACCATTTAAGAACTGGATTGTCGACCCGTACGCACGGGAGCGCGACCTGACGGCCGAGAATGCCGAGACCGTCCGCACACCGCCACCAGAGTGGCTACCGCTCAATCTGTTCTTTTTCGAGCTGAGCCACGCCGCAAGCGATCGGCCGACCAACGCGTCGCTCCGGTCACTCGATCAGTCGTGGCGGGTCGGGCCGGACAACGCGAATGAAGCCATCCTGATCGGCACGTTGGCCAAAAGCGAAGGCCCCGCGGAGGCAATCAACGGCCAGGCAACCAACCCCACACGACTCTGGCTCGGGCAGTTCCCCGGTGGCAACGCGCCGCGCCCTTCCCTTCCCGGCTCCCTTCGTCAGGAAACCTGCGTTAGAATCTTCCTCCCCGTCCGCCCTGCCATCGACGCGCCCCGGAACTGATCCATGATTGAAACCCGCGACCTTACCAAGACCTACGGCGAACTTTACGCCCTAAATCGCCTCAGTCTCAAGCTGGACAAGGGCGACGTGTACGGGTTCATCGGCCCGAACGGCGCGGGCAAGACCACGACGATGCGGATCCTCGCGACGCTGCTCAACCCTACATGGGGCGAAGCAACCGTTTGCGGCTACTCGATCTACAACAATGCCAAGGAAATCCGCCGAGTGATCGGATACATGCCCGACTTCTTCGGCGTCTACGACGACATGAAGGTGGTCGAGTATCTCGAATTTTTTGCGGCCGCCTACCGGATCAAGGGGCCGGAACGCAAGAAAAAATGCGATCAGGTCCTCGACCTCGTAGACCTCGGTTACAAGCGGGACGCTCTGGTGACCAGCCTGAGCCGGGGTATGACCCAGCGGCTCGGCTTGGCCCGCGTGTTGCTGCACGAACCTCAGGTACTCCTGCTCGACGAACCGGCCAGCGGACTCGACCCACGGGCTCGAATTGAAATGCGGGGACTCCTGAAAGAGCTGCGCAAAATGGGCAAAACCATCCTCGTGAGCAGCCACATCCTTCCGGAACTCGCCGACATCTGCAACAAAATTGGAATCATCGAGCGGGGTAAACTTCTGTTCGACGGTGACGTCACCGATGCGATCCGCAAGGTACAGCAGAAGGTCAAGTTCGATGTCCGGGTCCCCCCCGAGCAATTGACCCAGGCCGAGCAACTGATCGGCAAGCACGCATGCGTCGATTCCGTCGAACAGCGTGCCGCGGAGGAGTTTGAGGAACTCCGCAAAAACACGACGGACGGATGTCTGCGCGTGACGCTGAAAGACGGAAACACGGACGGGAGCTTCCTCGCGGAACTTCTTGTTCAATCGGGCATCCGGGTGAAGATGCTCCGCGAGGAGGAAATCGATCTCGAAGACGTGTTCATGGGAATCACCAAAGGCATTACGAACTGACCGGTCGGCCCCGTGGAGTTTCTGGTTCATGCGAATTCTTGTGGTCGGCGGCGCGGGATACATCGGGTCTCATACGACACGCCAGCTCGCAGAATCCGGGCACGATGTCTGGGTTTACGACAATCTCTCGATGGGCCACCGGGCGGCCGTCCCCGCCGATCGTCTGATCGTAGCCGACCTTGCGGATGTGGGCACGCTCGATAACGCGTTCATCATGAACCGCATCGATGCCGTCGTCCATTTCGCGGCGTTGGCGTCGGTGGGTGAGTCGGTGCGCGACCCCGCCCGATATTGGCACAACAATGTCTGCCTCGGAATCCAATTGCTCGAGACAGCCCGCCGCAATGGCGTGAAGCGGTTTGTCTTTTCCAGTACCGCCGCGACTTACGGCGAACCGGACGCGATTCCCATTACAGAGTCCGCGCCCCAACGCCCGGTGAATCCTTACGGCCACACCAAGTTGGCATTCGAGAAAGCGCTGGGCGACTACGCGGCCGCGTACGGCATGGGTTATGCAGCGCTCCGCTATTTCAACGCGGCCGGCGCGAGCCGTGACGGCACGATCGGCGAAGATCATTCGCCGGAAACGCACCTGATTCCGATCGTTCTCCAGGTGGCACTGGGCCAGCGACCCCATCTGGACGTGTTCGGCGACGACTATCCAACACCTGACGGAACCTGCATTCGTGACTATGTCCATGTCGAGGACCTGGCCCAAGCCCATGTCCTCGCTCTGGAAAAACTGACGGACGGGGCAGGCCTGCACTTCAATCTGGGTACCGGCGGCGGTTACAGCATCCGCGAAGTGATTAAGGCGGCGGAGTCGGTGACCGGACGGAAGATTGCAGTCCGGAACGCCCCGCGTAGACCCGGTGACCCCGCGGCTTTGGTCGCCAGTTCGGCAAAGATCCGCCAGGAATTGGGTTGGAAACCGCGCTACCCCGATCTGGAATCCATCCTCGAGACGGCCTGGAAATGGCACCGATCCCACCCAAACGGGTACGGCGACCGGTAACGACTATTTGAATTCGTGTTCCGGGCCGGGGAATTTCCCTTCCCGGACATCGCCGCAATAGTTCTCGACCGCCTCGGCCACCATCTTTCCGAGTTCGGCGTATCTCTTCACGAATCGCGGACGAACACCGTCGAACAGGCCCAGCAAGTCGTGCCCCACAAGCACTTGCCCGTCGCATCCGGCCCCCGCGCCGATGCCGATTGTGGGAATTGTCAGTTCTTTCGTCAATCGGGCGGCGAGGTCGGCCGGTACGCATTCCACCACCACCGCAAACGCGCCGGCCTTTTGCACAGCTAGTGCATCTGCGAGGATCTTGTCGGCATCGCGCTGGACCCGGAACCCGCCGATCCGCCGAACGCTCTGAGGCGTTAGGCCGACGTGGGCGAGGACGGGGATTTCCGCATCGACGATGGCTCGAATCGCGGATGCCGTACGTTCGCCGCCTTCCAGTTTGACGGCATGCGCGCCCCCCTGCTGGACCAGCCGGCCGGCATTGCGGACCGCGTCTTCCGGGCTCACGAGGTAGGTCATAAATGGCATGTCGCCGATCAGCAACGAGCGCCGGGCGGCCCGGGCCACGCAGCGGGTATGGTAGATCGCATCCTCGAGCGTGACGCTGAGGCAATTTTCATTCCCCTGGACGACCATTCCGAGCGAATCCCCGATCAGCAGGGCATCCACACCGGCCTGATCGTAGATGCGGGCCAAAGCGAAGTCGTATGCGGTAATGACGGCGAGCTTTCGGCCCTGCGCTTTGGCGGTCGCAAAGTCGGGTACCGTGACGGGTCGGTCGGCAACAACGGCGGACATGCAATCCCTCAATCATTCTTCGCTTCCCATACACTATCACGGCCCCGGCCCCAAAGGGAGGGCCGGGCACCGGGGAATCTGACCATGCACCCATCACGACGCGACGCCTTCGCCGCTGCTGCGATAGTCGCTGCGGCCACCACTTCTGCTTCTCACGCCGAAAGTTCCAGTAATTCCGGCAAACTGAGCCAATCAGTGTGCCGGTGGTGCTACGGCAAAACAACGTTGGAGAAACTGGCCGAGCAGAGCAAGGCGATGGGCTACCGTTCCGTGGAATTGCTGAACCCGAAGGAAGCAGAGACGGTACACGGCCTGGGAATGACGTGCGCCGTGCTTCACATGGGCGGCCCCATCACCATCCCCAACGGGCTGAACCGCCCCGACAATCACGAGAAGATCCTGAAGACTCTCAGCGAAGGGATCGATATCGCCGCACGAATGGGCATCCCCAACGTCATCTGTTTTTCCGGCAACCGCAAGGGACTCGACGACGCCCAGGGGCTGGCCAACTGCGCCCGTGGGCTCAAGCAGGTTACCGGTCAGGCCGAATCGAAACAAGTGACGATCATCATGGAACTCCTGAACAGCAAGGTCGATCACAAGGACTACATGGCCGACCGGACCGCGTGGGGTGCGGATCTCGTCCAGGCCGTCGGGTCGCCACGATTCAAACTGCTCTACGACATTTACCACATGCAAATCATGGAGGGAGATGTCATCCGGACCCTGACGCAACACAAGGAATCGATCGGCCATTATCACACGGGCGGAGTCCCGGGCCGGGCGGAGATTGACTCTTCTCAAGAACTGAACTACCCGGCCATCTGCAGGGCGATCATGAAGACGGGGTTCAACGGGTATCTCGGGCAGGAGTTCATTCCACGAAAAGACCCGATGACCTCATTGGCCGACGCCTTCAAAATCTGCGACGTGTGAGGTCGGCTATCGGCCGCGGGCACGATCGCGGTACTGTTTTGCCCGATCGTCCTGGCTCATTTTGCGGAACAATTGCGCGACCGAGTCCTGAGCCTTCGAGGTTTCGTAGGGATCGCTGTTGTAGATCAGATCGACCCAAAGGTAGGCGAAGAGAGCATCCTTCTCTCGTTTCGGGTCGAGCCGGCAACAGTCACCGATCAGATTGTAGATCGTCGGCTTGGTCCCCGGATCGGCTTTGGCCAGCATTGCCTCGAGCGCTGCAATGGTCGCGCCGGGCTGTGCGGGATCGACGGAACACGCCACCTGATACGCCGCGGCCCGCGGGTCGGATGCTGACAGGGTGGAGAGAACCTTTCTGGCCTCATCGAGTCGTTTCTGTTGAAACAGGAGGTCGACCACGGCAAACATGCTGCCCGCCTTGACCTCGGGCGTAGCGCCTGCGGCGGCCGAAAGTTCTTCGTACGCGCGACGGGCCGCGTCGAAATTAGGAGGGTTCGTATCGAGGTACAACCTCGCCAGTGTCCGCGTGTGGGGGACCCGCTGCCAGGAGTCCGGGTAGTCCGCGATGAATTTGGTGATCCCTGCCACAGCAGATTGAAGCTCGGTGGGGCCGGCGTCCGCCTTGGCAGCCAGCAAGTAGGCCGCCCGTGCCTCCAGCCATCGCTTCAAAGACTTGTTGCCTGCCGCGGTTGGCGATGCCGCCAGGGCACGATACCGCCGAATGGCGTCGTCGGTCTTTCGCGAATCCTCCGCCTGCCGGGCTTCTTTCACGTCGAGTCGGATCGCGCCGGGGAACTCTAGATCGACATCGACAATGTCGTCGGCCGGGATCAGCTTGCCGCCGATGCGAACCCCGGCCAACGATTCGGACTCGATCCGGCCCCGAACCTCCTGCACGGCTCGCTCGCCCTGGCTTGTGCGGTCACGATATCGGACCGTGTCTTCCGCGTATGTAGGTCCAGTCCCGGCCAGAAGCACCAAAACGACGACCGACCAAGCATAGCGGGTACGAGGCGTCATGGCTGCTTTCCTTCCTCAATCAGCTTGCCCCCGGCGGCGGTAAACTTCGAGCGCAATTCCGGTTCGCTCAGGATTAGATCGCGAAATTGCGACTTGAGTGCGTCGCCACCCCAATCCGGCTGACCTCGTTCCAGTTTCGCGAGCCGAGTCGCCAGCCGGGCGTAGGTCTCCGCGGCTTTCGAGTCCCCGGACCTCTGGGCACCTCGGACCATTGCGCGTATTTCGAGCAGGTAATACTCGAAAAACCTCTCTCGCAAGGGTGCGAGACGCTGGAGATCGTTCTCTGCCAGGTCGGCCTGTTCGTTGAGTTTCGCGGCGGCGGCCGGATTTGATTTTGCCTCATCGCGATTCTTCCGCACAAGGTCCTTTTTGGCCGCGTATTCCTGGACAGCACGGTTCAGCTTGTTCTGCTCGTCAACTGCCATGCGTGCGGCACTGGCAAACTGGCCCTCATCCTGAAGAACGCTGATGGCCTCCACCCGTACCTCGAAGCTATCGAAACCCCAACCTTTCTGGCCGGGGGTACCGAGGATTTCGCGGAGGATGGCCTTAGCCTGGCCGAATTGCTTTGCCAACCGATAGGCGCGGGCCAGAGAGAGTCGGGCGAACCGGTAATTGCGGACGGCCGCCTCGTCGCCGTCTGCAGGTGGCGGAATTGCCGTGAGCAGTTCGATGGCCTTATCCGGTCGGCCAACGGCCATGTATCCCTGAGCGAGCGAGGTTCGCCCTTCCGGCGTCAGTTCCGTCGGCTTGGCCAGTTCACCAAGAAAGACCTGCAGACCTTCTTCGACTCGCTTTTGGGCGGGAAGGTCCCCGGCCTTCTTGAATCCTTCCAGATCCCGGTTCAAGTCCAGTACGAGTCGAAGCATTGTATCTTGCACTGCCGACCGCGAGTTTTCGACTGCAAGTCGACTCATGTTCCCGATATCGCTTTTGATCCCGTCAGACTTGCCGGACAGGATGTTGGCTCGAACCGAGAGAACCGCAATCTCGCGGTGCGTTTGCAGGAATGCGAGGAACCACGGTTCTGACTTGGCCGGCGACGCCTTCCACAATTCGGAGTTCTTGCTGACGTCGCTCGCCACCGGCGCCAGCAGCGCAATGGCCGAGTCGTATTTCCTTGCACGGACGAGCAAGTAGGCCTGTCCCGCAAGCCCCGTCAGGCGGATCCGCTCGGCCTCTGTCTCCAACTGCAGATAAGCCGGGTCGGACTTCTCCATGAGTTCAGGAAGTTGCCTTTTCATGCGCGTGCCGATTTTCTCGACGCGATCGTAATTGGCGATGTCTTCGCCGGACAGCAAGAGGAGATTGGCGAGTTGCAACTTCGCCTGGTAGCTCGCGAGAATCGTCTCGACGCTGAGGCCCGGAGTTGGATTCGGGAGCGACTCCAATGTGCTGACCGAGGACGACAATACGCTTTTTTTTTCCGCCGGGCTGCCCGGCTGCTCCCGTCCGACTGCCCGCTGCGTGGCCACGCCAAGCCAATAGCATGCAAGCGGGTAGGCAGAAAAGCTCGGTTTGATGTCTGCGAGCATGGCGACGCTTTCTCGAAACTGATTCGACTCCAGGAACAGTGTTCCGAGCTGGAGTCGTGCCGCATCCGTTTCCGGTTCGTCCTTCCATGCAGCGTTGGTCAGTACCCGCTCTGCAAAGGCTTGCAATCTTCGGGTATCGGCCGCAACCTCGTCGGCCGGGGCTCCACGGGACTTGCTTTCACTCAGGATGGTGGCGTACGCCTGAAGGGCGTACACGGCAGCCCGGACGCCTTTGGGGCTCCCGAGGTTAGCCACCGCGAGATGTTCGCCCAGGACGGCGGCAGAATACGGATCACCGATGAGCAGGAATACGTAGCTGAGAAGGATTCGGGCGGTGAACACGTCCTTGGGATCATCCGAACTCGTGACCAGGTTCTGACCCCGCTGTAATGCTGACAGTGACCGGAGTCGCAATTGCCGGCGTTTCGCATCGGCGTTTTCGCCGGCGACCTTGAAGCTTCGCGACAACTCCACCTGGGCGGCCAAGTAACATTCCTCGAACGAATTCAGGCGCTCCACCCCTGCGGATAGGCGTTCGTCCATGAGCACGGCCAGTACGTCGGCTCGTAGAGAAGTCGCCTTGCGCGTGTAGTCGCCGTCCGCCTGAGCCAACTCCTTCAGATGTCGCTCTGCTTTGAGCAGTAACTGCCTGGCCCCGGGTTCGACAATGACTGGCCCGTTCGCGACGGGCTTAATACCCGACTGAGCCTGTTGAATCAGGTTGGTGGCTAGGAGGAACTGTACGCCCTGCCCCTCCGGCGTCCGGCCGAACAGCCGGTATCGCGCCAGCCATTCGTCGCAACCACGGACGACATCAGCCGAACGGTTCTTAATGTTCGAATCCTTGTCGAGCATCTGCAGTTCGTAGAACCGGGCAATCCGACCGGATTCGAATGCCGACGGCAGCGGACTGCGGATGATGGCCTCGAAGATCTTTCTGGCCTCCGCGGCGTTATCGAGTTCCAGCCAGGTTCTTCCCGCCTCGACGTAAGCCCGCCAGGACAGAGCGTCATTCGGGTCGATGTCGGAAAGGGTGAGGAACAGTTTCTTGGCGGCCAGCAGGTCGGCACTGCGAAGCTGAAGTTGTCGGGCCGTCGATTCTCCGTGCGTCAGCGCCTTATTGACTAGCAGCAATCCGCGTTCGAATCTCAACTCGTTGATCCGGCGTTCCTGCGCCGATTGTGCCTGTCCTGTTGCCTGTCTTTTCTCTCCCCGCCAAGCCGACTCGACGCGGGTCAACTCCTCGGCGGCGTCGTCGAACGACGACCGGGCCCGGGCCAGAGCATCCTGTTTCTCGGACTTGCTCTCGAGACGTCGGGCCGCCATCACGCGGTATTTGCCCTGCCGGACAAGCGCTCGGGCGAGCTCGAATCGGGCATCAGCCGCAGCCACCGGATCCTTGGCAGTCGCCAGATATGTCTCAAAAGCGCGACGGGCCTGATTAAACTTTTCGTCCCGCTTCTTGTAATCCTCGGTCTCGTCGGCAAGCGCTACCAGCGTCTTGGCGCGTTCGAGTGGCAGGCGAGCGACCACGTCCGGACCGTGCTGCGGGCCCAGCCGTTGCAGATAGTCAGCCGCGAGGTCGGAGAGTCCGGACTGGCGGAGCCGCTCGACGAATTCGAGATGGGGCTCCTGAGCCGATGCGCTATCCGCAGCCGCGAGCAAAACAAGTGTAACGAACCAACGCATGACGCCGAAGATTCCGTGCGGGGCAGGCATGTACCATTGATGGGACGGCCGGTTCGGTCTGTCAACCCCCCCGAGACCTTCACCGGCCCCAGCGGTATTCTGTCAGCATGTCCGAAGTTCCGCCGTTTCCAGATGACCTGAAGACTCGCCCGTTTGTTCTGGGCGGCATTGAGATGCCCTCCCGGTTCTGCCTCGCCCCGTTGGCAGGCTATACCAACTGGGCGCTCCGGCTCACCGTACGCGAACTGGGCGGATTGGGGCTTGCGACCAGCGACCTCGTCAATGCCCGGGCGTTGCTCGGTAAATCACCGAAAACCCGCGAACTGATCCGCACCAGCCCGGACGACATTCCCCTCGCGATTCAGATCTACGGCTCGGAACTCCCCTGGGTGACCGACGCGGCCCAGTACCTGGTGGCACAGGGATACCGGCACCTCGATATCAACATGGGCTGCCCCGTGAACAAGGTCGTCAAGACCGGGGGCGGATCGGCCCTCATGTGCGACACTACGGGTAAAACAGTCGAACTCGTCCGAGCCATCGTCGAGTCGGTGCCCGTCCCGGTCACGGTCAAGATGCGGCTCGGCTGGGACGAAAAAAACCTCTCAGCGCCGTTTTTTGCACGCGAGTTTGAACAGGTCGGCGCGGCTGCCGTGATCATTCACGGCCGTACTCGGCAACAGGGATTTTCAGGTAGCGTCGATCGGGCCGGAATCCGTGCCGTCGTCGAGGCAGTCCAGAAAATCCCGGTCGTCGGCAATGGCGACATCATCACTCTGGCAGACGCGGAGCGCATGCTACGTGAAACTGGTTGCACCGCCATCGCGATCGGTCGGGGCGCCCTGCTGAATCCGTGGATCTTCCGCCAACTACTCGCATGGGAAAATACCGGGCAGCCCGGCGACCCGCCGACCTACTTCGAGAGAATCGACTTTCTGGAAACCCACGTCCGCCGCCTGATCGAACTCTGGGGCGAGTACCGCGGCTGCACCAACTTCCGGAAGGTCGGCAACTGGTATGCCAAAGTCCTCAAGCCGGGCCGGGAGATTCAGAAGAAGCTGGTGATGCTCGATTCGTGGGAATCGCTGGTGGGGATCGTGGACACACTTCGGGCAAAAGGTCCGCCTGCCGGCTGGCGGGCCGGCGACGCCCCTTCAATTGCCGTACCCAGCGGTCCGATCGACAAATGGTAAATCAGCTATAGCCGCCGCGGTCCCACGGCCGACCCAATTGCCGAAGCAACTGGTAACTTTCAAATGCCAGAAGCCCGAAAAGGATGACTGTGTACATCCCATAGCCATGCAGGTAGGGGATGATCGGACGGCCGTTCGAGGCAGCGACAGTGTTGATCGCAATAAATGCTGCCGTTGCAATGGAAATGCCGAGCGAGACGCGGGTGCCGGACCGCGGATTGGCGGCCTCGCATACCTCTCGGCACACCATGCCGCCGTCGAGCGGCCAAACCGGCAGCAGATTGAAGAGTGGCCAGAGGAGGTTTATGAACACCATGTTCAACCAGACCTGCTGCACGAGTTCATTGGCTCCGACAAACCAAGCGGCAAACGCAGGCAGTTGCATGACCAACCACAATATGCCGAACAGTAGTAGTTGAATGCCGGGACCGGCCAAGGATACAAATACACGCTCCCATCGTCGGTCGAGCGCTTTGGAACCGATGGCCAAGCCGCCAAAGCTGTACAGGACGATATGCCCGTCGCTGCCGAAGAGCTTGCCTGCCCATACGTGTCCGAGTTCATGCAGGAGGATCGACGCAAAAACGCAGAGCACCCAGATCAGGACGAATGCCACGCCGCGTTCGATGTTGTTCCAACCAAGAATTGCCGAGAAGATCCAGAAGCCGACGTGAACTCGAACCGGCGTCCGACCCACGGAGAAATGCAGATCGTAGGGCGACTCGCTTGGGGCCAGCAGCATGTTTTTTCTCGTGAGGACGGGATTGTTATAGGGCCCATATGATGGCGGCATGGACCTGCGTCAGCACTTTCCCGTGACCCGTGAATGGTCATTCCTCGATCATGCGGGCGTTTCGGCCGCCTCCGGCCCTGCCGCGGCAATCCTTCACGAGTTTACCGACGACATCCTGCACCACGGCGTCACCCGCGTCGGCCACTGGGTGGACCGTTGCGAAGACGTCCGCCGGCTGATCGGATCGATGATCCATGCCGACCCGTCGCAAATCGCTTTCGTCAAAAACACAACGGAGGCGATCGACTTCGTGGCCGAGGGGTTCCCCTGGCAACCCGGAGACAACATCGTCCTGCCCGCAGACGAGTATCCTTCGAACCAGTACCCGTGGATGAACCTGAGGTCGCGAGGCGTCGAAGTCCGGCGTGTCCCGAATAATGGACTGACCGTCGACCTTGCTGAGCTGGATCGCGCGATTGATTCGCGAACACGGATCCTGGCCATTAGTTGGGTCGGCTACGCGTCCGGCTTCTGTCTGAACCTGGCAGACGCCGCCGAACTGGTTCAGTCACGTGGAGTCGCACTGTGCGTCGATGTGATTCAAGGGTTCGGGGCCCTGCCACTGGACCTGCAACAGACGCCGATCGATTTTGTCTGCTGCGGATCGCACAAATGGGCTCTGGGGTATCAGGGGGCGGGATTCCTTTACGTTCGCCCCGAATTGATGGCCCGGTTGCGCCCTCAAGGAGTCGGCGCGCATAGTGTCATCAACCCGTTCGATTACGCCAACATCGACTTTTCTCTGCAAACCGACGCTCGGCGATTCGAGGGCGGCACGCTGAGTTTTGGCATCATTACTGCTTGGGGAGGCAGCCTGAAACTGCTTCACGGCCTCACAGCGTCGGGCATCGAGACCCGGATCCGGGAGTTGACCAGGTATCTCTGCGAATCGGCGAAATCCCACGGGATTCAGATTCATTCTGATCCGAACTCGGCATCGGGCATCGTCTCGCTGACGGTTCCGGGGCGCGATTCCGGTGAGGTCATGAAGCAGGCTCGGGCCGCGGGCGTGGTCGTGAATCACCGTGGCGGCCGGGTTCGCGTCGCCCCCCACTGCTACAACAATCGCGAAGACCTCGATCGGCTCCTCGAAGTACTAACCCGTCAGGAGCGTTGAATGGCCCTGAATCCTCGCGTGGCCGTGTACACCGGCATGTTTGACCCCGTCCATCACGGGCACGTCGACATCATTCGACGCGGGGCGGCCCTGTACGACCGGCTCATCGTCGGAGTCGGCATCAATCCGGAAAAACACGCATTCTTCGAGCCGGCCGAGCGGGTCGAGTTGCTGCTAGCCGTGTGCAAACGGTTCAAAAACGTCGAGGTCCTTCCGTTCAGCGGACTGGCGGTAACTTTCGTCCGATCGCTGAATGCGGGCATCATGCTCCGCGGCCTTAGAACTTTGAGCGACATGGAATACGAGTTCAATATGTCACTCACCAACCAGAATCTGGATGACGAGATCGAGACTGTTTTTCTGATGGCTCAGGTAGAACACTCGCACTTCTCGAGCACGCTCATTCGGCAGATCGGTACGTTCGGTGGCGATCTGCATCCGTTCGTCCCGCCCGAGGTGGAAACCGCTGTCGTCGCCCGGGCGGCCGAACGCCGCAACCTGAACTACCGGGACGAGCGATGAGCGTCAAAGCCTACGAGGAGTTCGTACGTCGCGAAGCCGCTCAACTTCGCTCCGCGGACAAATCGCCCACCTCAATGGCGGAATGGGTTGCCCGGGCGAAGCAACTCCGCCCGCGGATCCTCGAAGCGGTCGGCGGGACGTTCGAGAATTGCCCGCTGGAGCCGCGAATTCTCGGCGAAGTCAAGAGGCCGGGCTATGTCATCGAGCGGCTCATCCTGCAGACACAACCCGACGTGTGGATGACGGCCAACCTTTTTCGGCCCGATCCCGCGCCGAAGCGGGGCCCTGCGGTTCTGGTCGTCCACGGGCACTGGTCGCTGGCCCGAGTGGAACCGGTGGTCCAATCGCGGTGTATTGGTCTTGTCAGGCTGGGCTTCACCGTTCTCTGCGTCGATGCCTTCGGATCGGGCGAGCGGTATTCCGCGCCGGCGCCGGGGACTTACCACGGAGGCCGATACGGCGGCACGCTCTGGCCCGTGGGATTATCCTTGCTCTCCCTGCAACTGCACGACAACCGTCGGGCGTTGGACTACCTCTCCAGCCGACAGGAAGTCGACCCGATGCGGATCGGGGTCACGGGAGAATCGGGCGGGGGCAACCAGACGATGTACGCCGCCGCGTTTGACGACCGGTTCGCAGCCGCGGTGCCCGTGTGTTCCGTCGGCAATTACCAATCGTACCTGTTCGTGCAATGCTGCGTTTGCGAGGTCATCCCCGGTGTCATGTCCATGACCGAGGAAGGGGATGTACTCGGCCTGATCGCGCCGCGACCGCTCATGGTGATCAGCGCAGGTCGTGACAGCATTCAGTTCAGCCCGGCCGAAGCCGCGAAAAGCGTTGCACGCGCCCGTGACATCTACCGCCTCTCCAACAATGCCGACCGCGTCGAGCATGCCGTGTTCGATGCCGGGCACGGCTACGACAAGCCGATGCGTGAGGCGATGTATGGCTGGATGACAAAGTGGCTGAAAAACGAGGGGGCCGGCACCCCCATCAGCGAACCCGCGATCACGCTGGAAGATCCCAACGTCCTCCGCTGCTATCCCGACCCGGCGTTGCGTCCCCAGGGCTGGCAATACCCGCCCACTTACGCAAAACGGCACGGCCTCAGGCGACTGGCCGCTCAGTTTCCCGCGCCGCCGCATCATCCCGAAGAGTGGGACTCGACCGCAACATTTGTCCACGGCGAACTCGAGAAAGTCCTCGGCCGGATGCCGAATTCCGTGGCATCGCCCGGGACGATCGGTGAACCGGCGACTGCGGGCGAGGTCACGACCACACCCATCACGCTCGTGCCCGAACCCGGAATGCCGATGTCATGCCTGCGGGCAAGAAATCGTCAACAGGCAGAATCCAAAGCTGCACTCTTGTTTGTCAACCTGGACGGGGCTGCCGCCGCTCAATCGCACCCGATGTCTCGCGGGTTTCTCAAAACAGGGTACGACATCGTTGCTGCCGATCACCGCGTCGGCGGCCAGGTCCTTCCTGCAAAACCGGGCCGCGTCCCCGATTACAAACAGGCCGAGCACGGGGTCTGGATCGGACGGCCGTTACTCGGCCAATGGGTATTTGAAGTTCAGTGCCTGCTTGACTGGATCGTTCTGCAGGGGTTTGACAAGAACCGCACGATAATTGCCGGAGTCGGATCGGGAGCGCTCGTAGCACTTGCGGCGGCCGCGTTGTTTCCGAAAAAAATCGCGGGGGCTGTGCTCGCGGACCTGCCCGTGACCATGCTCACCGACTCCGCCTACGGAGACATCTTTCGGATGGGGGCATTGGTGCCCCATCTGTTTCGGGCCGGCGACGTACCTCAGCTAGCCGCACTCGTTGCACCGCGGCCGCTCGTCATTGCTGGTGGGGTCGATCCGCAAGGGCGCATGTTGGGACAGCGCGAGCTGCGCGAATCGCTCGGATTCCCGGCCAGTGTGTATTCCTTGTTAAAATCCAAGAGCTTCTACTTCGAGCCGGGCCCGGATTGGGATGCGATCCCTGGCCGATTCAAGTCGCCGTGAGTTACAGAAGCGTTACGCATTCGGCCGTGCGAATCGGCTAGAATCCCCACGAGACAACTGCGTTCGTCCGTCGCGGGGATTTACAATGCGTGCCGTGCTTGCGTCCTGGCTCCTGATGACCATTCCGGCCCTGGCGGCCGAAGATCTCCCGAAGGGGACTCCGGTCAAGAACCGGATCGTCGCCGTGACGGTGTATCAAGGCAATGCTCTCGTTGCTCGCGAAGTAAGCGTCCCCGAGGGCACCGGCACTCAGGAACTGCTCGTGAGTCCTTTGCCACCCCGCACACTCGCCGGAAGCCCGTATGCCGAAGGCACTGACGGCATACGAATCCTCAACACGCGTTTCCGCTCGATCGCCATTAAGGAAGACACGCGAGAAGAAGTGCGCAAACTCGAAAGTCAGATCAGGCAGCTCAATCTTGACAGCCAGCGAGTTCAGGCCGACATCAAGGTCGCGGGCGAACAGACGCAGTTTCTGACCAAACTGGAGGGATTCTCGGCTTCTTCGCTCCAACACCTCACCGACAAAGGCCAGTTGAATAGCGACTCCGTCATCGCACTTTCCAAATTCCTGTTGCAAACACGGGCCGAACGGGCCAAGGAGGCCGTCGCGTTGCTCCAGAAAGCCCAGGAATTGACCGAACAGACCGAGTTCCTCAAACGGCAACTGGCCGAGAAGACGGCTGGCATCAGTCGGACCGAGCGAGTCGCAGTCATCACGATCGACAAGGCAAATGCGGCGGCCGGGACGATCAAGCTATTTTACCTGGTCGACGCGGTCGCCTGGCGCCCCCAGTACCGCTTACGGGCCGGCAAACCGCAGGAACCCGTCAACGTGGAATACCTGGCCGCGGTCCAGCAACAGACGGGCGAGGATTGGACGAACGTGGCCATCGCCCTGTCGACCGCCCAGCCGCTCTTGAATGCCGCTCCGCCCGACCTGAAGATGCTCGAAGTCTCTGCCGCGCCGCTGAACGCCCCGCGCCAGGCGGCGGCCCTCCCACCCGGAGCGAACCCTTACAACGAATTGAAGAAACGGGCCGACGCCGGACGAGCGCAGGGCCAGTCGCTTCAAAACTCCGTCCGGTTTGTCGACGCCGAAAAGGCCATCAATGACGCCGCCGCCTGCGAGCAATTCGGCGAATTGCTGGCCAGCCGCGATGATATCCTGGCGGTCAATCGGGAATACACCTCGACTCCGAGTGAAGGACCGGCCGTGACTTACCGCCTGCGCGGCTCTCTGAGCATGCCGTCGCGAAATGACGAGCAGATTCTCGAAGTCACCCGGCTCCAATTGACGCCGGAGTATTACTTCAAGGCCGTGCCCGTGCTGACGCCGCACGTGTATCGGATGGCCGACCTCGTCAACAAGAGCGAGTTCGTACTGTTCCCGGGCGAAGCAACCATGTATCAAGGGCAGGACTTCGTGGGCCGGATGTCATTGCCACTCGTCGCCGTCGGTAAGCCGTTCAGCGTGAGTTTCGGGGCCGATCCGCAGATTTCGGTCCAGCGGACCCTGTCGAATAAGAACCGTATCACCTCAGGAGGCAATCAGGTCCATACGTTCGACTACCGCCTGCTTGTGAATAGCTACAAAGCGGAACCGGTCAAAGTGCAGGTTTGGGACCGCCTGCCGAAAGGCGACGCCCAGGCGATCGCCGTCAGCCTCGTCAGCCAGAAACCCGATCTCAGCGGCGACGCGTTGTATCTGCGTGAAGAGCGGCCGAAAAACCTGCTCCGCTGGGACGTGACAGTCCTGCCGACCCAGAACGGCGAAAAAGCACTTGCCATCGATTACACTTACAAGCTGGAACTGGACAAGCAGATGGGGATTGGCACCGTAATCGCCAAATAGGCCGGTCGAAAATGGCGATGTCCGGAAGTTGGCCCAACTTTCGCAACCCGGACATCGTCTGTATAAGGACACACGGGAGACCGCCGATGACCGCGCGAATCGTTGTCGTGGAAGACGAACCCGCCATCCGTCGCGGCGTCGTCGATGTCCTCCGGGTGTCTGGCTACCAGGTCGACGAGGCGGCCGACGGGAAAACGGGTCTCGATCTGTCGACGTCCAGCCCCGTCGACCTTGTTCTGCTGGATCTGCTGTTGCCGCAGATGGATGGGCTCGAAGTCCTCCGCGGCATCAGGAAAAAGCAGCCAACCCTTCCCGTCATCATCCTCACAGCGCGTGGCAGCGAGGACGACCGTGTCCGTGGCCTTCGACTCGGCGCCGACGATTACGTAGTCAAACCGTTCTCGGCCAAGGAACTGCTTGCCCGCGTCGAGGCGGTCCTCCGCCGCTCGCCTCACCGGGCGACGGAAGTGCTCCAAGCCAGACTGGGGCACGCCAAGCTCGATTTGAAGCGAGGGGAAGTCCGGTGGGGCAAGGAATCCAGCGCGGAGTTAAGCGATACGGAAGCGTCGTTGCTCCGCTACCTGATCCAGCACCGTGAGCGAATCGTCACCCGTGACGAATTGCTTCTCTGGGTCTGGGGCGTTTCTCCTGACTACCTGGAAACTCGGACCATCGACATGCACGTAGCCAGGCTGCGGGCAAAACTCCGCGATCCGTCTGGCAAGACCGTTCCCGATGCGGTCGTGACTGTCCGCGGCCGAGGATACATGGCGTCTCCGGACCTTCAGCCTGCCGAGGCCCCTCGATGAATCGGTCTCGTGTTTTGCCGGGAATCGCGTTTGCCGCCGTCGCGGTCCTTTTGATTGCCGGGCTGGCGTGGGCGACGCGTGTCGCCCTTCAACTCGAGCATGCCGACACCGTGCGTCTGGCCCTTTGGCGATTGGATAGTCGGATCTTCCCCATACTGGCACGTGAAGACAGCCGCCCCGTCTCGCACTATGAACCGCTCTACCCGCCCACGCCAGCGTTAACCCGTACCGGCACCTCGATCAATTTGGGAAACGTTCTGCTGCCTTCGCCGCTTCTCAGCGTTGATCTGCCCGATTGGGTCTCGTTACACTTTGTAATTGACGCCAAGTTGGGCTGGCGTTCACCACAGGTCCCGAACGAGACTCTGGCAAAGCGACTGCGTGATTCGTCGGCCGGGATAGCCATGACCAACGCCACGCCGGAGCGTGCCGCCCGGCTTCAGCACCTGGCTCTGCAGTTTCCCGTTCGGAAATGGTTCGATGTCGACGAGACCATTCCACAGGTTGAGGCTAGCGCACAGCAGAACGTGGCCAATGATTCCCCGACACAAGTTTCGCAGGGACGATTTCCCAATTCGCAGCAAGCGGGCCAGTGGCTGGAAAACGAGGCACGCGTGCGATCCCAGACCCAAACCGCAATCCGAGGCGATAACAGAAGCCCGGACCGAGGAAACACCGCCGTCATAAATTACGCCCCTCTGCCTGATCTGGTTGCGGCGAAAGACATGTCACTCGGCCAGTCCTATGTGTGCAGCAAGGCCACGATCGACGACCTGAAACCGGTTTGGCGAAACTCCGCCGACGGCACAGAGCACCTGCTGCTTCTCCGCCGAGTCGATGGAGGCGAACTGGTGCTGATGCAGGGAGTTCTCCTCGATTGGCCTCGATTGCGGGAAGTCCTGACGGACGGCGTTCGAGATCTTCTACCCGATGCGCAACTCGTCCGCGACGAGGGGCAGCATCCAGACCGGATGTCGGCGCTGCCCGTGCGGCTTGACGCCGGCGACGCCCCGATGACGCTCTTTCCGTTGAACACTCCGCTAAGGTGGGGCCTGACGTTCGCCTGGTCGGCGTCGGCCATTGCCTTGGTGCTGGCGGCATTGGGCGGCTGGTCGCTCCTCGATCTCTCGGAACGGCGGTTCCGGTTTGTCTCTGCCGTGACACACGAATTGCGGACGCCGCTGACAACCCTTCGGCTTTACCTCGACATGCTTACATCGGGATTGGTCCGCGACGAAGCGAAAAAAACCGAGTACCTGAACACGCTGCACGGCGAGGCAGACAGGCTTCACCGACTCATTGCCAACGTCCTCGAATTCGCCCGACTCGAGCGGCAGATGCCGGTCGTCAACTCCCAGCCGGTCGTCGTTCGGGACTTCATGGAATCGATGAAGAAGGAGTGGGGCACCACGTGCCATGCGGCCGGTAAGTCGCTCGACGTCTCCATCGAAGATGGGGTACCCGATATCATCGAGACCGACTCCGAAATCCTCCGCCAGCTTCTCGGAAACCTCATCGACAATAGTTGCAAGTATTCACGGGAGGCCGAGGACCCCACCGTCAGGCTCAGTGTCGGCCGGACCGGCGACGATTTCGTGTTTGCGGTCGAGGATCGCGGCCCGGGGATCGCCACGAGGGACATCCGCGCCGTATTTCGCCCGTTCCGGCGCGGGACGAACACGCCAGCGGCAAGCGGTGGCGTCGGCCTGGGTCTGACGCTGGCCAACCGATGGTCCAAGTTGCTCGGTGGCGATTTGCGGCTCAAGGATGTCACCACAGGCGCCCGTTTCGAATTCGCGTTACCGAATGCTCCGTGTCCGTAGATTAGTCGCATGAAGTGCGAGATCATTTCTGTCGGTACTGAACTGACCACCGGCCAGAACCTGGATACGAACAGCCAGTGGCTCAGCCGGGCGCTCGCCTCGATTGGAATGCGCGTCGCCTTCCATACGACAGTTTCCGACGACCTCGAAGACAATGTTGACGTAGTGCGGCGGGCGGCCGCGCGGGCCGGCTTGGTCATTATGACCGGAGGCCTGGGGCCGACACTGGACGATCTGACCCGGGACGTGTTGGCCAAGGTCGCCAACGTCGAATTGGTTTTCGACGAAGCCTCATTTGACATGATAAAGACGATGTTCGCTCGCCGGAATCGCCCCATGCCCGAGCGGAACCGAGTCCAGGCAATGTTCCCGGCCTCGGCCAAGCCGATTCCCAACGCGCTTGGCACGGCTCCCGGCATTTGGATGGAGGTGGGAAACGCCCACGTGGCGGCCCTGCCGGGCGTACCCCGGGAAATGACTGCCATGTTCGAGGAGTTTGTCGTGCCCCGCCTCGCGAGCTTGGGCGTGGGCGGCGGCGTGATCGTTGAGCGGCGCATCAACACCTTCGGCACCGGCGAATCGCATGTGGAAGAAATGCTGAAGGACCTGACCGCTCGCGGACGTGATCCGGAAGTCGGCATCACCGCCAGTAACAGCGTTATCAGCCTGCGCATCGTTGCACACGCTCCCGATGGTGAAACGGCTCAAGGGAAAATCGAACCGGTGGAACAGGAAATTCGCTCCCGGCTGGGTGAATTGGTGTTCGGCACCGGCGACGAGGGACTTCACGAGGTCGTATGCCGACTGCTGGCCGAGAGACGCATGACCGTGGCGACGGCGGAAAGCATAACGGCCGGCCAGGTGGCCGAGCGGCTTGCCCGTGTTCCCGGGATCAGTGAGTGGCTTCGGGGCGGTGTTGTCGCGTACACCAACGAGGTCAAATCAGAATTGCTCGGAGTCTCCCGATCGATGCTGGCTGAGTTCGGCGCGGTCAGCGGCCCGGTAGCCGAAGCGATGGCGATGGGGGCACGCGACCGAATTGGGAGCGACATTGCCGTCAGCACAACCGGCCTCGCCGGCCCCGGGGACGGCGGCGAAGGAAAGCCCGTTGGTACTGCTTTCATCGGCATTGCCTGGGCGGGCGGCGTGACAAGCCATCAAGTCCAGTGGTTCGGCACGCGTACTGGGATCCAGGCACGCGTCACGCTGAGTGCATTGAATGAGCTTCGATTGTTTCTGAAAAGTCAGTTACGATCTGATCGGCAGATTGGTGTCGAAAAGTGATCCCCGCGCCTTGATTTGGAGAGGTCGACCGCCTAATATTCTGTTGAGCCCGAGAATATCTGTGAGGCGCGAAACTGATTGGGCGACGGTTTCGTGTCCAGGTTCTCGGGCTCTTTTCATGCGCTGAGCTGACTCCCCATGAAGCTCAAGCAAACTCCCGACGATTTTCAAGTGACCGAACTTACGGCCGTTAGTCCGTCAGCCGGCCCATTTGCCCTTTATGAGCTTGAAAAGCGCGGATGGACCACGCCGGACGCGCTGGCTTCCGTTCGATCCCGTTGGAAAATCGACTTCCGCCGTTTGAGCTACGGCGGGCTCAAAGACCGCCACGCGTTTACCCGCCAGCATTTCACGATCTTTCGCGGCCCGCAAAAAGGGCTGGTCCACCACGACGTTTCGGTTAGATACCTTGGCCAGATCAATCGGCCATTCACATCAGCTGATATCGAGGCCAATCAGTTTCAGATTACGCTCCGCAAACTGTCCGAGACGGCGGCCGCCGCCGCGACGGCACGGGCGAGCGAAGTCGCCCGGTTCGGCGTCCCGAATTACTTTGACGATCAGCGGTTTGGATCGACCGACGGGGAGGAATTTGCCGCACGTCTGATGGTCCTGGGCCGCTACGAGGATGCGCTCAGGCTCGCATTGGCAGGTGATTACGTACACGACAAGTCTGCCGTGAAACGGGAGAAAGCAACGTTGCTCAAACACTGGAGCAATTGGGCCGAGTGCAAATCTGCTTTGGAACGAGGGCATGCACGGAGCATTGTCGACTACCTTGTTCACCACCCGACGGATTTCAAAGGTGCTGTCGCCCGACTTCGGCCCGAATTGCAGGGGCTTTACTTGTCGGCCTACCAGTCGTTCCTTTGGAACCGAATGCTTGCCGCCTTCGTTTCGGCCGTAGTCCCGGCCGACCGGACCATGATGCTCAAGCTGAAATTGGCCAGAGTCCCGGCAGCATCCTTCCTCTCGGAGACGGAACTGGGCCAACTGTCATGTGAATTGCCGCTCCCCTCGGCCCGACTAAAGCTCGAACCCGATTCGCCTTGGCACCCCATCATCGAGGCTGCCCTGGCGGATCAGGGATTTTCGCTTTCCGCCATGAAGCTGCCGGGGCTCCGCGAGCCGTTCTTTTCTAAAGGGAGCCGTCCGGCATGGGTCATGCCGGCTCGTTTTTCCGCCGAACCGGGCGCGGACGAACTTCACGCAGGGTACTCCCGGCTTCGTCTAGGATTCGAGCTTCCGCGCGGTTCCTACGCGACAATCGTCGTTAAACGCCTGACCCAGAGCGTGCCCGACTCGTAACATAGTCGGCAAGGCCGGGAGAATAAGCATGGCAATCATGGCGGAACTCGACACGCACGCGATTACGGGAGTCGTTTCACCCGGAAGCCGGGAAGGATTCATTCGCGACGCCTGGCCGTCGGTCGCTTCAATGCCTGCCAAAGCAGCGCTGGCCCGGCGGTGCATCCAGTCTGTTATCTTCGCGCCAATCGGATGGGCGATTCTCGCCCCGTTTCTGCTCACCCGATTGATGGGGGTTCTGCCCGGTTTCGGTGGGCTGGTGACGAGGTATCGCTTGACCAACCGCCGGCTGATGGTGTGCAAGGGTTTCGACGCCCGGCCGGTTCAGGAAGTGCCGCTCGATCAGATCAAGGACGTCCGGTATACGCACGACGACGTCAGCGACTATTTCTTTGCCGGCTCGCTCGACATTATCGGGCCCGGTGGGAAACTAATGCTCACGTTGCCGGGCGTCCGCGAAGCCGAGAGCTTCGGCAAATCGATCATGCAGGCGGCGACCGCCTGGGGGCCCCTGCGGAATAGCTAACACGGATCTCGGCTACCATCGCCGACCGTGGTAGAAGCCGACCCCCACCACCGGGGGCGGCGGCCCGACGAAGACTGGCTCCTCAACGACGTAGACCGGTCTTTGTCTTGCATAAACCACCGGCGCGGGTCTGCTGGCCGTTTGCTGCATTTCCATAACAACAGCATCGCTGACGCCGTTGTCTTTGAGCCACTGGATATCCGTTGTCGACAGGTTATACCGGCTTCCGGTCGTGCGAATCTGACCGATAATCACCGGGTCCGACACTTTCCCTTGAGCCATCTGAACGACGTCTGTAAGCCCCAATTGCCGAGCTGCCTGCTGCTGCTGCTGAAAGGTCGCACGAGCCACGGCCTTGTTCTCGGCTTGCTCCACGGCATTGCCGGTCACGCCACCGGCAACTGCCCCGACCCCCGCTCCAATCGCGGCCCCGGCACCGGTATTGCCAAGTGATTTCCCGATCAGTGCGCCTGTGACGCCCCCAAGGGCACCACCACCCAGCACGCCGTTTTCGGTCGGCGTGAGCGACGAGCAACCGGTAATCCCTGAACCAATTGCCAGCAGAATGATCCAGCGCATGACATGACCTCCGCAGCCGCGGGGAATAGCCGAAAAGACTCCCGCTGGTCAAGTCGGGTTCAACACCTAAATATGCGGTATCTCCCAAACAAGTTCCTGGGAAAGCCTCCATGCGCCGTTTGCTCGCTGCCATCGCGTACGTCTTGATTGTGGGCCAAGCGTTCGCTCAGCCGAATGTGGTTCCGCAGAAAGTCACATCCGTCGAAGGGATCACCGAGTACTCGCTTCCGAATGGCCTTCGAATCCTCCTGTTCCCGGACGCCTCCCGGCCGACAGTCACCGTGAATCTGACGGTACTCGTGGGTTCGCGTCACGAGGGTTACGGCGAGACGGGAATGGCCCACCTGCTCGAACACATGGTTTTCAAGGGTACGCCGACTTTTCAGGACGTGCCCAAGGCCTTACGGGATCACGGCGCGAACTTCAACGGAACGACCTCTTACGACAGGACCAATTACTTCGAGACGATGCCCGCCACGGAGGAAAACCTCGAATTCGGAATCCACCTCGAGGCGGATCGCCTGATCAACAGTTTCATCCGCCGCGACGATCTGCTCTCGGAAATGACCGTCGTCCGGAACGAATTCGAGCGAGGCGAGAACGACCCGGAGCAGATTCTCGGTCAGCGAATTCTCGCGACGGCATTCGAGTGGCACAATTACGGTAAGTCCACGATCGGCAACCGGTCCGATATTGAGCGGGTGCCGATCGACAATCTCCAGTCCTTTTACAAGCGGTTCTATCAGCCCGACAACTGCGTGCTCGTCGTTGCCGGGAAGTTCGACGAACCGACTGCTTTAAAGCTCATTGCCAGGTACTTTGGACCAATTCCCAGGCCGACACGCGTGCTGGACAAGACATACACCGAAGAGCCGGCACAGGACGGCGAGCGCGTCGTCAACCTCCGGCGCGTGGGCAATGTCGCAGCCGTGGGCGCAGCTTACCACATCGTCGCTGGGGCCCACCCGGATTACGCCGCCGTAGAAGTTCTCGATGAGGTCCTCGCGGGGGAACCTTCCGGACGTCTATACAAGGCACTCGTGGCCACGAAGTTGGCTACCAATGTCCGTGGTTACTCTTACGGGGGCCACGATCCCGGCTTCATCGCTTTGGGCGCAGCCTGCGAACCTGAGAAGGTCCAAGCTGTCAAAGAGGCGTTTCTCAAGACCGTTGAGGGGATCGGTGATACGCCGATCACGCCGGAAGAAGTCGAACGGTCGAAGACCCGACTCCTCAAGCAGCGCGAACTTCTGATGAACAATTCGGGCGTCCTCGCGGTGGTCCTCAGCGAGTGGGCCGCAAAAGGCGATTGGCGACTCTTCTTTCTACATCGCGACCGCCTCGAAAAAGTACACGCGAACGACGTGAACCGCGTGGCGACGCACTACCTTCGACGGAACAACCGCACGTTCGGCGAGTTCATTCCGACGAAGCAAGCGGAGCGAATCGCAGTTTCAGCTACGCCTGCTGTTTCGGACATGATCAAGGACTACAAGGGGCGCCAATCAATCGCTCAGGGCGAAGCTTTTGACCCGACGCCCGCCAACATCGATGCGCGGACGAAGCGTGTCGAAATCGGTGGCGTGAAAGGTGCCATCCTAACACGGAAGACCCGTGGCGAAGCTGTTTCCATGACCCTGATCCTGCGGTACGGCAACGAGGATTCACTCCGCGGAATGAACACCGTAGCGCAATTGATGGGTCCCATGTTGATGAGGGGAACTCGGAACAAGTCGAGGGCAGAGTTTCAGGACGCGCTCGACAAACTGGGTGTGCGGATGTCGATCAGCACGGGTAATCTCGGTGTCCTCGTCGTCGATATCACCGCGAAACGGTCGACGCTTCCTGCGGCCATCGAACTGCTGACCGAGGCGCTGCGTCAGCCCGCATTCCCGGCCGCCGAGTTCGACGTTCTCCGGCGAGAGGCCCGCGAAGGTCTCGAAAAGGGGCGGGCCGAGCCCAATTCCCTGGCTATGCGGGCGTTACAGCGAAAGCTGAATCCGTACCCGGCCGAAGACGTCCGGTACATCCCGACATTGGACGAAGACCTCGAACGACTCAATGCCGTCACCGTGGACAAGATTCGCGGCCTGTACGAATCGCAGGTATCGGCCGGGACGGGAGAGTTCGGCATCGTCGGTGATTTTGACTCGGACGCGATCATCGGCCAACTCAAGCAACTCCTGAGCGGCTGGGAATCGACCGTGAAGTACCAGCGTATTGCGAGGCCGGCCGCCGAGGGGATCGCAGGGGAAAAGATCACGATAAACACGCCGGACAAGGCCAACGCACTATACCTATCCGGCCTGGTGTTCCGCCTGGGCGACAACGACCCGGACTTTGCCGCGCTCGACCTGGGCAACTTCCTGCTCGGTGGTGGCACGCTGTCGAGCCGACTGGGAAACCGGGTCCGACAAAAAGACGGCCTCAGCTACGGCGTCAATTCGAGCTTTCAGGCCAGCCCTCGCGACCCGGCCTCCAACTTCATCGTCTTCGCAATTTGCAACCCGACCAATATGACGAAGGTAGACAAAGCGATCGACGAAGAGGTCTCGAAGTTCATCAAGGAGGGTGTCAGTCTTTCGGAGTTGGACGACGGCAAGCGTGCGTTCCTGGAGCAGATGAAGCTCCGCTGGACGCAGGACAGGGCCATCGCAACTACATTAGCCAACAATCTGTCAATGGGCCGCGATTTCAGCTACTATTCGGCCCTCGAAAAGAAAATCAACGAACTGACCGCCTCCGACATCCAAAAGGCGTTTCAGAAGTACATCGTGCCCTCGAAACAGATCATCGTGGAGGCGGGCGACTTCAACAAGCAGCCGAACCAGTAAAGGTTGGCCGGGTCTTTGTTCAAGAAGGCCTTTTGGCCGGAAAAACAAAGGCCGCAACTCGGGCGGCATGAGGAATCACATTGAACGAAGGGTCCATGAAGCCGCGGATCGGACCGGACGGTCGCCCCGTCGACAATGCACCGTTGTTGTCGTATCACCACGCCGGGCTGACCGTCGAGGGCTGGTCGCGGGCAGCGGTACAGAGTTACTGGCGAATTCCCGAATTGAAATTGGGCTTCGACCTTGGAGCCCAACCCTGGTCGTTCATGGGGACCCCGACCTGGTTTCTTTCGCACACGCACCTCGACCACATCGCCGCGCTGCCCGTCTACGTGGCCCGGCGGCGAATGATGAAAATGTCGCCGCCGACCATATACCTCCCGGCCGCTGGAATCGATGATACGCGCAGGCTCCTTCAGATCATGCAGCGACTCGATCGAGGTCGCATGGTCTGCGACCTTGTCGGACTGGAGTCTGGCCAGGAGATTGCGCTTTCCCGCGAACATGTGGTGACTGCATTCGCGACTACGCATACCATCCCGTCACTCGGATTCCTGGTTTGGGACCGAAAGCAGAAGCTCAAGCCGGAATACGTAGGGCTTCCCGGAGATCAGATACGCGACCTGAAGTTTGCAGGAACGGCCATTACCCAGGAAGTCCGGACGCCCCTGCTCTGTTACTCGGGCGATACCAGCCCCGCCGGGCTCGATGCCTACCCGCCGGCATTTCAGGCCAAGATTCTGATTGTCGAGTTGAGCTTCGTGCGACCGAACCACCGCCGAGAAAAGATCCACAAGTTCGGTCATATGCACATCGACGACTTCATCGAGCGCGCGGATCAGTTTCAGAACGAGCTGATTATCGCCATGCACTTCAGCACCCGGTATCACGTCAACGAAGTGAAAGCGATTCATCAGCGGTTCCCCGCGCATCTCCGCGACCGCGTTCGACTCTGGGTTTGAGGTGGAAATGGACATCGTCACAGCAACCCCGGGATCGACCCGCATCGGGTTCATCGGCACCGGCGTCATGGGGCAATCCATGGCCGGTCACCTGCTTCGGCACGGCTACCCGCTCACCGTGTTTTCGAGGACCCGCTCGAAGGCCGAATCCCTGATTGCTGCCGGCGCCAAGTGGGCTAATTCACCGGCGGAGGTTGCAAAGGCCTCCGATGTCGTGATCGGGATGGTCAGCCTCCCGGCTGACGTGCGTGAGGTGTTTCTCGGCGAACGGGGCGTGCTCACCTCACTTCGACCCGGCGGCACAATCATCGACATGGCCACGAGTGAGCCGGCACTCGCGCAGGCAATTGCCGCGGCCGCAGCCGGCCGGGGAATTGCCGCCCTCGATGCTCCTGTCAGTGGAGGAGACGTTGGCGCAAAAAACGCCACGCTCAGCATCATGGTCGGTGGCGATCCGCAGGCATTTGCGGCCATGAGGCCGATTTTCGAGTGCCTGGGGAAGACGATCGTATTGCAAGGGCCGGCCGGGGCCGGCCAGCACACGAAAATGGTCAACCAGATCCTGATCGCCGGGGCTTTGAGCGGCGTTTGCGAAGCAATGCTCTACGCCCGACGGTCCGGGCTCGACCCCGCCACGGTGCTGCAATCCGTCGGTGGCGGCGCGGCGGCAAGCTGGCAACTCGCCAACCTCGCGCCGCGGATCATCGACGGCAATTTCGAGCCGGGATTCTTCGCCGAACACTTTGTGAAGGATCTCGGGATCATTCTCGAGGAGGCCCGGGCCATGAATTTCGCGCTGCCCGTGACCGGCGTGGTAGCCCAACTCTTCAACGCGGTTTTAGGACAGGGCCTCGGTCAAAAGGGAACCCATGCTTTGATGCTCGCCTTGGAGCGGGTCAACTCCCGCGGTTGAACCCGGCCGGGTCGTGCGGATCATCACTTTTCCCGCTCGCAGGCGACGGCTGGTCTTTCGTTTTGCCGTCCGACGGCGGAGCTTTTCCCTCGGCCGCGACCATCCTGGCCCACTCGTGAAGGTTGCGGTACGCGGGGGCCGTCGTGTCCTTGAGGCTCGGGCGCGTCTGGCCCCCGTGAGCTGTCAGAGACTTCACAAGCAATGGGCTCTTTTCCGGCGCGGCCCGGTCAATCTGCCGCAGGGAAGCGGCCAGGTTTGTCTGGCCGGTTTCGGGGGGCAACGACCGGCCCGGAGCCCCACGGCGCAGGCTGAAGTTGCCTGGCTTTTCGCCGGCATGACAGGCGACGCAGGCATTGAACAGGAACGGCTGGACTTTGGTCCCGAATAATCGCATGGCATCCGGGCCGCAATCGACCGGAGCCGGGTCGGCGGCCAGAATCAGCGGCAGCAGAAGTAAGACGGAGAAACGCATTGCCGGCTCATATCCGCCCTCAATCCCACTTGTCAAGTTAGGGTTCGCACGGGACCGGACTGGCTGCAAATCGCACGCCTCTTATACCAATAGTCTCCGGATACTTCACGAGACCTGTGCATGGAGACCGACCGCGACGACCTTGTTCGCCGGTATGGCCGGGAGATCTTCGCCCGGCTGGATCGTCGCGGGCCCATGGTCTTTTCCCCGGCGTGGCTCGACGACCTGCTGATGCAGGTGTCGATGAGCGACGAAAACGTCAAGATTCAGCTATTCCGATTCATCGACGCCCTGCCCAACCTGCGCGACGCCGACGAAGTCAGCGGGCACCTCAAGGAATACCTCTCGGCCGCCAAAGACCACCTGCCGTGGTGGGGCAGGCTGGGAGTTCGCATGCTTCCCTCCGGCGGGCTGGGCGGCAGACTGCTTGCCCGGTCAGCCGACAGCAACGCCCGCCGTATGGCACGGAAGTTCATCGCGGGCACGAACGTACCGGAAGCGATCGCCTCGATCACGAAACTCCGCAAACGCTCGCTGGCGTTTACCGTCGATCTTCTCGGCGAAGCGACCATTACCGAGGAAGAAGCGGTTCAGTATCAGCAGCAGTATTTCGATTTGCTCGACGGGCTATGTCGGGCCGCCCCGACATGGCCGACGGTGGATCGGATCGATGCCGACCCATTCGGCCCGATTCCACGTGTCAATGTTTCGGTGAAATTGTCTTCGCTCTACAGCCAGTTCGACGCCATCGCTCCGGAGGCCACGAGCGCGGCCGTCCGCGACCGCCTCCGCCCGATTCTGAAGATGGCCCGGCGATTCGGCGCGTTCGTCAACTTTGACATGGAGCAGTACAGCTTCAAGGCAGTTACCCTGCGAATCTTCCGGGAAATCCTTAGCGAGCCCGAATTTCAGGATTGGCCCGACGTCGGGATCGCCATTCAGGCCTATCTGAAAGACACGCCCGGCGACCTTCGCGACTTGTGCGAGTGGGCAAAAAAACGCGGCACTCCCGTCTGGATCCGGCTCGTGAAAGGAGCTTACTGGGATTTCGAGACCATTACCGCGAAAATGTACGGCTGGCCGATCCCGGTCTACGAACAGAAGCCCGAGACTGATGTTTGTTACGAGCAGATGACGCAGTTCCTGCTTGAAAACTACAAAGTCCTGCGCCCTGCGTTCGCCAGCCACAATGTCCGCAGCGTCGCCAACGCCCTTGCCACCGCCGACAGGCTCGGAATTCCCCAGCGAGGTTTTGAGTTCCAGGCCCTGTACGGCATGGCCGACCCGATCGCGGACGCGCTCGTGGCCATGGGGCAACGCGTCCGCATGTACACGCCATACGGCCAACTTCTCCCGGGAATGGCGTACCTCGTCCGACGGTTGCTCGAAAATACGTCGAATGAGTCGTTCCTGCGCATGAGTTTCACAGACAACACCCCTGAGGATGTACTCTTAATGAACCCCTCAGCCAAAGTGTCCGACCGGAAGCCTCGCAAACCAGTGCAGGCGGATTTCGTCAACGAGCCGCTCACCGACTTTGCAGAAGAGAGCAAGCGGGCCGCCATGCTGGCCGGGCTGAAAGCCGTGGAGGCCCAACTGGGGCGAAAGTACCCGCTGGTGATCGGTGGCAAGCGCGTCGAAACGACAAACTGGCTGACATCGGTGAATCCGTCGCGGACGTCGCAGGTCGTCGGCCTGGCAGCTCGGGCATCGGCCGAGCAGGCGAAGCAGGCTGTCGAGGCGGCCAGGAAGGCGTTCGACACCTGGCGTGACGTGCCCGCCCGGGAACGGGCAGATTACCTGTTCAAGATGGCCAACCTTGTCCGGGCGCGGACGTTTGAATGGGCGGCCTGGATTGTCTATGAGAGCGGAAAGAACTGGCGCGAAGCGGATATGGAGGTCGGCGAGTGCATCGATTTCCTCGAATATTACGGCAAGGAAATGCTCCGGCTCAGCGACTGGGACCGCCGGGAGATTCCGGGCGAGGACAACACTTACGTCTACGAGCCGCGCGGAGTCACGGTCGTCATTGCGCCTTGGAACTTCCCGCTCGCGATCATTACGGGCATGGCGTCGGCCGCAATCGTGACCGGTAACACCGTCATCCTTAAGCCGGCCGAGCAGTCGCCCTGTATCGGAGCGAAGATTCAGGAACTGTGCGAAGCGGTCAACCTTCCGCCGGGCGTGTGCAACTATCTGCCCGGCGACGGGGAAGAAATCGGGCCGACTCTCGTCGAACATCCCGATGTCGCTGTCATTGCATTTACCGGTTCGCAGACGGTTGGCACTTTGATCAACGCCCAGGCAGCGCGGACGCCCGTAGGCCAGGATCACGTGAAGAAGGTCATTGCCGAGATGGGCGGCAAGAATGCCACTATCATCGACAGCGATGCAGACCTCGATGAGGCTGTAAAGGGCGTGGTCGACGGGGCGTTCGGGTATACCGGCCAGAAATGCTCGGCTTGCTCTCGGGCGATCGTTCACGAAAAGGTGTACGACGCATTCGTCCATCGGGTTGTCGAAGCCACAAAGAGCCTGAAAATCGCACCGTCAGACGATCCGACTTGCAACGTCGGCCCGCTGATCGACGAAGACTCCCGTAAACGGGTCCTGAGTTACGTCGAAAAGGGCAAAGCCGAGGCCAAACTGATTTACGCGGGTGATCCCGGGCCACTGAAAGACCAGGGAACGTTTGTCGGGCCACACGTATTCTCCGACGTGAGCCCGAGTGCCATCATTGCACAAGAGGAGATCTTCGGCCCGGTGGTGGCCGTCATCAAAGCCAAAGACTTCGACGACGCGCTGGCCATTGCCAACAACGTTAACTACGCTCTGACCGGGGCAGTTTATTCGCGGTCTCCGGCGAACATCGAGCGGGCGAAGCGTCGGTTTCGGGTCGGCAACCTCTACATCAACCGGAAATGCACCGGGGCCTACGTTTGCCGGCAGCCGTTCGGCGGGTTCAAGATGTCCGGCATCGGCTCCAAGGCCGGGGGGCCGGAGTACCTCCAGCAATTCATGGTCCCGCGGACCATCACAGAAAACACGATGCGCCGCGGCTTCGCCCCCACGACCGGCTGACGGCAAAGGTCCGCATGGAATGGCGAAGTCACGTCCGTAAGTTTGACCTGACCCGTCCATTGGTCATGGGGATCGTCAACGTCACGCCCGATAGTTTTTCCGACGGCGGGCGAGACACGGAAGCGGCCGTCGGGCACGCCCTGAAGTTGATCGACGACGGGGCGGACATTCTCGATATTGGCGGCGAATCGACTCGCCCCGGTGCTCAGCCGGTCCCGCCCGACGTGGAACTCCGGCGAGTCATCCCCGTAATTGAACGACTTGTTGCCAGAATTCAGATTCCAATTTCTGTCGATACTTCCAAGCCGCTCGTGGCTCGGGCGGCCGTCGCAGCCGGGGCCGAGATCATTAACGACGTGGCTGGTCTGCGCGATACCGGCATGGTCGAGGTAGTCCGATCTACCGGCGCTGCCTGCATCGTCATGCACATGCAAGGCACGCCGGTCACGATGCAGGACGATCCGAAGTACGATGATGTCGTTGCCGAAGTTCGGTCGTACTTCCTTGATAGATTTCAGTCGCTATCTCGCGACGGTGTCGCGCCCGAGCGGATCATGTTCGATCCCGGTATTGGATTCGGGAAGAGATCGCATCACAACTGGCAATTGATCGCCGGCCTGAGCCAACTTTCCGGTTGCGGTCGACCGCTCTGCCTCGGAGTTTCCCGCAAGGGGTTCCTTGGTAAGGATAGGGCGCCCAAAGGCCGGATGGTGGCAGGCATCGCAGTCGCCCTTCACGGTATCGCCCGGAACAGCGTCCAAGTGATACGGACTCATGACGTCCGCGAGACTCGCGACGCAGTCGACGCCTGGTATCAAATCGAGGCCAACCAATGACGCTCGATCGCTATTGCGAAGAATTGGCATTTCGGGCGCGAAAGGCAGGTCGGTTTCTGGCTAATTCCCCGCCCGGGGCCAAGAACGCATTTCTCGCGAGACTTGCCGACGGATTGAACTCCACGCAATCGCGGATCATGGAGGCCAATGGTCAAGATGTGGCCGCGGCCGACGAGAATGGACTCTCGTCGGCCCAGATTGATCGATTGCGTCTGACACCGGACCGGATCCGAACAATGGCGGACGGCGTACGGCAAGTCATGGGCCTCCCCGAACCCATTGGACGTGTCCTGTCGTCCACGGTCCAACCGAGCGGCCTGCGTATCGACAAGATCAGCGTTCCGCTGGGCGTGATTCTGTTCATTTACGAGTCACGGCCCAACGTCACGGTCGACGCAGCGGCCCTTGCCGTGAAATCGGGAAATGCCATCATTCTGCGTGGCGGCAAGGAAGCAGTTCATTCGAATCAAGCTCTGGCTCGCATCGTATCCGAGTCGCTGGCGGCCGCCGGGATCGACCCCGATGCCGTCCAACTCGTCGATACTCCGGATCGCGCCGCCGTGGACCATCTCTTGCATCAGGAGAAATACATCGATCTGGCAATCCCCCGCGGGGGCTACGAACTGATCACCCGGGTTGTCCGCGAGGCCCGCATGCCGGTTATGAAGCACTTTCAGGGCATCTGTCACGTGTACGTCGAGGCGTCGGCCGACCAAGGCATCGCCCGTGATATAGTCGTCAACGCCAAATGCAGCCGCCCCGGGGTGTGCAACGCGGCCGAGTGCATGCTCGTCGATGAGGCAATTGCCGACGAGTTTCTCCCGAAAGTCGCCGGGGCGTTGACTGATCGCGGCGTGGAACTTTGCGGGTGCCCTCAAACGTGCAAGATCGTGCCCTCGGCGAAGCCCGCCAGCGACGAAGATTTCGCCACGGAGTACCTGGCCCTCGTGATGAATGTCCGGGTGGTCTCATCGATCGAAGAGGCCATCGGCCACATCGCACGTTACGGCACCGGCCACTCGGAAGCGATCATCACGAAGTCGCTCGCCGCTGCACGGCGTTTCACCAGCGTTGTCGACGCGGCTGCGGTTTTCGTAAACGCCAGCACGAGGTTCCACGACGGCTTCGAGTTCGGATTGGGTGCGGAAATCGGCATCAGTACCGATAAGTTCCACGCCCGGGGCCCGTGCGGGCTGAATGAGTTGACGAGTTACAAGTACGTAGTGTATGGCGACGGCCAGACGCGCGGCTGAAGTCGGGCGGGGGCCCTGACCGATACGAAGCGAATCAGGGAAGGCTCAGTCGTGGAAGTCTGGGGGATCTGAAAATGCCAGGATGGCACAAAATCGCGTGGGCCGCCGTCCTTTTGGCCGGCTGCCAATCGACGAAGAAAGTCCCCTACTCCGACAATCCGCTGTTGCTGAGCCGCGAACCGTTGTCGCAACCGGCCGCACCGATCAAGCCGCCGGACGTCGCCAAATCCAAGACCGCGTCGCCGGCGAGCAGCGCTCGCCAATCATTCTCAGACTCTGCCAAGCAAGGGCCTGTGCTCCCGACTGTCACACCAGCCCCGGTCGCGCCTGTTCGGCCCGCTGTCCAACAGGTATCCGCCGTCACGCCGCCGCCGGCCCCTGCGCCGGCAACGCCTCCGCTCCCCGTCTTCGTACCCGCGCCCGCGCCGGCATTGCCGCCCGTGCCCGTCGTGAAACCAGCGAGCGAGAGCGTCATCAATTCAGGCACGTACGGCCACGACTCCAACTACTCATGGGTGCAGGGCGAGATCGACTTGCACTATCGTGGCCACAAGGAACTTCGGTTCTGCCCGGTCAGTGAGGACGATCCGATCGGCGGAAAGGTCCGCCTGGTCGACGACCCGCGGCTGGCCGATTTGAAGATGGGCGACATCGTCCGCATCGAAGGGGAACTGGTCCGCGACGACCCGACTGCCGTTGGCGGCCAGGCCTGCCGATTCCATGTCAAGGACATCAGGATCATACAGAAAGCCGGCTCACGGACTCCCTGATGTTTGCGGTCAGGCTTCCGTCGGAGCTGGAAAAGACTTGCCCAGCTCGGCGGCTGCCGCACGGATTTTCGACTGCAACCCGACGTCATCGGGCGTCGAAAGGATCTCCGCGATCCAGCCGGCGACCTGCCTCATTTCCGGCTCTTTCATACCGCGAGTGGTCAGCGCGGGCGTGCCGATCCGAATTCCCGACGGGTCCAACGGTGGCCGGGGGTCGAACGGGATCATGTTCTTGTTGACGGTAATCCCGGCCGCATCGAGAGCCTTCTCGGCCACTTTTCCCGTGACGCCACGGGAGTTCACGTCGACCAGTAACAGGTGGTTGTCGGTACCGCCGCTGACGATTCGGAATCCCGCCTTCTGAAGCTCCTCGGCCACGACCTTGGCGTTGGTCAATGTCTGTTCCATGTACTCCCGGAACTCGGGCCGCAGGGCCTCACCAAATGCGACCGCCTTGGCGGCGACGACGTGCATCAGCGGGCCACCTTGAATCCCCGGAAACACCGCCGAATTGACCTTCTGCCCCCAGGCCTCCTTACACAGGACGAATCCGCTACGGGGCCCGCGAAGGGTCTTATGGGTCGTCGACGTGACGAAGTCGGCATGCGGGACGGGATCCGGATGGAGCTTCGCCGCGACCAGGCCGGAGATGTGTGCCATGTCTACCATCAGAAGCGCGCCGACTTCCCGGCTGATCTCGGCGAACTTTGCGAAATCAATGAACCGCGGGTACGCGCTCGCGCCGGCAATGATCATCTTCGGTTTGTGTTCGCGGGCCTGAGCGGCTACGACATCAAAGTCAATCCGTTCGTCGGATTGCGATACCTGATAGTGGACCACCTTGAAGTACTTGCCCGAGAAGTTGAGCCGCATGCCGTGCGTCAGGTGGCCACCGTGGGCGAGGTCCATACCGAGGATCGTGTCCCCGGGGTTCAGCGCGGCGAGGTACACCGACATGTTGGCCTGTGCACCCGAGTGCGGCTGCACGTTGGCGCGTTCGGCGCCATAAAGTGCAAGGACACGCTGGATCGCGAGCTTCTCGATCTCGTCGACGAACTCGCAACCGCCGTAATACCGCTTGCCGGGATAACCTTCGGCATATTTGTTTGTGAGCGCCGACCCCTGGCATGCCATGACGGCCGCACTCGTGTAATTCTCCGAGGCGATCATCTCAAGGCCGGTCTGCTGCCGGCGACGCTCGCCCTGAATGGCTTCGAAGACGGCCGGGTCCTGGCGTTCGAGTATGTTCATGCGAGGTTTACCCCCAGGCGATTGAGTTCCAACATTAGGTTAGTACCCGGGCGGTACACGATGCCGCGGATTCCGGCCGATTCCGCGCCGGCCACGTTTGCGGGCAAATCGTCGACGAATACTGCCTCGTCCGGCGAGCATTCGGCGAGGCCAAGGCAGTATTCGAAAAACGGCGCATCCGGCTTTCGCACTCCCGCCTTCCAGCTCATACCGAGGGCATGAAAATGCCGGAGATGCTCGTCGAAAGTCCGACAGAAATGCTCGGCATGCAATTCGTTGGTATTGCTTGCCAGAACGAGGCGATATCGGCGTGCCAGTGATGGAAGCAACTCGAGGATCGGTGTGTTCGGCGTAAAGATATCGACGAACTCACTCTGCAAATCGTCAAGGGGCCCGGAATAGCCGATCAGTTCTCGCACCTGGCTCAAGAACTCCATGCCGGTGATTCGCCCGCTCTCGAAATCACGTTCCAGTGATCCGTCGTAAATCGCCCGGAGCATATCTCCATCGGACATGGCCGCCCGTGCTGCAAACCGGCGGGTCGCCCGGCGATGATCGAAATAACCGAGGACGTTCCCGAAATCGAACAACAGGGCGCGGATCATGCCGCACCCCTTGTGTCGGGGCCAATCGGTCGACAGGTCGACATTACTTGGCTTTCGGCTCCAGCCGGAAAAACACGACGAACACCAGCATGGAGGCCAGCACGCCGACGCTCGGGATGAGCCAGAATGTCTGCCAGTCCATCACTCCGTTATTTTTTTTTGTTAACCAGTCAGCAAGTTGCCCGGAGATCATGTTGCCAAGCCACATGCCCAAGCCGTAGGTCAGGAACGTGAAGAGCGCCTGCGCACTGCCGCGGATGTCGGCCGGCGACTCGTTGTCGACGTGAATGAACGCGGCGGCAAAGAAGAAATCGTAGCAGATCCCGTGCAGGGCCAGCGGCAGTACGACGCTCCAATCGATCTGATTGCCGAGGTCGAATGGCAGTGTGAACGGCAATGTCGAGGGGTTGGGGTGGGTAAACGCAAACCACGCGTAGCGCGTGCCCCAGGCCAGCATTCCGAAGACGAGCACGCCCTTCATGCCCATCCACCGGAGGAAAAGCGGCAGGAACGGGAGCAGGAGCATCTCTGACCATTGGCCGATCGTCATCGTCGAAGCCACGTCCTTCACGCCCATTTCCTTTTCCAGCCAGATTCCGGTGAAGCCGTAATAGAAGGCGAGCACGATGGTGATGACGAACGAGACTCCAAAGAACACCGCAAAAGACGGAGTCTTCAGGAGCGAGACAGCTTTGAGGAACGGGATCGCGTCACCGGCCTGCCCCTTCGGCGGCGTGTGAGGCAACGCGAGGCTCAGAATACCCAGAATGGCCGAGAAGGCCGCCGCGAGCAGAATCGGCAGGTTGGTCAGCTTCGGATCGCGAGCCAGATCGAGGGGCACGTTGAACGCCTTGGCCAACGGTTCGGCGAACTGCGGGAGAATCTTGCCGACGATCATCCCCGCGGCGATCCAGCCGATCGTCCCGAAGACGCGGATACCGGGGAAGTCACGCTGCCCGTCCGGAATGTGCGTAAAAGCGATCGAGTTGGAGAGCGCGAGCGTCGGCGAGTAGACGAGAGCGTAAATGAGTGCAGCCAGATAAAAGCCGCGGGCGGCCGTTTCGGTCACTTCCGGGGTCACGCTTCCTGCCCCGGCCAGGTGTGCGGGAGATATCTGAGCCATCCAGTACAGGATGCCCGCTCCAGCGAGATGGAGGATCGCCATGAGCCATTGGCTTGGGAAGAAGCGGTCCGCAATCTGCCCGACGATCAGCGGCGCGAAGATCGTGCCAAGTGCCATGGTCCCGTAGATGCTCCCGATCCAGCCCTTGCTGAAGCCGATCTGCCCCAGATAGTTGCCAAGGACCGTGAACCATGCCCCCCAGATCGCAAACTGGAGGAACATCATCACGGACAGGTTGAGCCGGAGGCCAAAGCCGAGCGGCAGTGCGGCAGACGGGGACGCATTACTGGACACGGGAATTCCTCGCCCGGGGTTGCGAACAGGGTTCGAGAGATTGTAAGTGCCGTGATTCCTCCTGCAAGGCGGGCCGGACCGAAGGAAATGCTCCGCGCGCAGGAATTGACCTGGTCCCCACCTTCAGGCCGGCCGGCGAAGCCTGTAGAATGTCCATAACAGGGAGGAAGCCATGTTTCGCACTGCTACGCTCATCTGGCTCGCGCTCGTGTTCTCCGCTGGCGCACAGCCGAAGACCACGGAGACGGTCGTCAAGGTGTCGGCCAAAGCGGAGAAACCTTCCGCCGACGGCACCCAAACCGTCGTCTTCACCGTCAGGATCGACAACGCTTATCACCTTTACGCCAACCCGGTCAAAAACCCCGACCTGGACGCCGCCCAGACCAAACTAACAGTTACCGGTGCGGAACTGGTCAAGGTCGAGTACCCGCCGGGGAAACTGATCGTCGACAAGATCGTCGGCGACTACGCCGTCTACGAGGGCGAGATCAAGATCACGGCCCGTGTGCGAAAAAAGGTCGGCGCGACCGGCCCCGTCGAATCTACCATCAAGTGCCAGGCCTGTTCGGAAAAGGCGTGCCTTCCCATTGGAAACATCAAGACTCGAATCGAGCTCCCCTGATACAGGAACAACCATGGAATTGACTCTGACATACTGCTCCCTCTGAAACTATGAACCGCAAGCCGTCAGTTTGACGGCCAAGCTGCTGACCACGCTCAAGCAGAAAATCACCTCAATGCGCCTGATCCCGTCCGCGGGTGGCTGCTTCGAGGTAACGGCCAATGGCGAATTGATCTACTCGAAGCTTGCAACCCACAAGTTTCCGGACGAGGACGTGATTCTCGCGGAAATCCGTCGTCGACTCCGCTGACTGACCGAGGACTCCGGTGAACGAGAAGAAACGACTGACGGACTTCGCGTCGTGTGCCGGCTGCGCCGCCAAGGTTGCGGCCGGTGGCATCTCCGCCATCCTCAAGCACCTCCCTGTCAGCGACGATCCGAACCTGCTCGTCGGCACTGCGACCCACGACGACGCGGGCATCTACATGATCTCGCCCGACCTCGCAATGGTGCAGACGGTCGACTTTTTCCCCCCGACGGTCGACGACCCGTTCGTGTACGGGCAGGTCGCGGCGGCCAACGCGCTGTCCGACGTGTACGCTATGGGCGGCACACCCAAGACCGCCCTTAACCTGTTCGCATTTCCCGAAAAGGAAGCGGATCCGGATTGGCTTGGGGCCATCCTGGACGGCGGGGCCGATCGCATGCGGGCGGCCCGGTGCATCGTCTTGGGCGGCCACAGTGTCCGCGACGCGGAAATCAAGTTCGGGTATGCCGTCACCGGGTTCGTCCATCCCGAGCGGTTCCTCACCAACGCGGGGGCCAAGCCCGGCGACTTGCTGGTACTGACCAAACCGCTGGGCACCGGATTCGTAACCACTGCTGCCAAGAAGTTGCAATGCCCCGCTGAGACGCTTGCAGCTGCCTGCGCCTCTATGGTCGCCCTCAATGAGGAGACGAGCCGGCAGGCTCTCGAAGCCGGCGCCCATGCCATGACCGACGTGACTGGATTCGGTTTGGCAGGTCACGGCCTCGAAATGGCCGACGGTTCGGGCGTGACGTTGCGACTCCGACTGGCATCCCTGCCGGCTTTCCCGGGGGTCGAAGACCTCATCCGCAACAAGTTTCAAACCCGGGCCAGCACATCGAACCGCGCATATGTGAACGACAGTCTGCGATTCGAATCGGACCCGGATCCCATAAGGGCTGAACTGCTTTTCGACGCCCAGACGTCCGGTGGATTGCTGATCGCCGTCCCGGCCGGGCGCGAGCGACAGATCGACGGCGTGGTCATAGGCGATGTGCTTCCGAAAGGCGATGTGAGCCTTCTCATCACTTGACGGCTGGGCCGAGGGCGTTAGTCTGGTTGAGTCTGCCGGCACCGGGCCGGAGTGCGGGTTTTGCACGCGAATTGTCGCCTCAGGGATTCTTCGATGGGTGCCACGTGCGTCGTCGGTCTGCAGTGGGGCGACGAAGCCAAGGGCAAGATCGTGGATTGCCTGGCCGACCGGTTCGATGTCGTGGTCCGGTACAACGGCGGCGCGAATGCCGGTCACACGGTCGTCTGGGGGGACAGAACTTTCAAGCTCTCGCTGCTGCCGACGGGAGTGCTCAAGCCGCATCTGAAATCCGTCATTGCCAACGGCGTCGTCGTTTATCCACCAAAGTTCCTGCAGGAGATTCAGCAGATCCGCGACGCGGGCATTGCCATTGGCCCCAACCTGCTGGTCAGCGATCACGCCCACGTCATCTTCCCCTATCACATGGAGGAAGAGAGGCTTAGCGAACAGGGAGATACGTCGCCGATCGGCACGACGGGGCGTGGAATCGGCCCTTGTTATCAGGACAAGGTCGGTCGGGTTTGTGCTGTCCGCGTGGGCGACCTATTGAAGCCTGAAAAGCTGGCCGAGCGCCTTCGGTACATCGTCCCTCGAAAGAACCGGATTTTGGCCGCCCTGCACCATGGCAATGGCGAACCGGCCAAACAGTTCGACGCCGATTTACTTGCTCACGAGTACATTGCGTTCGGCGAACAACTTCGACCATTCGTGACGGATACGGTCCACTTCCTGCACCAATCGCTTTCCGGCGGAAAGAACATCCTGTTTGAAGCCGCGCAGGGTTCGCTGCTCGATGTGGATCATGGGACATACCCCTACGTCACCAGTAGCAATAGTTCCCCAGCGGGCATTTGGACGGGGTCCGGGATGCCGGCCCGTCGATTGGATCGCGTCATCGGAGTTATTAAGGCTTACACGACTCGTGTCGGCCGCGGCCCTTTCCCGACGGAACTCGATGACGGTCCGGAGGGAATCGGCGAGCGAATCCGCCAGATCGGCCGCGAGTTCGGCACGGTGACCGGCCGGCCCCGCCGCGTCGGCTGGTTTGACGCCGTTGCCGCACGTCACTCACGGACCCTCGCTGGTGCGGACGAACTGGCCCTCATGCTGCTCGATGTACTGAGCGGGCAGAAAGAACTGAAGATCGCGACCGGCTACCGCGGGCCGGACGGAAAAGTCTGGGAGCACTTTCCGAGCGACCCCGACCTGCTGGCAAAGTGCGACCCCATCTACGAATCCCTCCCGGGCTGGCGCGACGACATCACCGGCGCGCGGAGCCGGTCGGAGTTGCCCACAGCCGCGCAAGACTATGTAACGCGAATCGAACAACTTCTGGGGACGCCGGTCAAAACCATCTCCGTGGGTCCCGACCGCGCACAGACAATGATGGCATGACGACGACACTGGAGCGAACACTTGATGCGGCTACCCTGGGCCGGCTGGCCGACGCGGGGCTGGAAGCATCGCGTCTACCCCGACACGTCGCCGTGATCATGGACGGCAACGGCCGGTGGGCCAACGAACGCGGGCTGCCCCGACACGAAGGCCATCTCCGCGGCGTTCAGAGCGTCCGAACGACGGTCGAAGAATGCTGCCGGCTCGGCATAGAACAACTCACTTTGTACTGTCTGAGCTCCGAGAACTGGAAGCGCCCTCAGGCAGAACTCGACTTCCTCATGGCCCTGCTCCACCGGTATCTCCTCGACGAGCGGACGGAGATCCTCGAGCAGAACATCCGCTTTACGACGATAGGCCGGCGGACTGGTCTGCCTCCGGAGGTCTTGCACGAGATCGACGAGAATGCTCGCCTCAGCGCGGACAACACGGGCCTGACCCTCTGCCTGGCCATCAACTACGGAGCCCGCGGCGAAATCGTGGATGCCGTCCGGGCGATCGCCGAGCGCGTCCGCGAGGGCAGCCTCCAGCCCGAGGACATCGACGAACACATTATTGACGAGTCGTTGTACACGGCCGGGATGCCCGACCCCGACTTGCTGGTCCGCACGGCCGGGGAACTCCGCGTCAGCAACTATCTGCTCTGGCAGATCAGTTACGCAGAAATCTGGGTCACCGAACGCTGCTGGCCGGACTTCGACAAGGCCACCCTCCATCAAGCCCTGAAAGACTACGGCCGACGGGTCCGACGGTTCGGCGCGCTACCGGAAACCTGACGCCCATGGGCACACGTATTTTCTTCGGCGCGCTTCTGACTCTCATTACTGCGGGCGTGCTTTACGGCGACTCCGTCGTCGGGCCACCTTTCCCCTTCCTTCTCGCACTTGCCCTTTTGCTCTCGACGTTGGGCTCCCTCGAATTCCGGCGGATGACTCCCGAAGCCGCTCGGCCTCGCACGCCCGTCCTCGTCGCGGGGGTAGTTGCATTGCTACTGACGCAGTGGACGGTCCGTCACTTCGGCGGAGACGTTGTCCGTGTGCTCGCGATGACACTTCTCGCGTTGATTACCGTTTGCGTAGTGGGCATCCTCGTCGAGATGTACCATTTCTCGCCCGGAGGGGCCGCGACTGTGCGGGTGGCGTTTACTGCCCTCGGCATGATCTATCTCGGGGGACTTGCCTCGTTCTTCGTGAACTTTCGGGTATTTCAGTCAGATATGACCACCGGTACCTGGTCGCTTGTCTTAGCCGTATTCGTGCCGAAGGGCTGCGACATCGGCGCATACTTCACGGGCAAAGCGATTGGAAGACACAAAATGAGCCCGGTCCTCAGCCCGAACAAGACCTGGGAAGGCTGCGTCGGCGGATTGACGACGGCTATGCTCGTGGCATTGACCGTGCACTGGTATCACCCGATCATTCCCGGCGACTGGCCCGGGGCTGGCCTGTTCGGCATTGTCATCGGGGGCATCGGCCTCTTGGGCGACCTGGCAGAATCGATGTTCAAGCGGGATGCCGGGGCCAAGGACGCGGCATCGCTGGTACCCAGTTTCGGCGGCGTCCTCGATATCGTCGACGCGATCCTCTTCGCGGCCCCGTTTGCGTTCGTCTGGCTTCATTTCGACCGCATTCGGCTATAATTCGTCAGAGTCTCCAGAGAAACCAGCCGTTGACGCACGACACCCGAACTATCCAACTCGACAGCAAAGACGAGGCACTCCTCCTCTATGGCCAGCGCGATGTCAACCTGCGAATGCTCCGCGACGCGTTCGGGGTCCGCGTCATCGCCCGCGGCGACACGCTGACGGTCGAGGGGCCTGCCGAATCGGTAGACCTCACCGAGCGGGTCGTCACCCAACTCCGGAGCATATTGCGGTCGGCCGGCCAACTTCAGCCTGAGGAAGTCCGTTCTACTCTCGCAGTGATACAGGCGAACGGCTCTCAGCCGCCAACCCCGGTCGGGTCACGCGATCATTCTCGCGGATTTCGGCCGCGGACCGACGGTCAGGCTCGCTACGTCCGGGCCCTCCACGACAACGATATCACGCTGTGCATCGGCCCGGCCGGTACCGGAAAGACCTATCTGGCTACGGCGTTCGCCGTGACGCAGTTGCGAGCGGGTAACGCCCGACGATTGGTACTCGTCCGGCCGGCCGTGGAGGCCGGCGAAAAGCTCGGCTACCTCCCCGGCGACCTTCAGGCCAAGATCAATCCATATCTTCGACCGCTTTTCGACGCCTTGAACGACCTGATGGAACCGGAACAGGTCAAGAAATACCTCGAAACCGACGTCATCGAGATCGCGCCACTCGCCTACATGCGCGGCCGGACGCTCAATCACGCCGTTGTCATCCTGGACGAGGGCCAGAACACGACAATCCCGCAGATGAAGATGTTTCTCACCCGATTGGGCCAGAACTCCAAAATGGTCGTGACGGGGGACGTGACGCAGAACGACCTGCCTGACAAGATGAAGTCAGGCCTCAACGACGCTATTCACCGGCTGAAGAACATCGAAAGAGTCGGATGCGTTTTCCTCGACGAGACGGACATCGTCCGCCACCCGCTCGTTCAGAAAATCGTCCGGGCATACGAGCCTAAGAAATGAGGTCGGCCCGGCATTCCGCCGGGCCGACGTTGGCAATCTCCATCACTCCGGCACGATGACGGTGTCGATGACGTGAATGACGCCGTTCTTGCACGTGACGTCGGCTTTCACAACTTTCGACTTGGAAACGTACACGCTGCCGTCCTTGACCTTGATGCCGAGTTTGACGCCGGACAGGGCAGCCGCTTCCTTGCCGTCGAGTTTGATGGCGTCCGCCGCCATCACCTTACCCTTGACCACGTGCGAGGTCAGGATTTTCTTCAGAAGTTCCTTGTCCTTGCCGACCTTTTCGAGCGTGGCCTTCGGCAGTTTGGCGAACGCATCGTCGGTGGGAGCGAACACGGTGAAGGGCCCCTCCCCCTTGAGCGCGTCGACCAGCCCGGCGTCGCCGAGCAGTTTAGCCAGGGTCTTGAAGCTGCCGTTCGCGACGGCGGTATCGACGATGTCCTTGTCTTTCTCGCCGGCCGCGACGGTCCAAGCGAGGCCCATTAGTGCCACGAGGGCGATTCCCGCGATCCGCATACTCACGACTCCTTGAATCGGTGTAGATTTTTTAGGCGATGCTGCATCTGTAGACGGGCCTGATTGGGATTCCACTTTTTTTCACTTTCCCGCCGAAAGGAGACGGGATAAGGTAGCGGGACCCCGCGACTCGCTTCGGATGGAACCGCCGCGATGCTGTTCAAAGAATTTCCCGGGTTCGGCCCCAACCGATTCGACCCCTGTCGAACTCAGCCCGTCCTCGATCAAGCCGTAGGAAAACGAGCCCAGGACCTTCGAGCCGCCGTTCGGGCTGCTGTGCCGAAGGTTCCCGGAGTGTACGGAATGATCGACCCGCGCGGTCGGCTGCACTACGTCGGCAAGGCCAAGAACCTTCGTTCCCGACTTCTCAGTTATTTCCGGGTCAATAGCCGGGACGACAAGGCCGGACGAATCGTCAATCAGGCGCGAGCCGTGGTCTGGGAGGAAGCCCCCAACGAGTTTGCCGCCCTTCTGCGGGAGTTGGAGCTTATCCGGGCATTCTGCCCGCCCTATAACGTCGTGGGCCAGCCGGGTCGCCGGCGGTTCACTTACTTGCACCTTGGCCGGAAGCCCGCGCCGTACTTTTTTCGCAGCGCGGAACTCAATCCCAAAGCGCTGGCCACCTACGGCCCGCTTCCCGGAGGCCGACGACTGGGTGACGCCGTCCGGCGGCTCAACGACCTATTCCGGCTCCGGGACTGTCCGCAAACCGTCCCGCTTCGGTTCGCCGACCAGCAGGAACTGTTCCCGATATCGGAGCCGGCCGCCTGCCTGCGGTACGACATTAACCGGTGCCACGGTCCGTGTGTCGCCGCGGTCACCCGACGCACCTATTCTCGGAGCGTAAAGGCTGCAATGTCGTTTCTGAACGGCGAAGACATGGAGACGCTGATGCGCCTCCGACAATCCATGTCCGACGCGGCTTCGGTGCAGGAGTTCGAGCGTGCCGCGATGCTCCGCGACACCGTCGACGAACTATTCTGGCTCCAGGAACGGCTCGCCTGGCTGCAGAACGCCCGGCGCGAGTATTCATTCGTCTATCCGGTGGCGGGCGTCTGGTATCTCATCCGCGGCGGTCGCGTACTGGCCTCCGTCGTCGAGCCGACCAACGTGAAGACGCGGCGGATCGCCCGGCGGGCAATCGATGCCGTGTTTCCCCCGGGGGGTGGCCCTTCAATCATCCCGAACGACCTGTACGACCACGTGATGCTGGTCTCGGGCTGGTTCCGCCGACTGCCGCTCGAACAGGCCAAGGCATTGACGCCGGACGATGCCAGGCTGCGTTGCGACGGGGTGGCCGCTGTCGCCTGATCCGCTCCCACGTGTCACGGATGCCGCGAGTAGTCGGGGCCTTTCAGGAAGCCCCACGTCAATGCTTCGTCCTGCGTGTATTGCTTCCCTAGGGTCAACGCGATGACGGCGTTGGCCAATTCATAGCCCAGGTAGAAAGCATGACTGGCTTCCAGATCCGGATGCTGCTTCAGCAATCGCGTGAACAACTGGTACGGGTTGGTATCCGAATCGTGCAGGCCGGCCCGGATCGCGTGCAGACGGCCATCCTCGGCAAACAGTCGATAATTTCCGTCCTTTACCGATTTCGTCAACTCATCGAGCCAGGGTAAACCGTGCGACCGGACGGTCGGGTCCCGAAGCATGACGAGGTCACCGGAAATACGCTTGGGAGGCACCTGCTCCCGAACCGCGAACGCGGACAGGCGTCGTGCAAAATCCAGTTCGCGAATGCTCGAACGGGCCCAATTGATCACCTGCGTCGTGAGGACGCTGAATATCCCGGCCTCCTGACAGAATCCGGCTAGTAGCATGTTGACGCCTGCCGAATCGACGTCTGTCAGTTCCGTCAGATTGCCAATACCCATCATCATGGCTGCGTCGGGATAACGACGACGCACGTCCAGGTACCGACCGAGTGATTCGGCGAACCCGCAACCGATCGGCTCCAGAATCGGATCGATCCGAAATCGAACGCCTTGGCGGACCAACTTGTCGATGGTCGCGTCCAGTCCTTCCAATGAATGCGGGTCGTCGGGGATTGCGACCACCTCGCTACCCCAGTCGGCGGCGGCATCGACGTTGGATGAGTTGACGCTCAGGACCAATTCGGCACCGGCGGCTGTCGCGGCAGCTATCTCCGTCGTGCTGAAACTGTCGACGGATACGCGATGCCCCGACTGACGGAGTTCAACTACCGCGTTGCCGACACCCGGCCAAGTGGTACCCGGGTCGCAACCGAGGTCGATGACGTCCGCTCCGTCGCGTCGCATTTGGTCCGCGGTCGCAACCAATTCCCCGATCTTCAGTTGCGGCGCGTGATTGATCTCGGCAATGATCTCGATGTCGAAACGTGTGAGATCCGGACAGACTCGGCGTTGGCCGAAATAGTCGGGAAGGTCGCGGACATCCTTTGGGCCCCGCTCCGCAATGACACCCAGCTTTTCGGAAACAGATGTCAAATCACCCCGGCAATAGCCGGGGAGGATGACCCGTTCGAGGCCCGGAATCGGCTCAAGATGGCGGGCCGCCCACTCCGTTGTCAGCAATGCGGCCACAGTGATGGGGAGCACTTGAACGATCGGCTCAATCCCGCCGATCCCAGTCGTTACAGAACGCACCGACGATTCAGCCAATCTACCAGTGACAAAGAGGACTTTCGACAGGGACACGGGGTTAGCCCCCGATGGCATGCATGGTACGGGTCGGCTTGACGAATTTCGCCGAGTTAATTTCGTGCCCTTCCCACTTGGACCAGACGACTCGCCGAATCAGGCGTTCCAATTCCCGGTCCGTCCCGAATCGAATCACAGACTTGGCGTCGGACTCGAACAAAGCGAACAGGCAGTGCCGCAGCATCCCTTCGGCCGTCAGGCGGATGCGGTTGCATTGGGAACAGAATGGCCGGGACACTGATGCGATCACCCCGATTCGGTGTCCGTCGTTGGTGCAATAGGTCATGGCCGGGGCGTGGGGATCACCCTCCACGAGGTCCATCGGACCGAATTCGCGGGCGACGGTTTCGATCAACTCTTCTGCGAGTACAGCGGATTTGCGGTCCCACGAGTCGGCCCCGATCGGCATCGACTCGATGTATCGCAACTCGCACCCAGTTTCCCTCGCGAATCCAGCGAGCGGAATAATGTCCGCATCATTGATCCCGCGAAGAATCACTGCATTAAGTTTGACGACGAATCCGAGTTCCCGGGCGGCACGAATGCCCGCCAGGACATCGGCAAGCGCGTCGCGCCGGGCCACACGTCGAAACGTCTCCGGATCGAGCGTGTCGAGGCTGACAGTGATCCGGCGAAGGCCCGCCGACCAGAGGGCACCGGCCATTCCGCTAAGGGTGGTTCCATTTGTCGTCAGTGCGACTTCGTTCAATCCGGGAATGTCATGGAGCATTGCGACAAGTCGGTCGATCCCCCTGCGGAGGAGCGGTTCCCCGCCGGTGAGTCGGACTTTGGTGACTCCCAGGGTCGCGGCCACAGTCGTGAACCGACGGATCTCATCGAATGAGAGGATTTCACTGCGGTCGAGAAACGTCACGTCCTCGGGCATGCAATACCGGCAACGGAGATTGCAACGATCCGTGACACTAATTCGCAGATTCGTATGCACCCGGCCGAAGGTGTCCCGCAGCGGACCGTCTGCCGGGGTGTCCTGCTGCTCTTCACGACAAAAAATCGGAAGCGGAATGGTCATGGCGGCAACCGGGTTCCCCGGCAATTACTCTCCTCAAACCGTGGGGACTCCGACCGCTTGCGGATTCTCTACCCAAGTGCCCGGTCCGTCCGGTGTGTGATCCTTTTTCCAGATGGCAGCCCGCCGCTTCAGCTCATCGACCACAAATTGTACCGCGGCAAACGCCTCGGCGCGATGGGGGCAACTCCCGACCACTCCGACTGCGATTTCGCCGACCGGAATCAATCCAAGACGGTGAATCACCGCCAGCCCCCCCATCGGCCACCGGGACTTCGCCTCGTCGGCGATGGCCGTCAACTCTCGCTGCGCCATGCCGGCGTGAGATTCATATTCCAGAGCGATTGTACGGTCGGTTCCCGTCAGATCGCGAACCGTACCGAGAAACAAAACCACGCCGCCACACCCCGGCCGACGCACTTCATTCAGAAGCCGTGCCACATCGATCGGGTCGTGCGTGAGGCCAACCACCGTCATCCGCCTCCAACCGGTGGAAGGACCGCTACCCGTGCGCCTTCATGGAGGGCCCGCGAATCTTCAACAGTCAATTCATCCAGTGCGAGGGCACATCGGTTGAAAACGGGCGAATCCCACATTCGGTGAAGGACCCGCCGAACGTCACCCACAGTGCTACCGTCGGGAAGATCGAATTGACACGCTGGAACGCGAGCAACTTCACGAGCCATCGCATAGAATTCGACATTGACCTGCATGGCATCAGCCTTTCGCCGATTCAGCTCGGAGCTTTTCCCTGCGGAGTCGTTCCTGTCGGTACTTTTCCGCCGTCGCAAGTGAGTGCGGATCGAAAGTCCGGCTCGGTATTCCCCGGTGCTCGCACCCGCAGCGGTAGCAGACGACGACATCACCGACAATGTAGTAAATGATCCCGTCGATCGCGGCCGATCCGAGCAGAATCGACCAGGCGATAGCGTACCGGTATTGAATGGCAAACAGGTAGAAAAGCAGGCACGCTAATGCCAACAGGCCCATTCCCAGCCACTGAGGGAAGTCCTTTTTCCGGTATAGTTCGATGTTGCCGCACGCGGAACAGCAATCCAGACTGGCCGACTTTCCTTGAAGTTGAATTTCATGCCCGCAATGAACGCACCGAAACTCCGTCGCCGAGGTGCCTTCCCCGACGTTCGTCTTGTCGCATTCCGGACACGCGAATCGGATTCTCATGTTCATCATGATATCAGGAGGCGGCCGCGGTGGTCCGGTGGATCAGCATGCCGAGCAGCTCGCCCAAGAATGCACAGATCACGACGACATAGAGAATCCCTGTCGCAGATTGTGTGGATTGAATTCGGGCGGTTCGCCACGTGAGGAACCCGAACAGGGCCGGTCCGCCAATGCCGATAAGCCAGCGGGGAATCAGCCAGAGCACGACATCAAGTGAAGAGTCGGCAGGCACCTCGCTGGCCTCCCATCCGAGAAAAACCACCCGCGCCAACAGCGTCAACGCAATGGCTGCCAGCATGGTCATCATCGGACGAATGTTCAGGCCTGGCGAGATGAGGTAGGAATGCCCGACGAGCATGGCAGTCAACGTTCCCCCGAGCAGAAGTCCGGAGGTCGCAACGTCGGCCGCCGCAAACGGTTGGCCACGGGCCAGGAAAAACGCGTTCCCGAAAAACACCGCCGTGGAGACAGGCGCCCACCACGCACCGAGCGGCGGCGGTTCCAGGGTCCAGGCAAGAGCTGCGGCCATTGCGAATGCGACCGCCAACCCGAGGTAGGCTCGCACAGTCCAATCCGAATCGAGCCAGGCGGACACCAATGCGACGACGCTCAATCCGAGCGAGGTCAGGAATTGGGTCCGGAAGAATCTCGGGTGCATACGGTCGGCTGGGAGGAGTGGCAGGAATGCCACCATTCCGATCGCCAGACGCAGGCAGAACTCCGCGAGCATCGTCTATTTCGGTGAGTTGATCAGGGCCAGTAGTTCTGCTCGCGTAGTTGGATTGTCGCGGAACGCGCCGCGCATCGCGCTCGTCGTTGTCAGACTGCCGGTCTTTCGGATGCCTCGGATCGACATGCATGTATGTGTCGCCTCGAGAACCACGGCTACGCCCCGGGCCCCAAGTTCACTCATCAGGAGGTCGGCAAGTTGCTCCGTCATCTGTTCTTGAATCTGGGGACGTTTTGCCAGTGCCTCGACTGTCCGGGGGATCTTGCTCAGTCCTACGACTTTCCCGTTAGGCACGTAAGCAACGTGAGCCTTCCCCATGAACGGCAACAAATGGTGCTCGCACATCGAATCGAACGAGATATCCTTCACGAGGACCATTTCGTCGTACTTTTGCGTAAAGGTTCGCTTCAAGTACTTTTTGGGGTCCGTGCGCAACCCCGAGAACATCTCGGCATACATCCGGGCGACGCGGGCGGGTGTCTCGCGGAGTCCCTCGCGGTCCGGATCTTCCCCGACGGCTGCCAGGATTTCGCGGACTGCGGATTCAATGCGCGGCAAATCCACAGGCAGTTCGGTGTCGCGGATGACGGCAGGTCGTTGGGGATCGCTCACGAATTCGTCCCGGCGGTGCAACGGTATTGTACGACGGATTAATAGTTTGGCGGTCGACAGACTTCCATCGGCCGCAATTCAGTAACCGAGATCATGCAACCGTTGAACGAGTTGTCCGAAATGCCAGCGTTGGTCCTGCCACTGAAATGAGACGATCCTTTGGATCGTCGGCCAGTTGACAAGACTGAGATGATCGCCTTCCCAGATGTCGAACGTCTCGCCGTATTTCGCACTTTCGACCGATACAAGACCGTCATTGTCGCCCTCGGCTTGCTGGATCAAATTCGCTGAGAACATCCAGGGCGGCTGCCACCACCGGCCCGGAAACCTCGCGGCTACGGAGAAGTACCGTACCGTCGGCGAGTCCAGTATCGTTTCGTTGAATCGCTTGCAGGCCTGTGTCGACAGGTCGAGAAGTGCGGGCACCGGCCGGACGAACGGGAGGTTCGGCGGCTGAAACAGCAAGCCCCACCGCTCCAATCCCCAGTCCGCAAAAACTGTACCCCGATGAGGAGTGCCGAGCGTTGTCAGAGTCAGAACCCTATCTTCGCCACCGAGCCGGTTGATCATGTACCGTGCGTCGAGGCCGCCCATGCTGTGCGCAAAGAGGTGGACCGGCTCGTTTGGCGCGACACGATCCAGGTAGCGGCGCAATTGAATTGCCCGACGTTTCACCCTGCCTGTGGGACTTAGCTTGGCTGTGTAGACCCGATTACCCGGCTTGCTCAGGTAGCCGCGGACTCCGCGAAAATAGGGGACAAGTTCGAGATCGATGACCCGCATGGCATCGAATCCGAACAGCCCGTGGACGAGCACGATCGGGGATCGAAGTCGTGGAACTGCTGACTTTGCGGTCATGATCCGGGTTAGAATACGCCAGCCGACGTGGATCACCCAACGCAACGCAGGGGACCCGGAGCCGGGTCACATAAGGCCCGGCCCCGAGTCCCGAAAAGGACCTTGATGATATGCGTTAACGGGCGAGATCGACCTCGAGCCCGGCGATGTCAAACCGCCTGCGGTCGTCAAAGCCGTCGCCCTCACTGAGATTCTCCCAGCTGCCAGTGGCGGCGTTGAATTCCCAATCGCCGTTGGTCTCGACCTCGCGCTGGCAGTTAACGCACAGCGTGCTGTACGGTAGTGCGTCCAGGCGGGCGACGGGGATCTTACACTGGCACAGTTCACACGAGCCGTATGTGCCACGCTTCATCTTTTGTAACGCTCGCTCAATCTGGCGCAATTCGCGGGCTTCCAGTTCGGCAAGACGGGAGCTCAGCTCTTCGCTGCCCGCCGAAAACGCCGCGTCGGCCGCATCGCCCGAGTTCGAGCCTCCGCGGGATTTTCCGAGATCCTGCAGCTCCAGCCCGAGCCGTTTATAAAGTTCGGAGCGCCGGGCCTGGAGATTCTGGTGCAGTCGAATCAACGCGTCGTTGCGTGCCATTTCAAACCACCCCGCGGCGTCTCCGCGGATGCAAATCGTAGCCTGCGTTCCCCCGCAGGACCACGACTTGAAAACTGCCCAATTATACCCGCCGATCAAGCCCGTCACTGTCAGGGGGCGGAACAAGCCGTTTTTTCCGTGCAAGGACTCTGACGGTCGTGCCGTCTGCCGAGGCCATCCCCCCTCCCCGACTGCTACAACGACTCAAGTTCACGAAAGCAAGGCAGGCCGGAAATGAAATCGATCGTGCGGATTGGAGTGATCGGGGCGGGTGCGAATACCCGTTCGAAGCACATCCCAGGGTTTCAGGCGATCTCCGGAGTCGAAGTTGTCGCCGTGTGCAACCGGAGACCTGAATCCTCGGCCGCGGTGGCCAAAGAGTTCAACATCCCGCGGGCCATGGACCGTTGGGAGGACCTGATTGCCGACCCGAGCATTGACGCGGTTATGGTCGGCACGTGGCCCTATCTGCACTGCCCCATCGTTCTGGCGGCCCTGTCGGCCGGGAAACACGTCCTCACGGAAGCCCGGCTGGCGATGAACGCCAACGAGGCACACCAGATGCTCACTGCTCTCGAACGGAACCCCACGCTCGTCGGCCAGGTTGTGCCCAGCCCGTTCGGCTTGCGGGGTGATCGATTCGTAAGGAAGCTGCTTGGCGATGGTTACATCGGTCAGGTCCGCGAAGTGACGGTTCTGGCCATGAACAACGCGTTCGGCGGCCATGAAGTGCCTCTGCACTGGCGGCAGGATGCGACGCTCTCCGGACTGAACATGCTCCAACTGGGGATCGTACACGAGACTCTTTCTCGTTGGCTTTCGCCCACTAGTACGGTGCTGGCGCAGGCGCACGCATTCGTCGGAGATCGCCTCGACCCCTCCAGTGGCATTCGTCGCACGGTCGGTACGCCTGACAGTGTCGGCGTCCTCGCAAAGCATGCCAACGGTGTTCAGGCCGTCTATCAGCTCAGCGGCGTCACGCCCGTGGGCAATTGCCTGTCGATTTCGCTCCGCGGATCGGCCGGAATGCTGCACTACGACTTGCTGACTGATCGACTTAGCGGGTTGACAGTGACAGACATGAAGGCGGGGCGAACTCAACCCGAAGATTTGCCGATTCCAGCGGAGTTCGCCGGCGGCTGGCGAGTCGAGGCCGACTTCATCGACTCGATCCGCGAAGGTTCACCGGTGCAATACACCTCGTTCTCGGCAGGTGTCGCGTACATGGAGTTCACCGAAGCGGTTGCGAAGTCGGCGCGGTCGGGCGTGGCGGTCGCTGTCGGCCCGGTGTGATCCTTGCCAACAGACACGCCGCGACCGCAACCGCGGCAAGTAACAGCAGACTAAGCCCGGCGAGGTCTGGCGTGATCCCGTAGTGCAACCGGGAAAAAATGTCGTGGGCGATCATCTGACCGCCCGGCGTAGCAGCCATGCGACTCCCGCTCACTTCTCCGAGACAAAACACGGCGACCAGCCCGACCGTCGCCCCCCCCGGCCCACCGAGCGCGGGCCATACCTCGTGCCGCACGAATGCAGCGAAAGAACCAGTCTCCAATCGCGTCACGTCGCCGAACGATCTCGGCAGCCTCGCGACAGCGGGCCACCAGACCGCCAGGGCCAAAGGAAGACTCCGAGCCGCCCAGACCATGATGACCGGGATGGGGGATGGCCCCTCGTAATGCAAAGATTGCAGAAATTTGCCTCGCCAAAGATCCTCGGCTGCGAGCAAGACTTCGATGATTTGCCGTACGCCGATTCCGACCACCGGCCCGGGGACAGCCGCGAGAAAAGCAATGGACGCGGCCAGACTTGCCCTGCCCTTCCAACAATCTAACCAACCCGCCGATCGAGCCACCAGCATGACCATGCCCGCGGTGGCCGACATCACGAAGCCAGTCATCACGGCCGCACCAACGGAACTTGCAAGGAGCCAGCAGTTTTCGCGTGCGGCTCGGGCAATTACCTCTGAGACGGTGCCCGCCGATACCCGCGCGAGGAGAAGCGCCCATGGCACGCCAACCATGAAGACAGCCAGGGCGATTGCACCGACGCCATTATGGCCCGGCTCGGCGGGCACCGACTCCATTGGCAGGAGCCGCGTCAATCGCGGCGCGGAAATCCAACTTGTAAGTGAGGCGGCTACGGGCAACACCAATGCCCCCAAAATCGACCTCCCGAGTGCCTGCTCGGCCGACTCGGCGAGCCCGGCCGTCGGGGCCACCGCCTGCGTGTAGACTTCCTCGGCCAGCGTGCGGACCTGCAGCAGGTCGGTAATCACAATCTCCGTAGAAACCTGAATGACCAGCCACATGCAGGACATCACCAGGTAAGGCCCCACCAAAGGTAGATCGACGCGAAAGGCCCGTTTGAGACGGGACGTATGCAGCAACGCGTCTTCCTGAACGCTCTGGTCGACCCGACGCAAGCCAGCCAAGACGATCAGCGTAACCCAAGGTAGGCCCGCAACACAGTGAATGACGGCGGCGGGCAACAAGCCCGAGTCCAGGGGCGTCCAGCGTCCCCAGCGCAGGGCGTGCCACGCGACGGCAATAACGGGCAACGGAGTGGCGAGACCCAACATCAGGATGAGCCGCACAATCCCCAATGATCGCGATCCTGAGGCGATCAGCGCGAGGAGGCTTGCGACAGGAATAGTCAGCACCGCAACCATCGCGGCCAGTTCGGCAGTGGTCGCTCCGAGTGAAGCCAGCCTTGCGGAGTCGGCAAATACCCGCCAGTTGTCTGGTCGCAAGCCGGCAACGAAAAAGGGCGCGATCGCCGGAGCGATCACGCCCGCAATGAACAGGACGAGACAGACACAGCCCAGACGACTGGTCCGCATGGTGGACTACTTTTCCTCGGGCGTGACCGGTTTTTCGGCTGCCTTCTCCGCCGCCTTCGCTTCGGCCCGGGTCTTGTGCTGGGTAGTCGCAGGCGTGTGAGCAAGCGGCGTAGTTTGCGATTGATCGTGCAGGCACATCAGCGAACCATCGTTGGCCGCCAGAATGATGCGGTCATCCTTGGTGCTGACGAAAGGAACGTTGAAGCCGGACAGGTCGTGCCGGCTCAGCGGAGTGCCGGTGACCCGGTCGAGCACCAGAAGATTGCCGTACCGGTCCCGTGCGTAAACGAAAGAATCGTTGGCTGCGACGTAACTGCGTGCCTCGATCTGATTCCACAATACCGTCCCGCGCTCGCGGTCGATGCGGACGACGCCCAGTCGGTCGGTCACGGCGTACAGAGAACTATCGGTGGCCACGAGTTTCTGCAACGGCAAGGCAGCCAGCGCGACCTGCCATTTGACGATACCGACGACCAGATCGACTGCCTGAACGGCCCCGTCGACGCCGGTGAAATAGACAACGTTGCCGAATTGTGTGGGGGCATGGGCTAATGGAGCGGTGGCCGTGAACTTGAAAGTCGGATTCTCCACGTCCTTTCGGAGCAGAAGTGTCTGCTGGTCGTTTCCCGAAATCAGAATGCCGACCGGACTGACGAGGACGGGGTGGTCGACCCGGAATCCCGGACTTCGCGACGAAAGGAACAGAGGGCGTGCAGACGCGGCCGCGATCTGATCGGGGGTCGGGTCCTTGGAAACGATGTTACTGCGGCGAATGGCCATCTCCGTTGACTGGCCACGATTCTGAAAACTGGTCGGCGAGGACGTCCGGCCATATGAGTCGCCGCGGGCTGATCGTGGGTCGATTCCCGTGGGCGACACGCCGGCCACCGTATCCACGATCGCGCGGATCTTCTTGATTCGTTCCGTCGCTTGTTGCCGCCCCTTGGCGTCCCGCGATAGAATGGCTTCGGTCGTCTCGGGAAGCGAGTAGGTCAGCACCCGGCCGTTGGAGAGCGGGACGTAAAGCAGCAGGTCACCGGCTTCCGGCGGCGCGACGGGCACTTCGGGGACGGTCAGCTCCCATTGCTGTGCCCCGCTCTTCTTGTCCAGGCCGATAATGCGATATGCGTCGAGCGCGAGGACGAGCGTCGGATGGTTGCCGAGCGGCCGAATAACCGGATAGGGATTCGTGACTCGCCGCGACCACTGGATCGTCCCCGTCTTTGCATCAAGGGCGTAGATCGTGCCGTTGCGGAGCTGGACGTAATACTGGTCACCGATCTGTTGAATCAAAGCGATACCGTCGTGTCGACTTTCGACCGGCATGCGCAACTTCCACGCCATGTCGAGATTCAGCCGATCCAGGGCCGGCAGACTCGGCGTCGGCGGAAAGGTCAGCACGCGAGACGGCGGCATGGCCCCGGCCGATCCGACCCCGAACAACAACACCACAGCGAACAGCCGGCGCATGAGTACACCCCGATGTTAGGCCCCGGCTGACACTCTATCAGGGCCTCCGTCACCGACCTAATGGAATGATGACAAAATCGGCAGAATGGGCGATCCGGAGTGGCGGTTGCGCCATTCAGCTACTTTTTGCCGAGTCGGCGTTTTCCAGCGAAGAACTCACTCAGGACTAACCCGCACTCTTCGGCGAGCACCCCCGGCACGACGGCGGAACGGTGATTCAGCCGCGGGTCCGTCGTGATGCGGTAAAGTGTATCGCATGCGCCGGCTTTGGGGTCCGACGCCCCGTATACCACCATCGGAATGCGGGCGTTGACAATCGCCCCGGCGCACATCGGGCACGGCTCAAGCGTTACGTACAGGATGCACCCTTCCAGCCGCCAACTCGCCAGTGACCCGGCGGCCTGCGTAATCGCGACAAGCTCCGCGTGGGCCGTAGGGTCTTTGAGTTGCTCGCGCTGATTGTGAGCGCGGGCAATCACACCCATAGTCTTCGACACGATGACCGCGCCGACCGGGACTTCGTCCTCCGTCGCGGCCAGTCGGGCCTCGTCGAGCGCCATTCCCATGTGCAGCACATGGAACGGGTGCCGGGGGTCGATCAGGGGCAGCTCTGTCGTCAGGTCCAATTCGTGCCGCCCTCACATATCTAGTTCGAGTTCATTCCCAACTGGGCAAACAGGAACGAGAACACATCGACGAGTTCGTCGAGTACTTTGGCTCGCGGCTTCCCAGCCCCGTGCCCGGCTTTCGATTCCAGCCGGACGAGTTGCGGGTGGGGGCCGGCGTTGGCCGCCTGAAGGCGAGCCGCCATCTTACGGGCGTGCAGCGGGTCCACCCGGCTGTCGCCGTCGGCTGTCGCGATCAAAGTGGCCGGGTACTTTGTGCCGTCCTTGACTCGATGGTACGGCGAGTAGGCATGGAGCCATTGAAAGTGGGCCGAGTCGTCCGGCGAGCCGTATTCGGGAATCCACAGCCGGGCGATCAGGAATTTGTGATACCGGACCATATCGAGCAGCGGCACCTGGCAGATCACAGCCCGGAACAGGTCCGGCCGCTGGGTCATCGCCGCCCCCATCAGCAGGCCGCCGTTCGAGCCACCCTGGATCGCCAGGCGATTAGGGTTCGTGACTTTGTTGGCGATCAACCACTCGGCCGCAGCAATGAAGTCGTCGAACACGTTCTGCTTGTTGCCGAGCATTCCCGCCTGGTGCCATTCCTCGCCATACTCCCCGCCTCCGCGCAGATTGGCAATCGCGAGTACCCCGCCCTTCTCGAGGAAGGCGAATCGGGTCGCACTGAACGCCGGCGTCAGGCTGATATTGAAGCCGCCGTACCCGTATAGAAGCGTGGGGTTGTTTCCGTCTCGCGGCAGCCCCTTCTTTGAGGCTAGGAACATCGTGACCTTCGTGCCGTCTTTCGAAGGGTACTCGACCTGCGTCACTTCGTATTTGTCGAACGCGATATCCGCCTTCACGGACGCCCAGACATCGGACTTGCCGTCGGCTAGCGATACGCGATACACGGAAGTCGGCGCGGTAAACGACTGGAACCCGTAGAAGAGTTCCGTCCCTTCCGGTTCCGCTCCCAATCCGGTGATTGAACCGAGAGTCGGCAATTCGGCTTGCCGGATCAACTCGGCCGGACCGCTACCGAGCCGATAAAACCGGAGTGCCGACGCGGCCTTCTTCATCGACACGGTCACTAGCGTCTTCCCGATCACTTCGAACCGTTCGAGGACATCGGGACTCTCGGCCAGCACCAACTTCCAGTTGGCCCTTTCCGGGTGATTAGGGTTCACCCGGTACAACTGATAGCGGGGCGCGTTGTGGTTCGTGCGGATGTAAATGGCATCGTTGCGGACGTGCGGCTGAAACACCGCGTCCACCTTTTCGACCAGCGTGATCGGCTTCTTGTCGGCCGACTTCGTGTCGATCAGGTACACTTCGGTCTTCGCCCAGCCTTGCTGCTGGGTAATTGCCAGCCAACGTCCGTCGGGCCCGAGGTCCACGTTCGGCCAGTCTTCTTTCGGGCGGCCGGACCCGAAAATCTCCGGGTCTTTCGCGGGGTCGTCACCCAGATTGTGGAAGTAGACGCGGCGATGGTAGTTCTCTTCGCCGGCGGGAATGGTCCCGGGTGCGGCGTAACGGGTGTAGTAGAATCCCGATGAATCCGGCAGCCAGGCCAGCGAACAGGCCCGCGTCCGCTCAATTCTCACGGGAAGATCTTTGCCCGTTGCTACGTCGCGAACCCGCAGCGTCGATTGCTCGTTGCCACCTGCCGATAGCCCGTACGCCAGGTACTTCCCGTCGTGTGATGGGTAGTACCAATCCATTGCAGTTGTGCCGTCCGCGGTCAGCGCGTTGATATCGATCAGGACCCGGTCGGTGCCGTTCACGCCGTCGCGAACATAAAGCACCGGCTGATTCTGGCTGGCTTCGCGTTTGGTGTAGAAATACTTGCCGTGCGCCGGGTGGGGCACGCCCAGCGCTGTAGTCAGCATCAACTGATCGAGCCGGGCCCGCAACTCGGCCCGGCCGGGCAGCGCGTCGAGGAAACTCCGGGTGTAGGCGTTCTGTTTCTCCGTCCATTCCCTGACCGCCGGGTTGTCGCCCTCTTCCAGCCATCGATAAGGATCGGGTACGTTGACGCCGTGCAGGTTGTCAACAACGGGATCGATCTTGCTCGCCGGGTAGGCCGGTCGACTTTGCGCCATGCCGAGGGTTCCAGAAACGAGGACACATGCGAGGGAGACGAATCGGGTCATTTCGAGGGCCCTTTCCGTAGATTATCGGCGACACGGGGAGGTGCGATCATGGCCGATGTTGCCGCGATTCAAGAGGCCATCCGAAAACAAGGCCTCGACGGTTGGTTGTTGTACGACTTTCGCGGTCAGAATGCCCTCGCCAAGAGCGTCGCGGGAATCGACAGAGGGAAGTTCCTTTCCCGCCGATGGTTCTACTTCATCCCCGCGAACGGCGAGCCGAAAAAGCTCGTTCACCGGATCGAGCCGGCCGCCCTCGAACACCTCCCGGGATCAACGAGGCAGTACTCCCGATGGCAGGAACTCGAGGCGGGCGTCGGAGAACTGGTCCACGGTACGACACGGGTCGCGATGGAGTATGTCCCGCGTAACGCCAACCCGTACGTGAGTCGGGTCGATGCCGGAACGGTGGAACTCGTGCGATCATTCGGTGTCGAAGTCTGCCCGTCCGGCGATCTGGTCCAGGCGTTCGAAGCCGTCTGGACCGACGAGCAATGGGCCATGCACCAGGAATCCGCGAAGCTCACCCGAGCGGCCTTCGATGTCGCGTTCGGCTTCATCGCCGACCGGATCGCCCGCGACGGCTCGGTGCATGAACTCGAGGTTCAGGATCGCATCCTCCGGCATTTCCAGGACAACGGACTGACGGCGAATCACGCGCCAATCGTAGGGGTCGGCCCGCATTCCGGCGACCCGCACTATGAGCCCCGACCGGGCGACGCGGGGATCATCCGCCGAGACAATTTCGTCCTTGTCGACCTGTGGGCCAAGCTGGACAAGCCGCGGGCCGTATACAGCGATTACACCCGCGTCGCCTTCACCGGGAGCATCGTCCCGGAGAGGATGACGCAGGTATTCGACATCGTCGCTGCGGCCCGCGACGCCGGCATCCGCAAGGTGCAGGATAGCTTTGCATCCGGGAAGTCGCTTCAGGGCTGGGAAGTGGACCAAGCGACGCGCGACGTCATCGAAAAGGCCGGCTTTGGCGAGTATTTTACTCATCGGACCGGACATTCGATCGGCGAAGAAACCCACGGCAACGGCGCGAACATGGACGACTTCGAGACCCGCGAGGAGCGTCGGGTGTTGCCTCGCACCTGCTTCAGTATCGAGCCGGGGATCTACCTTCCCGAATTCGGCGTACGCAGCGAGGTCAATGTTTACATTGGCTCGGACAACTCCGTCCACGTGACCGGCGGGGCTCCTCAAACGGAGATCTTCCGGATCGTCGTGTGACGGAATCCGACGAATCGCAATTCCCAATCGGCAGCCGACCGACTACCATCACGGGAAGATGACTCTGCCAATCGGCGATTTTCTGAGCCAACTGGGACCGAGACCCGACCTGATCGCGGCGGCCGGTCTGGGCGTGGCTGGGCTTTCGGCCGCCCTCGGACTCACTCGGCACTGGGTCATGCGACACCGGGAGGAGCAGTGGTGGCTCAGTCGCCTCACCGTTCCGCCGCGATTGGCCCTGAATTCCGTGAGTCGTCCGCGCGGAGGCGCAGATCGCCGGCGTTCTCCTCGGCGTTTCGGAAATCCCGTCACCGTGAACCTGTATGACCAGAACGACCGGAAACTCGGTGAGGCTCGGGTCACGGACCGGTCGATCGGCGGCGTGTGTCTGGCCACGTTGACCCGACTGCCCGTCGGCTCCCGTCTTGGCGTCGCGCCGTTCGGCCTGCACGACGCATCGACCCGCCTGTCGCTGGAGATTCGCAACGCTCTGGTGGTCGCCGGCGAGTGGCGGCTGGGGTGCGCCTTTCTTCGCTGCCCAAGTTGGTCGACCCTGATGCACCTTCGCTAACGCGGCCATACAAAGTTCGTCATGCCGCTTGCATCCACCACGCTATCATCGCTCGACATGGGAATTGTCGTCGCCTACATCATTGGCACGACAATGCTCGGCGCCTGGTTCACGCGCCGGCAGAAAGACGTCAAAACCTACTTCGTCGGCGATCGTAACGTGAGCTGGTGGCTGGTTCTTATCAGCATCGTCGCTACCGAAACCAGCACCGTGACCTTTCTGAGCATCCCTGGCAAGGGCTTCGACCCGGGCAGTGGAATCCGCCCGGCTGGCGACCTCACTTTTCTGCAACTCACGTTCGGCTACGTCATCGGCCGGGCCATCGTCGCGTGGATCCTCCTCCCGCAGTACCTTCGCGGGGAGATCTTCTCTGCCTACCAGTTGCTCAAGGAACGCTTCGATGTCCGCGTGCAACGGACCGCATCGGGGCTCTTCTTGATCACCCGCACTGTGGCCGACGGCCTGCGGCTGTGGCTGACCGGCCTCCTCCTTCAGCAATTCACCGGCTGGAACATCTCGACTTCCATCCTCGTACTGGGCGGAGTGACCATCGTATACACGTACCTCGGCGGCATGGAAGCGGTGATCTGGACCGATCTCGTCCAATTCGTGATTTACATCTGCGGGGCGATCATTGCTGCCGCATACATCATCCACCTGCTGCCCGGCGGCTGGGATGCATACGTGCAGACGACCTCCGGCGCGGGTCGATTTCGGCTGATCGACCTCGACACAAACGTCTTGAAAGCTCAGACGCTCTGGGCCGGTGTATTGGGTGGCGCATTCGTCACGATGGCGAGTCATGGGGCCGACCAGAACATGGTCCAGCGTTACCTGTGCGCCCGGTCGTTGGGTCAGGCCCGCACCGCGCTTGTACTGTCTGGCCTGGTTGTGGCGGTCCAGTTCACGCTGTTCCTGGGGATCGGCCTCGGGCTGAGCGCTCTGGTGGGTGCGGGTCAGATGGCGATTCCACAGGGCACGCACACGGACGCGGTGTTCGGGATATTCATCGTCCGGTATCTGCCGACCGGCCTCATCGGCCTGGTCGTCGCAGCCGTACTGGCATCCGCGATGGCTTCCTTTTCATCCTCGCTCAACAGCGCGGCCAACGCCGTAGTGGCCGACTTTTACCGACCTCTCCGCCCCCACCACACCGAAGCGACTTACCTCCGGATCGCCAAGGCCATGACTAGCGTCGTCGGCTTTGCCAAGGTCGCCGTCGCACTGGCGTGTATTCCAATGATGATGTCGGGGGGCGATTATGCAGGCTATCGCAGTGTCGTCGATCAGGTTCTCGCCGTCGCTTCCGTCACGCTCGGGCTCATTCTCGGCCTGTTCGGGCTGGGGCTGCTACCCGGCCGCGTTTCTTCCGCGTCCGCACTTTGGGGCATGGTGTTTGGCTTCATCGCGGCCGGCGGACTCTGGCTGTCATCGACTCTTGGTCGGCCCGTCGTCGCCTGGCCCTGGCTCGCCCCGATCGGGACGCTGACGACTGTTCTGATCGCCGCCTTCGCCAACAAGTACTTGGGATTAGCGAATGTCACTCGACCGACTCACGACTGAGGCCCGCAATCCGGCGTCGGCCAACTTGGACGAGTTGACCGCTGTTGAAATCGCTCGCCTGATGAATTCCGAGGATCGGCGGGCCGTCGAATCGGTCGGGCTGGTTGCCGAAGCCGTTGCCCGCGCCATCGAAGTCATTGCCGAGCGGCTGGCGCGAGGCGGCCGGTTGATCTACGCGGGAGCCGGTACGTCCGGCCGCCTCGGCGTACTCGACGCGACGGAATGCCCGCCGACGTTTAACACGCCTCCGGAAATGGTCATCGGCCTGATCGCTGGCGGCCCCCCGGCCCTGACCCGCGCGGTTGAAGGAGCCGAGGACTCGCCGGAAACGGGCGCGAACGATCTGCGGGGAGTCAGACTGACGGCCGACGATGTATTCGTTGGCATTGCGACCAGCGGACGGACGCCGTACGTGCTCGGCGCGGCCGACTACGCCCGCCAGGTCGGGGCGAAAGTCATCGGCTTGGCCTGCAACGAAGGATCGGAACTGGAAAGCCGCGTGGACATCATGTTGTGTCCCATCGTCGGCCCGGAGGTGTTGAGCGGATCGACCCGGCTGAAAGCCGGCACGGCCACGAAGCTGATTCTGAACACGCTGACGACGGGCGCGATGGTCCGCATGGGTAAGACGCTCGGGAACTTGATGGTCGATCTCCGGGCGACCAACATAAAGTTGAAGGCTCGGACTAATCGAATCGTGCGCACGGTTTGCGGCGTCGATGAATCCGCCGCCGCCCGGCTTCTCGATCAGGCCGGCGGTGAACTGAAGACAGCGCTCGTCATGCATTCGACGGGCGCCTCGGCCGACGAATCGAGGAAGATGCTCGACACCGTGGACGGCCGAGTTCGCGACGCTCTCGCTGCGGCCGGCCGGCAGATGCCCTCCGCAAGCGACGCGCAACTGGTCCTCGGTCTTGATGGTGGCGGCACTCACACTGTTGCCATTCTCGCCGATGGGGAGCGAACTTTGGGTCGGGGAGTTGCCGGTCCCAGCAATCTTCAAGCGGTCGGGGTACCGCGTGCTCTGGCCGCGCTCGACTCGGCCATCGATCGCGCGTTTGCCGATGCGGATCGGCCCCGCGTCACCGTCGGTGCGATTTGCCTCGGCCTGGCCGGCGCGGACCGCCCTCAAGAGAAAGCATTGATCCGCGAATGGGTCAGCCGTCATCGGGTGGCCGAGTGGTGTGACGTGACCAACGACGGCGCGCTGTTGATCGGTGCCGGTACGCCGGACCTCTGGGGCGTCGCCGTTGTGGCGGGCACCGGGTCGATCGCCGTCGCCCGCAGCCCCGATGGCCGGATCGCCCGCAGTGGCGGCTGGGGTTTTCTTCTCGGCGATGAGGGCAGCGGCTACGCCCTCGCGATGGACGGACTCCGGGCCGCAGCCAAGGCGTCGGACGGCCGGGCCGGTTCAACTCTTCTTGTTGAACGGCTGCTTCAGGCGATGGACCTCAAGGTCCCCTCGGAGTTCATCCCGGCCGTCTACCGCGGCGGCTGGGACCGGGCCGCACTCGCTTCACTGGCCCCGGTCGTGATCGACGCGGCCATCGAACAGGACGCGACTGCCGCCCACATTGTCCGCGACAACGCCCAATCACTGGCCCACACCGTAATCGCGGCGGCGAAGTCTCTCGGGCTGCGACTGGACCGCCTGCCGCTCGCAATGAGCGGCGGAGCCCTGCTCTGCAGCGACCACTACGCCGGCGAACTGATTTCGGCCCTTCTCGAACGCGGGACGAGTCCGGATCCTGTCACCCCGGTCGACGACCCCGCCGTCGGCGCGGTGCGCATCGCGCGGACACGCACGCCGCTGACTGTCTGATCTTCAAATCGAGGAATTATTGACAATCTGTGGATTCGGTGTTATCGCCGGTGCTCGGAGTGGTCGATAGATGTCAAGGCGACTTGAACTTTTTTCAAAGAGACGCCTTGCCAGCCGGGGAAGAATGTCGGTAAGTTGACTTCCCGCTCATGATGAGCGGATCAATCCCGACGCTGCACGGAGGCAGTCGCAATGGGTATCACCCTCAATCTCACCGACAGTCTGCTGGCCATGGGGCGCGAGCTCCAGGAACAGGGCCGCACGCGCGACGCCCGCCTGCTCTTCACCCGCTTGGTGAAGTTCCGCGGCATGCCCGCCGCCACCGCCGAAGAGGCCCACGCCCGGCTGTCCGAACTGCTCATGGGTGAGAAGCTCTTCAAGCGGGCCCGGCGTCACCTCGCCATCCTCATGTGCATGAAGCCACATACCGGCAAATACTTCCACATGTACGCCGTCGCCCTGCACCGCGACTCCAAGGGCGACCCGTACCGCGCGGCCAAGTACTACCAGCAGGCTCTCGACCTCGACCCGACCCGGGCCAAGTGGTGGTCGAACTACGGCAAACTGCTGACCTCCATCGGCCGCACGGCCGACGGCGTCGCCGCCCTGCGTCAGGCCCACGCGCTGGACGAAAACAGCCCCGCGATTGTGGCACGCCTGGTCGAGGCGCTCTGCCTCGACGACCGCACCGACGAAGCCCGCACGTTCCTTCGTGCCCAGCGGTTCCAGCACCCGCGCGACGCCCGGTATCGCAAGCTTTGGAACGACTTTCAGTTTCGCGTCGCGGCCGGGCAGTACGAGACGTCCAGCGACGACCCGGTCCTGCTTCCGTTCGTGCGTCGGGCCCTGATCGGGCCGAGCGCCGGCGGCCCCGGCGGGATCATCCGGATGGACGAGGGTCGCCCGGCCCCGTCGAAGCCGCACCGCCTCGGGCGGATCATTCGCCGCGACGCCTGATTCCAGGCGATCCGACATCGTTGAACCAACTTTCCGGCGACGGGAATGACGCAAGTCTTCCCGTCGCCGATGCGTTTTTTCGTGCAGCGGTTGCCTGTTCGGTCTTGTTCGCACTTTGTTGACTGGTTGATTTGGCGGGGATCGCTTGCGGGTTGTGCGGCCGGGCCGGTCGTGATTGTCCGCCTACCGAGATTGAACTGATAGGGTACAGGTGTATAGTTACGCTGAATCCGCCCGCTGTCGAGGTATGCCGCCGTGATTTCCAGCCCCCCGTCCCCGTTGATCGAGCAACTCCGGCAGAGCATGGAATCGTGCCGCGCCCGGCTGCCCGAGGGGGCCACTCCGCCGACGGCGACGGGGATCGCCGCGCTCGATCGGCTGCTGCCCGGGGGCGGGATTGCCGGCGGTTCGCTGCTCGAAATTCTCGAGCCCGGCCCGGCCTGCGGGTCGCACACGTTCGCCGCCGCCCTGTGCCGCCCGGCCGGGCACCGCCTGATCGTCTTCGACCGGACCGACACGCTTTACCCGCCCGCAGCATTCGCGTGGGGCTGGGGGGCGGATCGGCTGCTCGTCATCCGGCCGCGCGACGACATGGAAGAAACCTGGGCGGCCGTGCAGGCCCTCCGCTCGCCCGCGGTCGGCGCGGTGTGGCTCTGGCGCGACAGGCTGGCCACGCCCGACGCCCGTCGGTTGCGGCTCGCCGCGGAAGAGGGCGGCACGCTCGGCGTGGTATTCCGGCCGGAGCGTGACCGGGGGCAGCCCTCGTGGGCCGACGTGCAGTTTTCCGTCGCCCCTCAGCCGGGCGGCCTGCGGATCGAAGTGACCCGCTGCCGGGGCGGCTTCTCCCGCCCCCCGATCGATGTGTCTCTGGACGATCTCATGCACACGCCCGGGGGGGACGCGGATGAAGCGGTTCGGCTGCCTGTTTCTCCCGCACTGGCCCATCCAGCGGCGGCTCGTCGAGCAACCGGATCTGCGCCGGGAGCCGCTCGTCGTTCACGAGCGCGACGCTCGACGTGGTGAGCGGGTAGTGGCCGGGTGCCCGCTCGCGCTCCGGGCGGGAATCCGGCCGGGGATGCCGCTCACCGAGGCAACCGCCCTGCTGGCCCGCCGGCCGCCCTCGCTGCACACCCACGACCCGGCCGGGGATCTGGCCGCGCTCGCCCGGCTGGCGGAGTACTGTCAGCAGTTCAGCCCGTTCGTGGGCTGGCAGACGCTCGGGCCTCGCTCGATCGCGGTACCGACGCCGGTTCCCGAACATCTCTTTTTCGACCTGACCGGCGTGGCAGGTTTGTTCGGCGGTGAGCCCGCGCTCGCGCGGGCCATCGTGACGGCCTGCGATTCGCTCGGCTACGCCCCCCGGCTCGCCGTCGCCGACACTCCGGGGGCGGCCTGGGCGCTCGCCAGCGACGGCCGGGAAGTCTCGACGATCGTCGAGCCGGGCGCGACCGAATGCCGGCTGCGTCCCCTGCCCCTCGTCCGGCTCCGCCTGCCCGCGGACCAGATCGAAGTCCTCGGCCATCTCGGCGTGAGCACTGTCGAACAATTGCTGGAACTGTCGCGCATGGGAGTCGCGGAGCGGTTCGGCCCGCTCATCGGCCTGCGCCTCGATCAGGCGATGGGCGAGGCCGAGGAGCATCTCGTCGCCCACCAGTCGGCTACCCGCTTCGAGTCGTCCGTGGAACTCGATTATCCGGCGGCTTCCCATGAGCTGATCGACCACTTTCTGACCCGGATGCTCGAACAACTCGCTCCCGCGCTCCGCGCCCGGTGTCTCGGCGCGACCCTGCTCCGTGGCCGGCTGTCGTGCGACGGCGGCGACGCGGTGACCTTCGAGGTCCACGTCTTCCGCGCCACTCACGAGACGGCTCCGCTGGCCGAGCTGCTGCGCCTCAAGCTCGAACGGATCACCCTGCTGGGGCCGGTCCGCCGGTTGTACCTCGCGGTCGACCGCACCGCGCCGGTCGGCTGGCGCGAGCGCGACCTGTTCGACGAAGATTCCCGGCAGGAGCCCGAGTGGGAGCGGCTGATCGGCCGGCTGACGAGCCGGCTGGGAAGCCCGGCCCTGTACGGGCCGGTCCCCGTTGCGGACCCGATCCCCGAGCGGGCGTACCGCCGCGCGCCGGCCGAGCGGGCGGGCCGGGCCCGGGGTGTGAGCACGATTGCGATCGGCCACCGGCCCTGGCGGCTGTTCTCGCCACCGATCCCGATTGTCGTGACCTGCCACCGGACGCAGCCGGTCGCTTTCGAATGGGAAGACCAGCGTCACGCCGTCGTGCGGGCCCGGGGGCCGGAGCGGATCGAGTCCGGCTGGTGGCGCGGCGAATCGACCCGCCGCGACTACTACCGCGTCGAGACCGGCGCGGGCCGGCGGCACTGGATTTACCGCGACCTGAACACGGGCCACTGGCATCTGCACGGGCACTTCGAGTGAGCCATGATCCGATACGCCGAACTGCACTGCCGGACCAACTACTCCTTCCTCGAGGGTGCGTCGCACGCCGACGAACTAGTGGCGACCGCCGCGGAGCACGGCTACGCCGCCCTGGCCGTCACCGACCGCGAAAGCCTGGCGGGCGTCGTCCGCGCGTACGTGGCCACCAAAGACCACCCGCTCCACCTCATCGTCGGTGCGGAGATCCGGCCGACCGATGCGTCTCCCGTCGTCGTGTGGGCCACCGATCGTGCGTCGTACGGCCGGCTGTGCCGACTGCTCACTGTCGGCCGTCGGCGGGCCGAGAAAGGCTCCTGCATCCTCACTTTCGACGATCTGGCCGGCCATGCCGAGGGACTGCTCGCCGGCGTCGTGCCCGACGACACCTTTCGCGTCCGCGGGCCGTACCGCGACCTGTTCGGCGAGCGGGCGTATCTGCTGGCTGAACTCTTCCGCGGGCCTGACGACGCGGGTCGGCTGACGCGGCTGCAAAGCCTGTCCCGCGGAACCCGCCTGCCGCTCGTGGCCGCCAACGATGTCCGGTATCACGCCCCGTCGCGGGCGCCGCTGCACGACGTGCTCACGGCCATCAAGCACGGCACAACGGTCGGCATCGCCGGCGAACTGCTCCACCCGAACGCCCAGCGACACCTCCGGCCGCTGCCGGAGATCCTGCACGTCTTCGCCGACGAACCGGCCGCCATCGCCCGCACCACCGAGATCGCCGACCGCTGCACGTTCCGGCTCGACGAACTGCGCTACGAATACCCCGACGAACTCGTGCCCGACAACTGCTCGATCGGCGAATACCTGGCCCGGCTCACCTGGGAGGGGGCGACCGAGCGGTATCCGGAGGGCGTACCGGATGACGTCCGCAAGTTGATCCAACACGAACTGACGCTGATCGCCGAACTGCGCTACGAGCCGTACTTCCTCACGGTCTACGATCTTGTCCGCTTCGCACGGTCCCGCGACATCCTGTGTCAGGGTCGCGGCTCGGCGGCCAACTCCGTGGTCTGTTACTGCCTCGGCGTGACCTCCGTCGACCCGCAGCGCGTCAACCTGCTCTTCGAGCGATTCGTCAGCAAGGAGCGGGACGAAGCTCCCGACATCGACATCGACTTCGAGCACGAACGGCGCGAAGAAGTGTTGCAGTACCTCTACACGAAGTACGGCCGGGAGCGGGCCGGCCTGGCCGCCGCCGTCATCACCTACTGCGCCCGCAGCGCGATCCGCGACGTGGGCAAGGCGCTGGGCTACTCGGCCGACCGAATCGACGCGTTTGCCGGCGAGGTCGAGGGGTATCACCACGAGGAACTGCTGCCGAAGCGGGCCGCCTCGGCCGGCGTCGACCCGGATACGCCCGACGGGGCCCGCTGGCTGTCGCTCGTCAACGAACTTCTCGGGTTTCCCCGGCACTTGTCGCAGCACGTCGGCGGGATGGTGATGACGCGTGGCCCCCTCTGCGAGCTCGTCCCCATCGAAAACGCCGCCATGCCCGACCGCTCCGTCGTGCAGTGGGACAAAGACGATCTCGAGGCCCTGGGCATCCTCAAGGTCGATGTACTGGCGCTGGGAATGCTCACGGCCATCCGCAAATGCTTTGCACTCGTCGAGGCTCACTGGGGCCGGCCGCTCACTCTCGCCACCGTCCCGGCCGAGGATTCGATCGTGTACGACATGATCTGCGAGGCGGACACCGTCGGCGTGTTTCAAATCGAGAGCCGGGGACAGATGTCGATGCTGCCGCGTCTTCGGCCCCGCGACTATTACGATCTCGTCATCGAGGTCGCCATCATGCGCCCCGGGCCGATCCAGGGGCAGATGGTGCACCCGTTCCTCCGCCGGCGCAAGGGCGAAGAGATTCCCGAGTATCCGAACGACGATATTCGGGCCGTTCTGCACCGGACGCTCGGCGTGCCGCTCTTTCAGGAGCAGGCGATGCGGCTAGCCGTGGTCGCCGCGGGGTTCACGCCCGGCGAGGCGGATCAGCTCCGCCGGGCGATGGGCGCGTGGCGGAAGACGGGCGTCATCGATAAGTTCCGCATCAAGCTGCTCAACGGCATGCGCGAGCGCGGCCTGAGTGACCACTTCGCCGAGCAGGTCTTCCGGCAGATCCGCGGGTTCGGCGAATACGGCTTTCCGGAGAGCCATGCCGCCTCGTTCGCGCTGCTCGTCTACGTGTCGTCGTGGCTCAAGCGGTACTACCCCGCCGCGTTCGCCGCCGCGCTCATCAACAGCCAGCCGATGGGTTTCTACGCGCCGGCTCAGCTCGTGCAGGACGCCCGGCAGCACGGCGTCCGCGTCCGGCCCGTCGATGTCAACCACAGCGAATACGACTGTACGCTGGAATCTGGCGACCGCGGACCGGAGTTGCGGCTGGGGTTCCGCCTCATTGCCGGGATCCGCCGCGACGCCGTCGCCGCGATCGAGTCGGCCCGGGCCGACGGCCCGTTCACGTCACTTCCCGAGTTCGGCCGACGGACGGGGCTGCCCCGCGCCGCCCTCGAATCGCTCTCCGACGCCGACGCGTTCGGCTCTCTAAAGCTCGACCGCCGGTCCGCACTCTGGCACTCACTGGCCCAGGCGAAGGTTCCGGCCGGTCCGTCCCTGTTTACCGGCGCCGACGACCGGTGCTCGGCCGAATCGCTTCCGGAGCTCTCGCCGTTCGATCAGGTGATTGCCGACTACCGCACGACTGGCCTGTCGCTCAAGGGGCATCCCGTCGGCTTCTACCGGGAGCATCTGGACGCGTGGAAGGTGACGCCGGCCGAGCGGCTCAAGTCGATCCCGCACGGGACCCGGATCGTCGTGGCGGGGCTGGTCCTACTCCGGCAGCGGCCGGGCACCGCCAAGGGGATCACGTTTGTCACGCTGGAAGACGAGACCGGCGTGGCCAATCTCATCCTGCACCCGCGAACGTGGGAGAGCTACTATCGGGTCGCCCGCCACAGCCCCGCCTGGGTGGCTCGCGGCGTGCTCGAAAGCAAGGACTCGGTCATTCACGTGGTCGTGCGGACGATCGAAGACTTGGCGACTAGACTCGGCGAGATCCGGTTGAAGCCCCGCGAATTCCGATAACCCACCATCACCGGCCGAGCGACTGCTCCGCTTCACGCCGGAAACGCTCCAATTCTTCCTTCTCGTGTGGCGTCAGGCGGGTCGTCTGCTGCCACCGGCAGCCGCGCTCGTAGGAACTCAAAGCGCGATCCGAGTCGTTCAGGCCCGACTGACACATGCTGAGAAAGAACAGGTCGTAACCGTCGAATTGCCCACGGCCGAACGCCAGGCTCTTCTCGAACGCCGCCGCGGCTTCACGGTACCGGCCCAGCCGAAGCAGGCACACGCCGAGGGTGTTCTGGTACGTCCCCTTCTGCGGCGCGAGCCGCACGGCCCGCTGGACGAGGCCCAGCCCACGCTCCGGATCACGAATGTTGTCCGGGCCCGTCGCCAGCACCCAAGCGAGGTTGTTGAGCGCGGCATCATGGCTGGGGCTCTTCCGAAGCGCGAGTTCGAGGTCGGCAATCGCGGCCGCGTGCCGGCCCCGATAAGCATGCCCCAGAGCCCGCTGATAAAACAACTGCGGGTCGTTCGGGTAATGCTCGATCAGGGCGTTGACCGCGGCCATCATCTCCTCAACGCGGTCAAGCTGAAGCATGGCTTTGCCGCGCATCCAGCCGGCCACGTCGGCCAGGGCGGGCCGACTCTGGGCCCGGCTGAAGTCATCTAGGGCGGGCTCGAACTGCCGCTGACGGAAATACTCCAGACCGCGCAAGTACGACGCTTCGGCATGATCGGGGCGAATCTCCAGGGCCCGGCTGTAGTCCGCCAGCGCAAGCGACTCCATACCCAGATCCGCGAACGCCGACCCGCGCCGCACCCAGAAGTCCGCTTCCGTGGGATGCGACATCACCCCCAGGGTAGCCAACGCGAGCCGCCAGCGTGCCTGCACCACGGGATCGAGCAACTCGGATCCGATCACAGTCATGTCGTTGACCGTCGACTGAATCGAGGGCAGTTCCGGGAACGGCTCCATCGTCCAATCGAGATTCTGCCCGCGTAGGCCGACGCGAAGCCTCGCCAGATCCCAGACGTGGACCGTCCGACTGTCGTTGCCGACCGCCACGAGCCTGGCCCCGTCTTCGGTAAACCCGAGCCAACTGGCCCGGTCGCGATCGCTATCCTCCAGAATCGTCAACTCCCGACCATTCAGCGGGTTCACGAGTCGAATCGTCCCTTCTCCCGTTTCGACTGCCAGCATCCGGCCATCGGGTGAAAACGCGACTCGCGAAAACCGTTCGGCCGGGATCAGGCGCTCTTTCGTCCAATCCGAGGTTCTCCAGAGTTGGATGCCGGTCCCATCGACGTTGGTGGCAAGAAGCTGGCCGTCCGGACTGAAGCTGACGACCGAGGCCGACGGAACGTCGAGTTCCCGTTCCAATCTGTTAGTCTGCGCGTTCCAGATGCGGACCATCGATCCGCCCTGACTGCCGGTCGCGATCCACTTCCCGTCCGGGCTGACGCTGACGAATGCCGCCAATTCGTGAAACAAGAGAGGATTGCGAATCGTCGGTCGATCCGAATCCACGACGATGGCCCCTTGGATCTTGGTGGCGACGGCCGTCACCGCGCCGTCGGAACTCCTCGCGATTCTCTCGCCGGGAATTGCCGCCAGCAACCGGGGCGGGCCGGCCTGCCAGCCATCCGAGACACGGGTAATCGGCCAACTGAACACTCCCCTCGCGCCGCTCGTCAGAAGGTCGCCACCGGGAGTGAACAGACACCCGATCGTTTCACCGCTGGGGAGCAGTGCGAGTTCTTCGCCGGTCGCCAGGTCCCAAAGCGTCACGCCGTCTGAAGTTGCAACCGCAAGCAGCTTGCCCTTGCTGTCAACGGCACCATCGCGAAACGCAACTGGCGATCCCCGCCGATAAAGCGTCCGGCACTCGAGACCGGCCGCGACCTGCAAGACGTTAAGGCGGTTGCCTTCAATCTCCGGAGCGAGGTATCGGCCGGATTCGTCAAACCGTGGGCGATCGGTCACGGCCGGCATGGAAAGGAGCAGCCGCCCCGAATACGGGTCCCACATCCGGATCATCCGGTCCGCACCGGTCGACACGAGCAGGCCACCGTCGGGGTGAAACAGCAGGTCGGCCGGCGTGTCGCGATGTCCCTCCAACGTCAGGACCGACGACTGACCGGGTCGGCGATGTATGTGAATCCGCCCGTCCACGGCCGCCACCGCCATCCGCTGGCCGTCCGGATGCCAGGCCACTCGAACCGCGCCAGTCGGCGGGGCGAACCGGATGCCCTCCTGCCCGGAGACGCAATCGTACGTCGCCACCTCGTCACCGGTGCAGACCACTATCTCGGGTCGGATCGGATGGCTGTCGATACAGGAAACGCCCGGCCCCACAACAATAGACCGGATGAGTCGGCCGCCCGGCAATTCGTACTCGTTCAATGTTCCGTCGATTCGACCGCACACGAGCGATCTGTCATTGCTGGTAAACGCCCACGCGGTCACGTTGGACGCTTCACTGTCGCCGAGCAACTCCACGGGGTTGTCGTCTCCGATCGCCCATACGTTGAGTCGGCCGTCCCGCTCCTGGGTGACCGTCAGGTATTTCCCCGTCTTGCTGAATTGAGCCTTGGCCGGTCCGCCGAGTCCGGGCAGCACGCAGAGTTCCGTGTCCCCGATTACGCTGCGGATGGTGGCCGCCCCCTGTCGATCCGTACGGACGAATCGCTCGAATTTCGGATCGATGTCCGCCGATACGGTGCCGGTCGGCCAGCCTTCCCAGCCGTTGACCCGACGAATGTCCGGCAGCGCGAGGCTCGCCGCCGCCTGGGCGGTCAGGATCGGGTCCTGACGAATTCGACGGGCCTCGGCAATGGACTCCAGTGCCGCAAACCGCTGGCCCGAGGCATGCAGCGACCGCCTCAATCGGGCGGCCGTTACCTGCGAGTTCCAAAGCCGGTCGTTCGAGTCGGCCGCGATCGACTCGGCCCGCCGCTTCGCGTTGGCCACTTCATCTCGCTCGTACCGGAGCGAGAAGTTCGCATTCACGACGATGGCGACGATTGCCACCAGCATCAGCATGAGCAGGCCCGTGAGCCCGGTCACGGCGGGATTGCGCCGGCACCATCGACGGAGTTCTTCCAGCGCGCTGGCCCGGCGAGCCTTGATCGGCCGGTCCGTCAGGAATCGCCGCAAGTCGTCGGCCAGTTCGGCCGCCGAGAGATAGCGGTCTGCGGGGTCCTTGGCGATCGATTTGAGGATGATCGTCTCGAGGTCGCGCGGGCACCCGGGCGCGAGGACGCCCAGCCGCTTCGGCTTCTCACTGTTGATTCGCTCGACCATTCGCAATCGGTCGTCGTCTTCAAAGGCCGGCTGAAGTGCGATCATCTCGTACAGCGTCATCCCGAGCGCGTAGACATCGCTGCGGGAGTCGGACAGCGCTTTGAAGCGTTCCGGCGCCATGTATCGCAGCGTGCCGACGATGTCACCGGTCCCCGTCAGATCGTCACCCTCCAGTTTGGCGAGCCCGAAGTCGGTGATCCAGACAATGCCGTGCTTGTCGAGAAGGATGTTGCTGGGTTTGACATCGCGATGGAGCACGCCCTGATCGTGGGCATACGCCAGCGCCTCGGCCGCTTGCACGCCCAGCCGGGCGATGCTACGAAAGTAGCGTGAACCGATATGGTCCGCGAGAAACGTCAGTTGTTCGCCGCCATGTGCCGCCGCGGGCAATTGCGATGAGGACTCCTGGACAGTCGGCAGGATCGACGTGGGGCCCAATTCGAACTCGCCGCCCTGGTCGGCGGATTCGTGCGTTCGGGTCTGAATGTCGAGGGTGTGCGTCGCCTGCGCGATGTCGATGGGTGCCAAGCCTCGACGGCGTCGGACCTCTTTGACGACGGCATCAAGGCCCATGCCCTCGATGTACTGCATCGCGTAATAGTGGAGTCCGTCGGCATCCCCGACACCGTACACCGGCACGATGTTGGTATGGTGCAACCGGGCCGCGGCCCGGGCCTCACGCCGGAACCGATCGAGAAAGGCGCCCCGGTTACAGGGACCGGACGGCAGCACCTTCAGAGCGACCTGACGGCCGAGCGAAGCTTGAACCGCCTCATAGACGATTCCCATACCGCCTCGGGCAATCTCGCGGACGATGAGGTAGTCGCCGATGGTTTTTGGAACGTTGGGCTGATCGTCGAGCGGACCGAAGGGGCCGGTGGTGGCGTCTTCGCCGACCCGGCGTTCACTGGCAAGAAGCTTGGGAAAAAGCTCGCGGATGCGGTTGGCCTGATCCGGCATCCGTTCGACATACTCAGCCAGGTGCGGCCGCTCACCCCGCCGAAGTCGACGGACGAAGGACTCGGCCGCGGGCCGGAGCGGGTCGCTCGCACCGAACGAAATCGGGTCCATTCCAGAGGCCTCGCGGGTCGCGAGCGGGGAATTCCCCGGTGGGATATCTTACTATCTCACACTCATCAATGTTTCACCAGTGTAACTCGGATCGCTCAAGCCAGTCCGCCCGGTTATTCAACACCGCCCGGCACTCGTCAGGACCACGGCCGACACAGAATATCGAGATCACAGGTTCGCCTGGCCGAAACCGCGTCCCGACGTCCGGTACGTCGGCCCACGCCGGGACGACCCACGGGTCGGTTTCGAACGGCAATTCTCGCCTGACCTCGAATTCGGTCCCGGCAAACCAAACCGCCTTGCCGGCCATCCCGTCCACCGGCCGCCACCACGCGGCGGGTGACTCCCGGCCGATCAGCATGGCCACGCTCGACCGGCGGCAAGCGAGTTCGATGACTTCCATCGCCGCAGTGTAGCGAGGATTCACCTCGACGATCCGGTAGTCGGCGCCGGTATCAATGACATCGACGCCATAGAGCCCAATCAGGCCGGCCCGCTCCAATTCCTCTCCGGTTCGATCCCACCACTCGCGCCGATCGGTCGGGATCTCAATTGGGCCAATGGAGCCGCAATAACTGAACGGCGTGGCATGCAGCCAATCCAGCCCGGTCAATTGCTCCGTTACTCCCAGACAATGCCGTCCGAGATACTGACCTGTCATGGTTTTGCCGACAATCTCTCTTTGCAGGTAATGGTCTGTGGGTAATTCCGCACCATTCCAGCGGAGGATCCCGCTGCCACCTGCGCCGTGCCGCGGTTTGACCAACCAGTGGTCGCGATCGGTCGGTTTTCCCACGGCCAGGTCAGCCATTGGGAGGTTCGCGGCGAGCCAGTCAGGATCGCGAACGCGCCGTACCACACCGGCCTCGGCGCCGAGACAGTGTCGTATCCGCGAGCATTCTTCAATCAGGTCGGGGAAGTTTTCGACGCCACCCGTGTACATCCAGGGCCCGGCGGGCGAGGACGCCAACGCGTACAGAATCCCGGCCGGGTATTCGGTCAGGCGATTAACATCGGCAATAGCCTGGAGATCGCGGTCGGCAAACAGATCAACCGCAAATGGCACGAGGCCTGCCCGACGGACGGACATCGCCGCCGCCCTTGCGCTGGCTCCGACCACAATCAGCTTTCCGTCGTTCATGCTGCTATAACCATACGAATGGACGAGCCGATACCCCGCCAGCACGCGCGGGCCATATTCCAGGCCGCCCTTGATGCCGTCCGACCCGAGGCCGTCACCGCCCGGGCCGCGGCCGAGTTGAATCTTGGCCAACGTCTCCCTGATCGCATCTTCGTGATAGGCGGCGGCAAGGCTGGTGCGGGCATGGTGGCAGGCATCGAGTCTGCTCTGGGCGATTGCCTCGACAGAGTCTCGGGAATCGTCAATGTTCCGGACTTGATGGCCCGACAGAGCTCACCGATCCGCCTCCATGCCAGTCGGCCTTCGGGCGTTAATGAGCCCACGGAGGCGGCCGCGGCGGGCGTCGCCGAGATGCTCGCTGTTGCAGATCAAGCCACGCCGAACGACGCGGTGATCGTCCTGCTCTCCGGCGGCGGCTCAGCCCTGCTCCCGGCCCCGGCCGACGGAATTACATTGGCCGACAAGATCGAGGTCACACGACTTTTGTCCGCGGCCGGGGCCGACATTCGCGAACTGAATTGCGTGCGCAAACACCTGAGCCGAATCAAAGGTGGCCGGCTGGCCGAGCGACTCCGTCATGTGCGATCCGTCGACACGCTGATCGTTTCCGACGTGGTTGGCGACCCGCTCGATGTCATCGCATCCGGGCCGACCGTGGCCGACCCCACGACATTCCGCGACGCCGGCCACATTCTTGAAGTTCGCGACCTGCTTTGCCGAGTGCCGCCGGCAGTCGTGCGATACCTCGACGATGGGATCGCAGGCCTGATCGAAGAAACGCCCAAACAAACTCCCGCCAACGTACGCCACCGCATCATTGCCAACAATGACGACGCGATCCGCGGGGCCGAGGTTGAGGCCCGACAACTCGGTTACGAAGTGACCATAACTCGGGATGGCATCACCGGCAAATGTCGAGATGTCGCCACTCGGCTCGCGGCGGAATTTGGTCGTGCCGCCGGCCGCCCGCGATGTATCCTCATGGGCGGCGAAACGACGGTGTCGCTCGGCCAGGCGACCGGCCTCGGCGGGAGAAATCAGGAGTTTGTACTCGTTTTTTTCGCCGCCCTCGAGTCCGCCGGCCTGCCAATGAATGGACTTACCCTGCTCAGTGGCGGCACCGACGGGGAAGACGGGCCAACGGACGCCGCGGGTGCCGTTTGCGATGCCTCAATTCATGCACTAGCAATGAGTTACGGCGATCCGACAAATGCCCTGACCAACCATGACAGCTATCATTGGTTTGACAGGGCCGGCGGTTTGGTGCGGACCGGACTCACCGGGACCAATGTCATGGACGTCCGAATTCTGCTCCTGACTTGAATCCTCGGTAGGCCGGAATTATTTGACAAACGTCGATTTGTGATTTACAGCGGGTCCCGGGTCCGATACATTTCGAATACGCCGCCCCGAGATTCCCGTTCCTGGGTGCCCCATGCCGTTCCGATGTATAGCGTTCCTGGCGCTTTGGACGCTGCTGATTGGCCCGGTCGTCTCCGGCCCCACTCCGGCCGGCTCCAACGGATCGGCGACTGCTGCCGCCAGGATCCGAAAGTAGCCGGCACCGAAGTTGTTCGTCGATCAGAGTTCTACCTCGGGCAAGGTCGTCGCGGACATTTTCGCGTGCCCTACCACTTCGCCTGCAAGCCTGACGAACGCCTTACCTGCCACTGAATCCGGAAACCTTTGCACGATCGGCTCGCCACCGTCGCCGCACTCGGCCACGCGCGGATCAATCGGAATCTCGCCGAGGAATGGTACAGCCGCCGCATCGGCCAACTTCCGCCCCCCGCCCTGACCGAACAGGTATTGCCGGCTCCCCGTGTCGGTTTCGAAGTAACTCATGTTTTCGATGATTCCCAGCACGGGCACGCGCACCTGCTTGAACATCTCCAGTCCCTTACGCGCGTCGATCAGAGCGACGTCCTGCGGAGTGGTGACGATGACCGCACCCGTCAGCGGGGCCGTCTGGGTCAGGGTGAGCTGGGCGTCGCCGGTGCCCGGCGGCAGGTCGATGATGAGATAGTCGAGATTGCCCCATTCGATTTTCATCAGGAAGTCGCTAACCGCTTTGTGGACCATCGGCCCCCGCCAGATCACCGCCTGATTCGGGTCGACCAGGAATCCCATACTCATCAGCTTGAGGCCGTACTTCTCCAGCGGAAATGGCGTCGTGTTGGGATCGACGGTTTGAAGTCCCATCATGATGGGAACGCTGGGACCATAGATGTCGGCATCCATCAGCCCGACCGCGAGGCCGCGCCGGCCTAGCGCGAGCGCGAGATTGGCGGCAACTGTGGATTTGCCGACGCCGCCCTTGCCCGAGGCGACGGCGATCACCGACTTCACGCCGGGGATGTCGATCTTCTGATTCAGCGGGGGTCCGTGCATATGGCCTCTTTATTCGGTCCGGGAGGTCAGCTCCCGGAGATTCTCAATGGTGTAGATCCCGGCATCGTGCCCGTCGTTCCAGACGATCTTGTATGCGTAGTATCCTACAGGCGACATCGACACCGGTCGTGGCGGCCCGGCCTGCAACTCCCGCTCGCTGAGTATCCGGAATGGGTCGGCCGGCTTCTGGCGCTCCTCCCGGCAATTAGCACAGGGGCAGTTTGTCCGCAGGCTTGCCCAAGTCACCGACCCCGATACGCCGTCGCTCCAATCGATCTGCAATCGCTCATCCCCTTCGCGTCGAACACGGACCGGCCGGATTTCCATTTGCGAACCTCGGATGGGGATTTACGTCTATTCTAGAGACGGACCTCGGTCCGGTCGTTGGGATTGACAATCCCGGCATCACCGCTAGACTCTGTCTTCACGGGGCGTAGCTCAGCTTGGCTAGAGCGCTTGGTTCGGGACCAAGAGGTCGCAAGTTCAAATCTTGTCGCCCCGAATTGACGCAAGTCGTAATCCGATAGCAACTTACGCTAACCTGCCGGCGGTCGGCAGTGCGGTCTGAAAGCCTGGGGAATCCAGTACTGTACTGGATTTTGCTTTCGAGCCGCACCCGATGACGCATCGAACGCCTTCCTATCGTTATCACAAGGCCCGAGACTGCGCGGTCGTTACGATCGCCGGTCGGGATCGTTATCTCGGCAAGTTTCAAAGTCCCGAAAGCCTTGAAGAGTATCACCGGCTCGTAGCCGAACACCTGGCGACCAAGCAGAAACATCAACTTCCGGACGTCGCGGCAGACACCCCGCTGACAATAACCGAGCTGACGGCCCGGTACTGGTTGTTCGCGAAGTCACGCTACGTCAAGTACGGCAAACCCACGTCCGAGGTTGCGGCCATCCGCAGCGTTCTCCGGTTCCTTCGCCGACTGTACGGGTCAACGGCCGCCCGGGCGTTCAGTCCCAAAAAGCTCAAAGCCGTCCGGGACGCGATGGTCACCCAGAAGATCGTGCGGAAGTTCAAGTCGGTCGACCCGGCCACGGGGAGCACCCGCTGGGTCGAGAAGACTCTGCCCCATGGCTTGGCCCGGCGGACGATCAACAAGCAGATCGGACGAATCAAACGGGTTTTTGCCTGGGCGGTCGAAGAGGAATTGGTCGAAGTCGCAGTGCATGCCGCACTGCTCCGGGTCCGAGGACTTCGGCGCAACGAAACCAATGCCCGCGAAAAGCCGAGAGTCCGACCGGTGACGCAAGACGACATCGACGCCGTACTCCTCCTTTTGCCTCCGGTTGTTCGGTCAATGGTGGAGGTCCAGTTGTTATCTGGCGCTCGCCCTCAGGAAGTCGTCTTCATGCGTGAAGAAGACATCGTCCGCGATGGCCCGGTCTGGGAGTACAGGCCTCGTCGCTACAAAACGGAACATCACAACCCAGATTCTGACCCAGATAAAGACCGTGTCATTTTCCTTGGGCCGCGTGCACAGGCAGTTCTGACACCATTCCTCGAACTCCATCCCGGTGGTTACCTGTTCTCGCCGGCGGCGGCGGAGGAAGCGCGAAACGCTGCCAAGAGGCGGGCACGCAAGAGCCCCATGACACCCAGCCAGGCGGCACGTCGACCCAAGGGGCGAGCGCATGCGCCCATCCGCGATCATTATGACGTAGCGAGCTATCGGAGGGCCATTCGGCGCGCCTGCGAAAAGGCCGGCATCCCTGTCTGGTGCCCCAACCGGCTCCGCCACAGCCGCCTTTCAGAAATCCGGAAGCGGTTCAGTCTGGAAGCATCGCGCGTGTGCGCCGGGCACCGGGAAGTTGGCGTCACCCAGATCTATGCTGAACAGGACCATGAACTTGCCAGAAAGGTCATGGTGGAGATCGGCTGATCATCGGTCGGCGGCGTCCGCCGTTCCATAGATTCCTGACCGTCGGGGCCTACAGGTCGAATCCATCACGGGGATCTAGGCATCCAACCGGCACAACCAGGAATGGGACTGGATGAAACGAAAAAACTCCAAAAAGGCACCCGCACCATGCGATGCCGGCACCGGGATCGCTATCCCGGTACCGGCATTTCGTAACCCTGAACTCGTCAGGACTCTGAGTCACCCGGACATGGCTCCTGAGGCTTGGGCTGCGTACAAGCTCGGGTACGAGCCCCAGGCCATGAGTGTGTGGCTGTCCGTGCACCAACCGTACTTCCTCGCCCGGGGGCATGATACCCAGGATTCCATTCCGATTTTCGCGTTTGAGTTGACCTCTGCCCTGGACGTCCTCGCCCGTACAGTTCCAATTCCCGTTCGTTACGAACTGACTCAGTCGCTGGCCAAGTTGAACGCCTTTAACTCGGACGCGACGGCCATGATGTTGGACGATGCGTGCGATGGCAGCGCGTTGCAACAGCTACTTGACCAGGGTCGCGGGCTGCTTGACAGCATCCAGATCCAGATAGGCAACAGCATTCCGCCCGAATCGCCGCTTCGGCCCTGGTACGTCATCGGGTGGAACTTGGGATTCTGGTGGGCCCGAAATTTTGCTTCCGACATGTCCCCCTCAATCGCACCGATTTTAACTTCATTTGCCCGATTGAGCGAGACAGAGCGAACCAACTCCGCATCGCTTTTGACGATCGCTGAGATGATCCGAATTAGTGCCGGCAAGGAGTCTCGCCAGCTCAGACGAGTTCTGAGTCTTCTCGGCCTAGTAAGGGTGAAGACGCGGGGGCCACTGGCCGTGTTGCTGTCTTCGGACATGCACGGCGTGTTCCGCATACTGCACAACAGAATTGAATCCGAGTTGCTGGAACGGCAGCGGCACCTGGGACAACTTGCGGAACTTAAACCCGTTTGGGACAAGAACAGCGGTCGATTGACATATGGCGGGCGTCTCTGCAAAAAGATTCGTTTAGCAAAAGCAGAGAATGTAACCCGCATTCTGAACGAATTCCAGACGCAGAATTGGCCTCACCGAGTTACCGACCCGTTATTGGAAGACTTGAAAAAGGGGAAAGCACGGCAATCAGTGCCCCACGAGAATGGCGGCACGATACTCATCCCCATCCAGCACGACCACCGGGACCTTTTGCAACGCACCAAGACAGAGACCATTCGTTCGCTCAATGATAAACTAAATGTGCTTCACTTTGCGGGAAGCTATGGAAACGAAATCGAGTGGGGCCTGAAACAGCCCGGATGAACTCCTGTGGGCAAGTTGAGCTGCCCGTGCAGAACCTGCCAGTCGAACGACCTGGCCGCACCCCACGCTTCGTGGTAGTCATGCCGCTCAACATCGGCAGTCGCTGTGCATGAAGCAGGTCTTGTATCCGACGACAATTGTGGCAATCCATTCACTTTCCGGAACGATCACCTTCGAGGACCCGGCACGCAGGGCAACGGAGCTTCGACGAGGACTCAGCCCACTTGGGGCGCTTTTGGCTCTCCAACATACACATGACTCGCTTTGTGAACTCAGCAAGCTCACTCCCCTTTTCACCGTTTTGAGGCCGGCTCATTTTGCGACTCGATGGTGAGCTGCCAACTCCTGCCCAAGATCCACTGCAACTGAAGGCCAGTTGACAATCCGAGAAAAGGTCTGGCACCGGTTAGCGGCGACCCTTTGTAGCAGTTAATGGTGGATTCCGGGCCCTTCGAACTTGCTCACCGTGGCGTTCCCTCGAGCACGTTCAGGTTCAAGGCTGACCGACCAGTGACTGAGTCAGAATCAATGGTATGCCGCATTTGGGAGAACACCGTAACTTGGGCACCCGGGCTTAGACAACATCGTCGGAACAGGGTTTCGGTTCCTCGGCAAATCGGGGGGAGAGGTTGTTCGTCACAGGGCCAAAGTGGTCAGTTGTATCTGAGTCGACTGACGACGTGGTGCACGTCTTCTAGCACTCGAATCAGTGTTTCGAGAACCCGATCATCCGTTAACGGCAGTTATTCGGAGCAACTCACACACCAGTCCCAGACCACTCACACTGACCGCTCGAAACGTGACTCCGTCCAACAATGACATGCGATCCACACACAACGCAGGCATGGAGGCGCGAACGATGGTAGACCCCAACGAAACGCTATACCCGCTGCAGAAATCGGCAGCGTTGTTCCCCGGGATACGGCCCCATATCGCCACTATCACCCGATGGGCGATGCGAGGCGTAGGAAAAAATCGCGTCCGCCTGGCGACAGTAATGATCGGCGGGCGTCGGTACACGACGCACGCCGCTGTCGTGGAATTTGTCCAGCGCCTCAATCAGCAACAGTGTGTCGCAGTGAGCGAACGGCAACGCGGCCGGCAGATCCTGGCCGCCGAAAACCTGCTTGATGCCGAGGGCATTTGACCGGACGTCGTCGCGGAGTAATGACGCGAATCAAAAAAATTCGGCTCCGCGCCCGGCCAGGGGTGCGGAGCCCGAGAACCCACCCCGTGCAGCTAACACTGGATAGTCCGATGCACATCCTACCCCGTACACGAGCAAATTACAATCGATTTGGTCTAAATCGGGGCCGTCGCGTCGAGCCGGCAACCGGTTTCCCGTTGACCCGCCACCTGTGGAAATCACCTCGTGGTAGGTATCGAGTTGCCGGCAACCATTTCATCGGCCGGCATATCGCCGCGGCAACGCCGCACTGTCGTCGCACCATAGCGGCCGTTGACCTTGGCGCAGGTCTGATGTTGAACAGTGTTGGCCGCGGACTCGACTCTTTGACGAGTAGTTTCACCGTCCCGCCGCGACGTCTTCATCTACGCCCCAACAACGATGTAGGCGCCACGGCCGTCTCGTTCGCCCAATCCGAACACCGGCAGCATTAGGCCGGCATCGTCCTAGCCGTCAGACGAATCACAACATCGTTTTCTGGAGTGCCGGTCATGGCGAAACCTCGGCGATATGGTAGTTCCGGTTCTGTTCATATGGGGGTGTCTGCATCACCTCATCCGCGTTCAGTCACCCCAGCCACCCCGTCCAAAGTGGCGGCCGAACCGAAGGTCCAACTCGTCGCGATTTGTCACAACGGCGGACACGATGAGATAAACGTCGACAACATAACCTCCTGGAGCGCGGCGTCCACATTCGAATCACCCATCAGTTTGACGCTGCGCCCTGACCTTCTAGGTCGGGACAACACGGAGCTCGCCGCCGTTGTCGATGGCCTTTTCGCCGCAACAGGAGATGACGCACGACTCCGATCGGAGATGCGCGATGCGATCAACGCCGCCGCCAAATCGATTTTCCCATCCGTGTCAGACAACGTCGCTCATCGCCGCCAAATTCAGCGGCTGTGCATTCTGAGCGCAATGTACGCCACGACCGACGACGACTCCGCGGCGGACCACACCATTGATGTTCTGCGGGACCTCGGGATCGACGGACTCCGGAAGAACTCGATCGTGGCCGAGGTCAGAAAGATTCGGAAACAACTTCAGCAGGTTGTCGACAGCGACCCGGCCAACACGATGACCGTGAAGGACAAGTGGCCGGACTCGCCGGTATCAGTGGAGCTAATCCTGCCGATCGGCTGGAGGATCGTCGACGGCAGGATCGTCGCTGGCCGTGGCGACGGGGAAACGCTTAGCCCCGTGTTGATCGGTGCCGTCAGCCGCAACGCACAGACGAACGAACTCCGGGTCGAACTGGTATGGTCGCAGGGCGCCAGCTGGGCGAGACGCTGGGTATCCCGGAGAACGATCGCGGATGCCCGGGAGATCGTGGCGCTCAGCAGTATCGGTTTTCCAGTGACTAGCGTCAACGCCCGAGACATGGTCCGATGGCTAGCAGCATTTGAAATCGCAAACGACAAAATCTTCCAGCGAATGACCGTCGTCAGCACCCTCGGCTGGAACGAGTCGAGGACGTCGTTCGCGTTGGGCAATGCCATCATCGGCAACGACGAGGCGCAGCCCCTCGAGTTCCAGGCGGCCGCGGAGGGCGAGGCCCGTCTCGCAGGAACTCTCGGTAAAGCCGGCACCATGAACGGTTGGGAATCGGCTATTGCGCCAGCACTCCAGTCGCCTGTCTGTAGGTTCGCCATGGCCGCAGCGCTGGCAGCCCCCCTGCTGGCAATCGTCGGCACGCCCAGTTTCTCCGTGTGTTTGATCGGCCCGTCATCGCGGGGCAAAACTCTCGCCCTCCGCGTCGCCGCCTCTATCTACGGCAATCCTGATGACGGGCAGTATCTCCGGTCGGCCAACGCCACCGATGCAGCACTGAACAACCTCGCAACGTTTTTCGCGGACCTGCCGTTGTTCCTCGACGACACGACCTCAGCGCGGGATCCGGAACCGATCGCACGTCTGGTGCACGCAGTTACCCAGGCGGCCGGGCGGCAGAAGGCCAATCTCGACGGGTTGGCTGCCAACCTCCCAGTTCGGACGATCCTGTTCATCACAGGCGAAGCGGATCACCTCCGCAACCCAGGTGCGGGTGGTACTCGCGCCCGCCAGCTGGAGTTAACGTCCGCGCCGTTCCCGCAGACCACGAACAGCGGCGTGATGGCCAAATCCTTGCAGGCCGCCCTAGTCGACCATCACGGCCATGTCGGCCCGGTGTGGGTCCAGTGGCTAATTGACAACAGTCATCGCCATGACGAGTTTCGGACTCGATACAGTCAGATCCGGCAGAACTTTGTCGTAAGCGCCGGACGCGACAACATCGCCGGGCGTCGTGCCGACAATCTCGCCGTCATCCGGCTCGCCGCCGAGCTGGCGCATGAGGCGCTCGAGTTCGAGTGGCTGGCGAGCGACCCCACCGCGCCGCTGCTGGAGGAGCTCAACCGGGCCACCCATGACGCCGACGTCGGGCAGGTGGCGATCGAGCGGTTCATCAGCTGGTTCGGTGCACATCAGGACTCATTCGTGCTGCGGGAAAACTGGAACCGCGAGGTAAATGGATTTGTTCAGCGATTCCGGGAGGAACCGTCGGGGCAGATAGTGGCGATCAACGTCCACGTCGAACAGTTCAATCGAGTCATGGGTGAGCTCGGCTACGATCCCGCTCTCGTCCAGCGGATCTGGAGGGAGAGAACATTTACCACCTGTAACAGCAACCGCACCACCAGGCTCATGCGCACTACCGAACCCAGCGGATCATTCCGGTTCATATCGATCAACGCCCGGGGCATTCAGGCTGGGCTCAACATTGACACCGGAAATTCCAACGCTAACCGAGCGCCCCGGGAGGCGAGGTGATCGCCGTGTTACCACGTTACCGCGTTACCGGGCCCCTCCCCCTCCCCTACGAGCGAATCACGTGCGAAGGGGCAGCGGGCGTGGGAGTAGGTCCCATCTAAAGGCTAGCTCTATGTGGTAACCGGTAACAGGAACGACCGCATTCACGAATTACCCGTGAATTGCTGAACGAAATGCTGTTACCAACGGCCGGCACGGTGCCGGTAACCGGTGGTAACGCAAACTCAGGAGACGACAGTGATGACGAACGCAACTTTTTCCGCGGCCCAGAACTACCTAGCGCACGGCATCTCGCTGGTACCGATCGCCACCGACGGCCAAAAACGGCCGGCCGGGCACCTGCTTCCGAGGGTGCCGGACGAAAACGGAATCTACCGCAGCACCTGGAAACCGTTTCGCGACAGGCGGCCGACCGATGGAGAACTGAGCACCTGGTACGGCGCAGGCGACCCCGTACCGGGTATCGGCCTGGTGCTCGGGCAGGTCAGCGGCGGGCTCGAGGTCATCGACTGCGAATCCAAGGAGATCGCGGACGAGTTCGAGCAGCGGCTGACCGAGACGAACGCCACCCTCGCGGCCAAACTGCTCGTCGTGGAATCGCCGCGCGGTCGGCACTACTACTACCGGTGCAGCGGTCCCGCCCCCAAAGACCGGGACATTCTGGCCCGAGGCGTGCCAGTCGGCAACAACGTCCCGCTACTCATCGAGTTCCGGGGCGAGGGACACCTGATCGTCGCGCCCGGATCGCCCGCTGCATGCCACCCGTCTGGGCAGAGATATCGGTTCCGGAATGAAGCGGGCAACACGCTGCACCGGATTCGGGAAGCTGAGCGGGACCTGATCCTGCAATGTGCTCGGGACTGCAACCGGTACACGCCGCCAGCGCCGCCCGCGAACACTCGCTGGTCACAGGTACCTAACGCCGACGGGGCGCCGCAACTGGACAGACCGGGCGACGACTTCAACGCACGGGCGACCTGGGCTCAGGTCCTGGAGCCCGCC
>JAIBBI010000078.1 GCA_019694755.1 Gemmataceae bacterium
ACCGCCGCGCAAGAGAAAGACCCATCGGGATTCGCCGATGGGTCTCGCGTGCCGCGGTCGGGTCTCTGGACCCGACCGCCTTTGGACTTAGTCCACAACTGCGAGGATGTCTTCCTCGGTCATGATCAGGTATTCTTCGCCGTCGACGGTGACTTCCTGGCCGCCGTAGCTGGAGAACAGGACGCGGTCGCCTTCCTTGACCTGGAACTTGGCCCGGCTGCCGTTGTCGAGCAATTTACCATCGCCCAGGCTCAGGACCTTGCCCTGGCGCGGCTTTTCCTTCGCAGTGTCGGGGAGAACGATGCCACCGGCCGTCTTCGATTCGGCCTCGACACGTTTCACGACCAACTTGTCATTGAGCGGGACCACTTTCACGTTTCACCTCTCCCACGGGGTTCACAGGACCGTAGCCACGGACGATGGCCCGGACCACGGTATAGAGCACGACATGTTTGCTGACCGGCTTCGGGATCACGCTGTACGCCTGGGCCGCGAACGCCTGGCGGACAATATCCGCCGACGCCTCCGCGGTGACCAGGATCGAGGGCAACTGCGGCCGCATCTGCCGGACGATCTTGAGAACGTCCAACCCGGTGATACGGGGCAGTCGGTAATCCGTGAGCACCACATGCACCGACTCGGTCCGGACGATGTCCAGAGCCTCTTCACCCGATTCGGCGAGAAGCGTCCGATACCCTTCCGGTTCAATGATGTCACGGAGCGCCTCCCGGCAAGCCGGGTCGTCGTCCGCGATCAACACTGAGAAAGTCTGTCGGGTTGTAGCAGTCATACCGCGCCCTCGCGCGGGAAGCCTCCGGCCGGTCGATCCCCGGCCCGAAACGCTCGGACCGGTCCACTCGGGGAGAGAGCAAATAAGATACCACGACCCGTCGATGGTGCAAAGTCTCGTCGTAAATGTATTTTTAGTATAGAGTTGTGGAGAAATTGCAGCTTGTCGGCGAACCGGGCAACGGTGGCAGACTCTGCCGCCTTGGCAGTTTTCAGGCGGTTCCGGGCTTGGTAGGGTAACGGTTCTGAATCTCGGGAGTGATGTCATGATTCCACTTTTGCTCGCCTCGATGTTGTCGTTTGCGGACGTCCCGGCGACCCCCGCCGCAGCCGCCAAGGTCATCGATCTCGTGGCATTCCCCCTCCCGGCCGGTGATGTGAAGGTGAACCAGCGGACGCTCGCCGGCCTCGGGTATCGTGTGAAGGGCGACGCGCCGGGTGCATACTCCTTTGTGCGCGACAAACTCACCGGTACGGGCTGGACGGAGTTGCCCTCGAAGTCGTCGACGCCGACCTCCGCCTCGGGCTTCTTCCAGAAGTCGGGGTTCACGCTCAGTGTGTCGGTGTATGTGAGCAGTTCCGACGGCTACGCCAACGTGCGGATCATGAACCACGGCAACCTCGATCTGAAGTCGGTCCCGGTGCCGCCGGGGTGCACGCCGTTCTACGAGTTGCCCACGGTCCTTTCACGGCTCTCGACGCAATCGCCCGCCGTGGCGACGGCCGCACTGGCCGCCCTTCTGAAAGCCGACGGCTGGGAACCGTACGGCGACGCGGGCGAGACGCGCTACTACAAGAAGAACGCGATCCTCTTGCACGCGCGGATCGACAGCGCGCCGGCGCAGGCCGGCAAGACGTTCGTCGAGTACTCGGCCGAGCAGCTCTCCGCCGACATTCCCGCGCCGCCGTCGGCCGACCGGTTTCAGTACCACGATTCGACGAAGCGTCAGGTGTACTGGTCGAAGGAAGAATCGCAGGCGATCCACGACTTCTACGCCCGCCGGTTGAAAGAACTCGGCTGGGAACCGACAACGGATAAGCCGGTGACCGACCGCAATCGGCTCTGGCGGATCTACCGCAACCCGGAGAAAGAGCTGATCGAGGTCGATGTGCAGAGCGGTCGTGGCGAAGCTAAGGTGACGGTGAAACACCAGACGGCCGCCGAACTCGCCGAGGAAGAGAAGCGGGCGAAGGAGTACATGGCGAAGAAAGAGGCCGAGCGGAACAAACCGCTTCCGGTGGTCAGCGTAAAGCTGCCGGACAACGCCCAGGACGTGAAAACGACGAAAACACAGATCGAATTCGCTACGGCGAGCGGCGCGGCCAAGCCGGCATCGGAGGCCGTGCGGGCGTCGCTGCGGGCCGACGGCTGGGCCGAGAAGAAGCCGGTAACCGACACGCCGCAGTTCGCGCACGTCGATCTGACCAAGGGCAATCTGACGCTCACGGTATCGTTCATAGATCCCGGCTTCATCCCCGGTAAGGTGACGATTTCGGGGTTCAGCATGGATCTGAAGGTGGCCGGGAAGTAAGCCGGTCAGTCGTCGCCGCGCCAGCCCCGGCTCTTCTTGACGCCGGACCGCTGCTTCTTGGCCTCGGCCCGGCGACGCTGCGAGCCCTTGGTGGCTTTCGTCGGCCGGCGGGTCTTCACCGGGATGAGCGCGGTGGTGATCAGTTCATTGAGCCGGGCGATCGCGGCATCGCGGTTGGCCTCCTGCGAGCGCGTCGATTGCGCGTGCAGGACGACGAGGCCGTCTTTGGTGATGCGCGTGCGGAAGGTGGGATGTGCAGCGAGCGTCGCCTTCTGTGCGGGACTGACGGTAGCCGAGCTGTTGAAGTCCCAGAAGAGAGTGACGCGGGTGGCGACCTTGTTGACGTTCTGCCCCCCGGGCCCGCCTGACCGGGAATAAGTAAACCGCAACTCGTCGGCAGGGATTTCCACGGGCGTAGTGTACGGGTAGGCGGGGATCATCGACCCCCGCCCGCGCGACATTCGATTACACCTTCATCCGCTCGATGAGCACCTTGGCCGTTTCAGGGCGCATGATGCGCGGGTCGGGCAGTTCGCCCTTCTTCAACTGCTCGCGGAGGTCGCGGCCGCTGATGCTGACCGGCTTCCAGCCCTTCGGGGCGTGCTCGTCGACGAGGCCCACGCGGTTCAACTCCGCGTAAAATGCCGCGAAGCCGACCTTGACCGGCTGAATCTTCAGCTCGCCCTTTAGCTCATCGAACTTGCGCTGGGCGGCCAGGCCGTCCCAGATGTCCGTGCCGTCGTCGTACGGCGCGTCGGCATGCTTTCGGCCGATCACGATGTCCGTAAAGCCGTAGTTCTGCCGGTAGATCGCATGCATCACGGCTTCGTTCGGCCCGGCGTAAAACATCTTGATGTCGAGGCCGATCAGCAGGAGGTTGTCGGAGAACGCCCGGCCCGCCTTCTTCCACAACTCGTCATCCGTATCGCCTTGGCCCAGTACTTTGTTGTCGACGAGTGCCCGGTAGGTCCGCATCCGCGTGGCGGCATCCACGTCGTCGCCCTTGGTCTCGCCGACGAGCGGGTTGAGCACCGCGCCGGCGAAGTGCCCCTCACGGGTGAGCCGTTCGAGGCCGACCACCAGTGCGTATTCGTGGGCCCGGTGCAGTGGGTTGCGGGTCTGGAACGCGACCACCCGGTCGAACTTACGGTCGGCGAACAGCTTGCGAGTCTGCGCTGGCGAAAGAACGAGGTCGCCGTACTCGGCATGCGGCGCGGGCCGGGCGACCCACACTTCGCCGCCCACAAGATGCGTCCGCGGGTCGCCGAGCGCAATCCGCGCGCCGGGGTGGTCGGTGCGCTCGGTGTTGTAAACGACGCGGTTGTATTTTGCCTTGTCCCATTCCCAGGCGTCAGCCACCTTCAGGATGCCGACCGGCGTACCGGCCTCGTCGACCAGCACGGCCTCCGCGCCGGGGGTCAGGGCCTTCGCTTCGTCGGAGGTGGCGGGCAGGCTCAGCGGAATGGTCCAGGCGTACTTCTTGCCGTCGCGGACGATCACTTCCTCGTCGAGAACGCGGTCGTATTCGGCTCGGGCCATCGGCCCGGTGAGCGGGCTCAGGCCGCCGTCGCCGATGCGGTGCAGCGTGGCGAGGTCGCCGGCTTTCACGACGAGTTGGGGCGCCTGGCCCAGCAGCGGTTTCACCCGGGCGGCGAACGCGTCGGACTCGAGGAAACGGTTCACCGGTTCGGCGACGCCGCCGTGCGGAGCAATCAACCCTGCCATCGTCTCAGACCTCGTGCTGCGGACTCGATGCAATAACGACACACAGCTTGTTATACAGACGTTACACAGCCCCGCCCGGTCGCGCCCTACAACGACTCCACCGACCCTTTCGAGATCATCCCGATGCGTGTTCCTGCACTGACTTTCATGATCGCCTTCGGATTGTCCGCAGCCCGCGCTGCCGACTGGCCGCAATACCGCGGCCCGGCCCGCGACGGCGTCTCCACTGAGACCGGCCTGCAGAAATCCTGGCCCGAGGGCGGCCCCGCCCGCGCGTGGACTTTTGACAAGACCGGCATCGGCTACTCGGGCCCGGCCGTTGTCGGCAACCGGCTTTACATCTCCGGGGCGCGTGGCGACACCGAGTATCTCATTGCGCTCGACATTGCGGGGGCTGCCCCGCGCGAGTTGTGGGCCGCGAAGATCGGCCCACTCTTCGAGTGGAAGGGGAACAACTGGAACGCCGGGCCGAACGCCTCGCCGACCGTCGCCGGCGACGCGGTCTATGCGCTCGGCGGTCGCGGCGACCTGATCTGCTGCGATACGGGCAGCGGTAAGGAACTCTGGCGGAAGAACCTGCCGCGCGACCTCGGCGGCGAGGTCAACCCGATCGGCGGCGGCCTCGAAGAGCCGACTCCGCTCGGCTGGGGCTATGCGTGTGCGCCGCTCGTCGACGGCGATCGAGTCATCGTTGCACCGGGTGGGCCGCGCGGCCTGCTCGCCGCCCTGGATGCGAAGACCGGCGCGACCGTATGGCAAAGCAAGGAAGTGACCGACAAGACCAGTTACGCGTCGCCGGTGGTTGCGACCATCGCCGGCGTGCGCCAGTATGTGCACGTGGTCAACGCGGGCCTCGTCGGCATCAACGCCGCCGACGGCAAGCGACTATGGACCTACACCCGGCCCGCGCCGTTCGACGACTGCGTGATTTCCACGCCCGTCGTGCACGACGACCTCGTGTTTGCATCGGTCGGGTTCTCGCAGGGGTGCGACCTCGTGCGTGTCAGCAAGGCGGGCAACGGCTGGAAGGCGGATGCGGTCTTCTCCAATAAGTCCGTCGAGAACCGCGACGGCGGCATGGTGCTCGTCGATGGAAGGCTGTACGGACACTCCGAGAACGTCGGATGGTTCTGCAACGACTTCAAGACGGGCAAATTGCTCTGGTCGGAGAAGCGGAAACTCGGTCAGGGCGCGATCGTCGCCGCCGACGGCATGCTGTACTGCCAGGCCGAGGCCGACGGCACAGTCGTGCTGATCGAGGCGAAGGCGACCGTTTGGACCGAACGCGGCCGACTCAAGCTCCCTCAGGAGTCGTCCCAGCGGAAGCCCAGCGGCAAAGTCTGGACGCACCCTGTCATCAGCAACGGCCGGCTGTACTTGCGGGATCAGGAACTGCTTTTCTGCTTCGACCTGCGGGCAAAGTAACTCGGCAGGCGATTTTTCAAGGACCCGTGTAACCGGAGCGAGGCGACTCGCATCGGATGACGTACTACCGCCCGAGGTTGGGCGGGATCAATCATGAATCTTGCGATCGAGGTACATCCGATGACTCAGATTCTGCGCGCGCTGACTGTAACCGCGGCCATGAGCAGCATGATGATGGCTGCAATCGGTTGCGGGGATTCCAAACCCGCTGGTTCCGACAAGATGTCGGGAGACAAGATGAGCAACAAGATGACAGACAAAATGGGTGACAAAATGTCCGACAAGATGACGGACAAAATGGGTAGCAAAGGCTGATCGCCTTAGTTCATTCGCAATTCCTTAACGCTCGGCCGGGGAGGTTCACCCGGCCGACACGTTCTCCCCGGAGATAGCCCGAATGCGCCTCGAAGCGAAACACCCGCGCTGGGTGCGGTACAGCCATTGGCTGAACGTGCCCGTGCTGTTCGTCATGATCTGGAGCGGCCTGATGATCTACTGGGCTCACGACGCCCATGAGATCCGCATTGCAGGCCGGGTGCTGTTCCACTTCTTTCCGCCGGGCTTCTACGATGCCCTCGGCCTGGGATTTCAACTGGCTCAGGGAATGGCCTGGCACTTCGCGTTCATGTGGCTGTTTGTGTTGAACGGCTTGTTCTACGTCAGTTACACGTTCTGGTCCGGCGAGTGGCGACACCTGGTGCCGAACCGCCACACGCCGTACGAGGCGCTTCAGGTAGTCCTGCACGATCTGAAGATCCGCAAGGCGCCGTTGCCCCCGGGCAAATTCAACGGTGCCCAACGGGTCGCCTACACCGGCGTCGTCCTGATGGGCGCGGGATCTGTCGTCACCGGACTGGCGATCTACAAGCCGACGCAACTGGCGTGGCTGACAGCGCTATGCGGCGGATACCAATGTGCGCGAACAATTCATTTTGCACTGACGATCGGATACGTGGCCTTCTTCGTCATCCACATCGCTCAGGTGATCCGCGCGGGGTGGAACAACGCCCGCGCCATGCTGACGGGGTACGAACTGGCGGTCGAGACACCGGAGACAACCCATGCCTGACCCTCGGACACATCTCGTCGGTCCGGCTGCTGAAGCGGAAATCCGTCGATTGACCCGCCGCAGCCTTCTCGTCGGCGGGGTCGCTACTGCTGTTGGAGCGGGCGCGTTGGCTGCGTTGCGTTACGGCCCCGACGAAGCCGGGATCCCATGGTTCTTGCGCCGCGTACTGGAAGGGAATGAGCGGCTGGCTCGTGCGACGTTTTCCAACCGACTCGCACCGGAATTCCCCCGCGCCAGGGCGGCGATACCGCGCGTGAACGGCCGGTACGGAATGGCCGAAACGACGGACTCAGCCAGTTGGACGATCACGCTGGTGCGACCGGACCGCCATGACGCCGTGCTGACTTTGCCCGCCCTCTACGGGCTTCCTCGCAGTGAAATGATCACCGAGTTGAAATGCGTTGAGGGGTGGAGCGAGGTGGTAGCGTGGGGCGGTGTGCGCTTCTCTGACTTTGCGGCCAAGTTCGGTCCGGCCCCCGGGCAGTTCGATTACGTCGCGCTGGCAACGCCGGACGGGGGTTATTACGTTGGACTCGACGCCGCCAGCGCGTTGCACCCGCAAACGCTCCTCTGCGACACGTTGAACGGTGAACCGTTACCCGCGGAGCACGGAGGACCACTGCGGCTGGTGATCCCGGTGAAGTATGGGGTGAAGAACATCAAGCAGATCGGCCGGATTGAGTTTACCCGGAAACGGCCCGCCGATTACTGGGCCGAACGAGGATACGACTGGTATTTGGGCCTTTAGTCTGATTTTGTTTCCACACCCCGGCCACTCCCGGCATACTGATAGCAGGAGGGCTTGTGCCATGCGTCGCTGGATTGTCGGTGTGGTGTTGTGTTGCCTGGCGTCGGCCGGGCTGACCCGGGCGGAGGCGCCTCGCGTGGTTTCGGGGAATACCGAGTTCGCGCTCGACCTGTATTCGCGGCTCCGCGCTCGCGAGGGCAACGCGTTCGTCTCGCCGTTCAGCATCTCGGCCGCGCTGGCGATGACCGAGGGGGCGGCCCGCGGCGCGACGCTCGCCGAGATGGCCAAGGTGCTGCGGTTGCCGGGCGACGACGCTACCCATGCCGCGTTCGGCCAGTTGATGCGTGACCTGCAGACGCCGAACGCCAAGTCGGGTTATCAACTCGCCATTGCCAACGCGCTGTGGGGCCAGACCGGCTTCCCGTTCCGCCCCGAGTTCCTCCAGTTGACGAAGAAGCAATATGCCGGCGGGTTCCGGGAGATCGACTTCGCGGCCACCGAGCAGGCCCGCAAGACGATCAACGCGTGGATCGAGCAGCAGACGAAGTCGAAGATCAAGGACATGCTCAAGGAGGGCAACCTGAGCGACCGGACCAAACTCGTACTCACTAACGCGATCTATTTCAAAGACTCCTGGCAACATGAGTTTGTGAAGACGCTGACGAAGGACGAGCCGTTCTTCACGGCCGGCGGCGAAGTGAAAGCGCCGCTGATGTGGATGCACAAAGACCTTCCTTACTTCGAAGGCGACGGCTTGCAGGCCGTCGAATTGCCGTACCGCGGTGGCCGGCTGAGCATGGTCGTGCTGCTGCCGAAGGAGAAAGACGGGCTGCCCGCACTCGAAGCCCGACTGACCGCGCCGAAGCTGAACACGTGGCTGGCGGCGTTGCAATGGAAGGACGGCCGGGTGCGCCTGCCGAAGTTCACCATCCGCGACCGCGTCGAACTCGGGGAGACTCTGCAGGAGATGGGCATGAAGCTGGCGTTTTCGGATGATGCCGACTTCACCGGCCTGTCGCCGACGGAGAAACTGAAGATCAGCAAAGTGATCCATCAGACGTTTGTCGCCGTCGACGAAGAAGGAACCGAGGCGGCCGCCGCGACGGTGGTCGAGATGAAACCCCTCGCAGCCCCGATCCCGAAAGAGCCGTTCGAATTCCGCGCCGACCACCCGTTCCTCTTCCTGATCCGCGACCGACAGACCGGCTCGATCCTCTTCCTGGGCCGGGTGAGCGATCCCCGATAAGCAGAGGGCGGGTGTCAGAGGTCGGAGGTCAGAAGTCAGAAGTCAGAAGTCAGAAGTCACAAGTCAGAACGCAGAGGCGGAAGTCACAAATCTGGTTCGCGGGGGTTCGGAGGACCCCTGATCGCCGTACGCGTCGTTCCAATACAGTGCACAAGACTGACACCTGACACCCGCTGCGAGGGAGATGTCCATGGCCAAGAGTCCCGACGACGCAATGGCAACGATGATCGCCAACTTCAAGGAGAAGACCGGAAAGACGCTCGAAGAGTGGATCAAGATCGCCGGCGCGAAGAAGTTCGCCAAACACGGCGAAGTCGTGGCGTTCCTCAAGAGCGAACATAGCATGGGTCACGGCTACGCCAACCGGGTAGCGCACAGGCTGTTCGCCTCCGATGCCGGCTCGTCGGAGGGCGACGACCTTGTTGCCGCTATGTTCGCCGACAAGAAGGCCGGGCTGAAGCCGGTCTACGACAAGCTGGTGGCCGCGCTGCAGAAGATGGGCGGCGACGTCGAATTCGCGCCGAAGAAGACTTACGTCAGCGTCCGGCGGGCGAAGCAGTTCGCGATCCTCCAGCCGTCGACGGCAACGCGGTTCGACGTCGGGATTCAGCTCAAGGGCGCGAAGCCGACCGGCCGGCTGGAAGCGTCCGGCAGCTTCAACGCCATGGTGAGCCACCGAGTCCGCGTCGAGAGCCCGGCCGACATAAACGCCGAACTGATCGACTGGCTGAAACAGGCTTACGCCGCCGCGGGCTGAGCCGGCTCAGACCGATTGCAGGAACCGCAGCCGGAACTGCAGGAAGTCGCCGCTATCGACCGACCCGGAGTTGTCGATGTCGAACACCGGGCTGGCGCTCAGGAACGCCAGGCGGAAGGCGAGGAAGTCGGAGCTGTTGACCGTACCGTTGCCGTCCGCATCGCCGTACAGGCGGAACAGTCCGTTGGCGGGGGTCCCGACGATCTGGTAGTTGTCCCCGGCAACGTTGTTGCCGTCGCCGTCGAAGCCTGCGCCGGCGAACTGGCTGGCGATCACGTCCAGTGTATACCGGCCGTCGATCAGCGAGCCGAATTCCGAGAGCGGTCCGCTGAACGTCAGAGTGACCTCGGTGTGCCCGGCATTCGTGGTCGCTGCCGCGAGGGCGACGTTCCCCGTCGGGCCGGTCGGGCTCGAACGAGAGAGCTGGAACGCGGCCGCCGGCGAACCGACGAAGTTCACAATCGAATCGAAGACGACCTTGAGTTGAGTGACCCGCGATCGCTGGGTGGTACCGTCGCCGATGATCACCGACGCGACTTTCGCCGGGATGGCGCGTTGACCGAAGTTCAGGTTGAACGCCCCTTGGGTCGGAGTCAGCACGGCCGACTGGATGCCGGCGAGTGGTTCGGTCGCCGTGTAGCCGGCCTGCAGGACCCGGCGCATCGAGTAACTGCCGGACGGCTGATTGAGTAACTGATACGCGCCGGTGGCCGACGAGACAGTTCTCGCCTCCCCCGTGGTCACGGTGATCGACCAACTGTTGAGCGTGCCGCCGTCCCCGGAGTAAGGATCGACGTAGCTGAGAGTCCACGTGCCGTTCGGCGTCTGGCCGTCGAAGGCCGCGAGCAGGCCGGTGGCCTGAAAGGTGCCCGTGAACGGAGCCGCGCCGATGCTGATCACGGTGGCGGCCTCGTCGTCGAGAATCGTGTTAGTGAAGTTCTGCCCTGCGCCACCGATATGGCTGAACAACGTGACCTTGGTTCCCGACGGGCTTGTCAGGTACATCGAGAAGTCGCCATCGTAAGTGTGGCTGATGTTCAACTTCACATCGACGTCGGCGACCGTACCGGTCAGGCCGGTCACAGTTAACGTCGACGATGCCGTGCCCACCTGCGGCAGCGTGACCGGCACGACGGTCGAGCTGATCGTGGAAGTGCCGCCCGTGTCGAGGACGCCGTTGCCATTGTCGTCGCGGAAAACTGTCCAGCCGGCGAGGCCGGCCTCCGCGCCGTCGCGGGTGCCGTTGCCGTTGACGTCGTTGTACACCGTGCCGGCGATGACCCCGGGCGTCGTCGGGGCGGCCGTCAGAATCTCCCAGACGCCCCGGCCATGGGTGCCCGCGGCGAGGATCTTCGTCGTCGGGCTGTACTCCAGGTCGCGGACCTGCACTGTCGGCAGCCCGGTACCGAACTTGGACCAGTTGGCCCCCAGATCGGTCGAGCGGTAAACGCCGACATCTCCGGAGGCATACAGGATGTCGTCCGTGGAAGCGTTGGTCGCGCCGGGATCGAGGACCAGGTCGTAAAACGGCGCGTCGGGGAGCGTGCCGCTGACACTGACCCAATTCGCTCCGGCGTTGGTAGTGCGCCAGATGTTGTCGCCGGTCGCCGAGAAGTTGGCAGAGACCGCGTAGGCGACCTGCGAATTCGTCGGATCGACAACGATGCTCTGGAAGTCGCCGTTAAGCTGAGGCGTCCGCTCTATCCAGGTGACTCCCCCGTTGGTGGTCACGAAGAGCTGGTTGGCCGAGCCGGCGGACGGTGTGCCGCCGAGTGCCGCGCCGCAACTGGCGTAAATAGTTCCGGCCGATGCAGGCCCGATGCCGATCGCGCGGATGGCATTGGGGAACGTGAAGGTATCGCCCGGCAGCCGGCCCCAGTTGGAACCGCCGTCGGTGCTGACGTTCATCACCGTCGTACCATGAAAGACACGGTTGAGCGTTCCGGGATCGGCCGCCACGGGCGGGTAGAAGGCCGCGCCGTTGGGGTCGGTGACGCCGGTGGTGATGGCCGACCAGGTCTCGCCACCGTCGGTCGATCGACGGAGGTACGCCCCGGATCCGTAACTGGGCACGGGGTTGGCCCGCCACATGCGGTCGGGATTGAACGGGTCGAGGATCACGTCGCCGCCGTCGCCGCCTTCGATCAGCGTCCAGCCGGTGTTGTCGTTGAAGCGGAGCAGGCCGTTGTCCTGCGTTCCCCCCATGATCCAATCGGGATTCGTCGGATGGATGGCGATGCCGAGGTACTGGATCGTATCAAGCGCGCCGTACGCCGTCCGCGTCTGATTCAGGCCGTTGAGGTTGACCCACAGGTTGCTGACGGGATCCCAACGATAACACCCGCCGTCGTTGGCCGACACGAATCGGCCAAGCGAGTCGAAGGCAAAGGCATGGTGATCCACGTGGGGGCCTGCGCCGTTCGCCCCCGACGCAATGCTGGTGAAGCTCGTGCCGCCGGTGGTTGTCCGGACGAGCCCGGTGCTGCCGCTGTAGTACAGGGTGTTCGGGGCCGTCCTGTCGACGAGCAGGTTGTTGCAGTACCACATGTTGCCGAGGCCGGGCACATTGGCGGTGTAGTCGTTCCACGAAGCCCCGCCGTTGGTCGACTGAAAGAACTTCAGCACGCCGGCCGTGATCGGGTCTTGCATCGACACGTACAAGACTTGATTGTTCGAGGGGGCGATGGCGATTTCTGTCCGCCCCACGCTGCTGCCCGATGGCAGGTTGCTGACGAGAGTCCAGACCGGCGACGGGTCGAGCGCGTTGGTCGTCTTGTACACGCCGTCGGCCGCGCCACCGAGGCGCGTGCCCACGGCCGCGTACATAACGTTGAAATTCGCCGGGTCCGGTTCGAGATCGCTGTAGCCGTCGATCGTGGTCACGGAGGTCGAAATGTTGACCCAGTTCACGCCACCGTCCGTCGAGCGGAAGATGCCCGTGGCTTTCGTCGGGTCGCCGTCGACGCCCGTCCCGCCGACGGCCGCCAGTACGATGTTGGAGTTCGTCGGATGGACGACGATGTTTGAAATCACGAGGCGGTCGAAATTCGTGCTACCCAGCAATGTCCAGGTCTGCCCGGCGTCGGTCGACTTGAGAATACCCCTGCCGTAGAAGCTGAGACTCGACCACTCGGCTTCTCCGGTGCCGATGTAGATGACGTTGGGATTGCTCGGATCGAGGGTGATGCACCCGACGAACGGCGAAATCTGGGCGTCGGTGAGCGGGGTCCAGAGTGTGTTGGCCGCCGTGGCATTGGTGGTCTTCCACACGCCACCCCCGGCCGCGCCGACATACATGATGTCCGGGTTGGTCGGATGGGTGGCCACCGCACTCAATCGGCCGCTGACCGGCAGATTCCCCGGCGTCTGTCCGCTGACGACGGGGGCTGGCCCCAGCGGCGTCCAGGTGGTTTCGTTGAGCGGAATCGAAGTCGAGGGGATGTCGCGGCGTTCCAGCATCCACAGGCGCAGTCGGGACCGTTTCATCGAGGTAGATCCGTGGGGCTCGAGCGAGTCGCGGGGGATGTCCGTGATAATATCCTGCCGGTCGGGAAAAAACGAGTGTCCGGCCCATCTTCCGCGACTCGGGCCGACTACAACACTCACGGACCTCCCCGCGCGAGAACTCCGCGATGCGATTATCGGGACTGTTCCTGACTCTGATCGGAATCAGCGCCATGAACCCTGCACGTGCGGGCGAGCCGATGCCCGAGTTGACCCGGCCACAGGCGTCGGCATTTATCGCGCTCGCGCTCAAGAACATCGACCGCGAGTTCCCGAACAAGCCCGAGCACGTCTGGAACGGGCCCGATGACGGCAAGTCGCCGCGGGTGCTACATCCCGCCTTCTTCGGCTGCTATGACTGGCACTCATCCGTCCACGGTCACTGGATGCTCGTCCGCCTGCTGAAGCGCGACCCGGCACTACCCGAAGCCGCCAAGGTCCGAGCCGTGCTCGCGGCGCGTTTCACCGCGGAGAACCTCCGCACCGAAGCCGAGTACTTCAATCAGCCCAACCGCAAATCGTTTGAGCGGATGTACGGCTGGACCTGGCTTCTCAAACTCGCCGAGGAACTGCACTCCTGGGACGATTCCGACGCCAGGGCGTGGTCGAAGAACCTGCAACCGCTCGCCGACGTGATCGTCGCGAGCTACCTCGAGTTTCTCCCTAAGCAGACGTACGCCATCCGCACGGGGGTTCACGGCAACACGGCGTTCGGGCTGACCTTCGCCCACGATTATGCCGTGACCACGGGCAACGCGAAGTTGCGCGAGCGGATCGAAGAGCGGGCCCGCTTCTATTACGGCAACGATGCCGACGCCCCGGCCGGCTGGGAGCCGGGAGGTAACGACTTCCTCTCGCCGAGCCTGTGCGAGGCGGACCTGATGCGTCGTGTGCTGCCGCGCGACGAGTTCCGCAAGTGGTGGGCGCAGTTTCTGCCCGCGCTGCCGAAGTCGCTCGCCGAGCCGGCGACCGTGACCGACCGCAGCGACCCGCAACTGGTGCACCTCGACGGGCTGAACCTGAGCCGGGCGTGGTGCCTGAAGGGGATTGCCGCCGCGCTGGCCGCCGACGACCCGACGCGGAAATCGCTCGAGGAATCCGCGGCCCGGCACGCCCGGGCGGGGCTGGCCCACGTCATCAGCGACGACTACGCCGGCGAGCACTGGTTGGCGTCGTTTGCCGTGTATTTGCTGGTGAATTAGGCCCGCCACTGGCAGGTAGTTGCCCGGTTCCGTATCATTCACCATTCGCGTCTCTGTGGCCGGGTTGAAGTTCCGCACGTCTGCGGCCATCGTCCCGCCTGATACATCGAGTCGTACGTGTCCGGGTTGAACCCCCCGGCGGAAGGTGATTGCGCGTGCAGGACAAGACTTCGACCGGTTTCGATTCCCTCGACCTCATTGACAAGCTGGTAGCGACGCTCGCCGAACTCGGCTACACCGAGCCGACGCCGATCCAGCGCGAGGCGATTCCTCCGCTGGTGGCGGGCCGCGACCTCGTCGGCCTCGCCGGCACCGGCACGGGCAAGACGGCCGCGTTCGCGCTGCCGCTCGTGCAGCGGATCGCCGCGGTCGAAGAGCGCGACGGCGTGGCGGGCCTCGTGCTCGTGCCGACGCGCGAGCTGGCGATCCAGGTGGCCAGCGCGATTACCAAGTACGGCAAGTCGCTCGGCATCCGCGTGGTGCCGGTGTACGGCGGCTCCAGCTTTTCCGAGCAGGCCCGCGCCCTGCGCCGCGGGTCGGACGTGGTCGTCGCCACGCCGGGCCGTGCCCTCGATCACATCCGCCGCAACACGCTCAAGCTCGATGGGATCTCCGCGGTCGTGCTCGACGAGGCCGACGAAATGCTCGACATGGGCTTCGCCGACGACCTCGAGGCGATCCTCTCGGAAACGCCGAAGGAACGGCAGACGATGTTTTTCTCGGCGACGATGCCGCCGCGGATCACGGCGATCGCCGCGAAACACCTTACGAACCCGGTGCGGACGGCTGTGAAGGCAGCCCCGGCGAAAGCGGGCGAGACGCCGCAAGTCCGGCAGACGGCGTACATCGTCCGACGGGATCAGAAAGCCGCCGCGCTCGTCCGCGTGCTCGAGTACGAAAACCCGACCTCCGCCATCGTCTTCTGCCGGACGCGAAACGAGGCCGACGCGCTAGCCGAGGCGCTCGCCGCGGCCGACCGCCGGCCCGAGTCGATTCACGGCGGCCTGTCGCAGGAGCACCGCGACCGCGTGATGCAGAAGTTCCGCGACGGCGGCACGACGATCCTGGTGGCCACCGACGTGGCAGCCCGCGGGCTCGACATCGGCCACCTGTCGCACGTCGTGAACTACGGTATGCCCGAGTCGGCCGACACCTACACGCACCGCATCGGCCGGGTGGGCCGCGCTGGCCGCGAAGGCGTCGCCATTACGATCGGCGAGTCGCGCGAGCGGCACCAACTCCGCTGCGTCGAACGCGCTTCGGGCCGGCCCATCGAGTTCCGCGACGTCCCGAGCGTCGCCGACCTTCGCGAGAAGCACATCGAGCGCACCCGGGCCACGCTCCGCGAGGCGATCGCGGCCGGCGGCTTCGCCGATGCCGAGCGAGTCGTCGCCCCGCTGGTGGCCGAGTTCGGGGTCGAAGTGGTTGCGTTGGCCGCCATCAAGCGGTTTGCCGAGCGGCCCCAAGCACCGGAAGACAAGCAGGAAATCCACGGCGGCGGGGCGGGCAAGAGCGCCCGGCCGCCGCGTGAGTTCACGCCGCGGCAACGCAACAACAGCATGGCCCGGCTCTACGTCGGCGCGGGTCGGCTCAGCGGCATGAACCGCCGGGATCTGATTGACGTGATTGGCAACCAGGCCGGCATCGACCCGCGCGACCTCGGTGACATCCGAGTCGCCGAGCGGTTCAGCCTCGTCGACGTGCCCCACGAGGCCGCCGAACACGTGATCGAGTACCTCAACGGCGCGCGGTTTCGCGGCCGGCCCGTCACCGTCCGTCGCGACCGCGGCGACGGCATGGGCATCTGATCACAGCTTGAGCAGCCCGCAAGCCTCGGCATAGCCGGGCGCGGGCTGCCCGTACGCGCTGGCCGTGACACGGGCCAGCGCGACAATCTGCCGCCAGCGAAACGCCGGCCGGGTCGCCGCGAACTCTTCGAATACCGTCCTGTAATACTTCTCGGCGTGCAAAGCGCCGTCTTCGCTGATCGCGTAGCGCAGCAGCACGTCCATCATCGGCCGGTCGGGGTGGCCCAATTCGCCGTAGCGATGCACCACCGCGCTGGCGCGGGCCTGGTCTTTCGCCTCAATCGCGGCGGCCGTCTCCTGTCGCAGCGCGGCCGGGTCGGTGAGCGTCACCGCGTCGCGGTGCGCCGCCGTCGGGTACGGTTCGGCGAGCATTCCGTTCGCCTGCCCCGCCGTGTGATACGCGCCGACGATCAAGCTCGCGATGGCGTTGCGCGGGCTGGCCACACGGGCGATGTTGCGCCAGGCGTTGGCCGCATCGGAGGCGTGCACGCCCGGCGAATCGCCGTGTACGCTGTCCTTCGCCTTCTTGCCGGACGGCTCCGCCCGCCCGCGATCGCAAAGCACTAATCGGTTGGCGGCCAGGCAGATCGCCTCGGCAACGGAGTCGGGAGCGAACCCCTCGGCCAGCGCGGCCGCGACCGCTTCGGCCGCCTGCTCGGGGCTGCCGCCGAAGATCGTCATGCACATCTGCTCTATCCACCCATCGTCCGCGCGCTTCGTGCCGGTCGGCTTGCCGACAAGCTTGTACTTATCGAGCATCTTTGGCAGCACGACGCGGACCCGCGACCGCGCCTGCCCGGGCTTGTAGTTCTTCTCACGATTGACGCAATAATGCACCGATTGTCGCAGGAACGTGTCGGCCTGTTCCCGGCCGGCCACGTCGAGCATCGACCACGCCCGCCAGGCCAGGACCACGCGATGCACATCGACTTCGTCCTGCACGACAGTCTGCAAGTCGTCGTACGCCGCGGGTAAAGATTTCCGCGCGAGCGCGACGAACGCACGATCCGCGCGAGCCAAGTCGCCTTGGTGGACCGCCTCGCGGAAGCCCGCGCCGCCTTGCGGTGCGACTTCGTGCAGCACGTCCTCCCGGCCGCCGTTGTATTTCTGGATTACCGACGCGTTGCGGTAGATGACTTTGAGCACGGGGAGGGCACGTCGCTCGGTCGGCAGGTCGCGGGCCATCTCCCACGCCGGGCCGAGCGCCATGAACGTGTGGTAGCCGTCGTAGTCGTGGCCGCCGAGTGCGCGGGCGTTGGCGAGGGCAGCGGCCGAGACCAGTTCGCGGAGTTCCGTGCCGGCTTTCAGGCGTTGGACGAGTCGGGGTTGGAGTTGATCGGGTGGCGTCTCCTGCATCAGCCCCACGAGCGGTTCGAGTGAGCCGAACCGGAGTCGGCCGGGCGCGTCGTCGGCCCGCGCGGAGGCGAGCCCCAGATCGGCAGCGAGCGAGGGTCCGATGCCGGCCACCAGCATGCCCCGGCCAACATCGTCCAGGAAATCACGTCGGGTACGATCCATGACTACGACCCTCCCGCCGGGCGAAAGATATGACTACGTTCCGAGTGCGGACCCGCCCCGAGCGCCATGGTACCAGAAAAAAAGGCCCGTCGGACCTTTCAGGACCCGCGCACCACTTCTTTTGAACGGAATGCCAAGACGAACCACGAAACCGCAAAGGTCACACGAAGATGAAAACCATCACGTGCACTTCGAGAGTACCTTCGTGCCTCCGTGTCTTCGTGGTTCGTCTTTCCGAATCACCACGGAGCTCACACGATAAAATCTCACTCCCAATAACTCCGCCTTTGTCTGCTCAAATCACTCGGCGCTCTCGGCGGCTAACTCCTTATCCCCGACTCCTCACTCCTCAACTCCCCTATTCCTCGACTCCGCCTCACCCCAGTGTCACCTCCGCCGGGGCGACCACGAACTCATCCTTGCCCGGCGACACCGTCGACAGCTTCAACTCCTTCACCCGCCAGCCGTGGTGCTGGAGCGTGCCGTTGAAGGGCGGTTGGCCGGTCACGTTTCCCGTTAGCCGGATCGCCCCGGGGTCGAAGCCGACCGGCACTGTCACTGTCTGGCCCTCTTCGCCGGTCATGATCCGCTCGAGTACGAGGTGTTCGTCGATCGCCTTCCGGCAACCGCGGTGAATGTCGCGCACGGCCGCGCCGATCTGCGCGTCGGAGTAAGCGGCCACGTCTTCCAGGAGAAAGTCGAGCAACCGCCCCTCGCGCTGGAGCAGCGCGAGTAATCGAAGCGGCTCACCGCTGGGCTTCTTCACGGCCGGCGGCGGCGGCGGGGCAGCGACCGGCGCTTCCAGAGGCGGAGCGGGCTTCCTGCGGAAGGCAAAGCCCACGCCCGCGCCCAGAATGAACATGCCCGCCGCGACGGCGTATGCCATGGGTTCCATCGACACTCTCCCGAAATCACTCGACAGGGAAAGTGTATCGGCCGGCCCGGCTACAGCCCGGCCAGCTTGCCGAGCCGGGCGGCCAGTTCCTCCTCGGCCGCCGCGTTCCAGGGGAACTCGCCCGGCGGCTCGAACCCGCCCTCGGCCGTCAGCCGGACCGCCGGCGCGGGGTGTGCGGGCAACGATGCCAGCAGCTTCCCGCGCACCCGCAACTCGAACCCCGTCACGCGCTCGGCATCCGGAAACGGGATCCGGCCCGGCATCACCGGTGTCGGCCCGTCGGTCACGACGACATCGTTGGTCCAGGCCGCATGGTTCACTCCCAGCGGTGCGACCTCCAGCGGAAAGCGGGCGGCCAAACCCGGCTCCGTCAGCGCGAGCAGGAAGCACGGGCCGAACTCCGTCGCCTCGTCGGCGGCCGGGGCGTGCCGCTGGATCACCGTGCCGTGCGTGCCCTTAGCGACGAACCGCGTACCAGCCACCCGCAGACTGCGCCGGGCGTACGACGCCGGCACCCAGCGGAACCTGTGCCGCTCGAGCGCGATGTCGCCCGCCTTCCACGTGATCGTCCAAGGGCCGCCGCGCCGTGATCGCGTCCGCGGGTCGATCTGCACCAGCGTCTGCCGGCTCGCCAGTTGTGCGGCCGTGAGCAAGACCGGCACGGTAGAAGTCGTGTCATCGGCCTCGTTGTGAATCTCGACACGCAGCCCCAGCGCGGCCAGCGGCGCGATCGGCACAGTGCTGCTCACGAGCGCGACCGCACTCCAGCCCTGGCACTGCGACGCGACGGCCGACTGGCACGCGACGCTGACATCGCCGATGCGGGCCTGCACTGTGGCGTGCGAAACTTTCAGTTGACGGAGGAAGTCGTCGGGGCCTTGGGCGGTGATGTCGATCCGGCCGAGCGGCCGGCCGCGCCAGGTCAGCTCCGCCAGCGTGTCGGCGGCTGGCGGCGCGAAGCGGAAGAAGAGTCGATGCCGGTCGCCTGCGTCGTCGGGCCGGAGCGCCTCCGGGCGGAAGCTCGACCGGTCCGACAGTTGCAGTGCAAAGTCATCGAGGCACCGCGCCCCCGCGGGAAGTTTCAGACCGGCCTCGACGGTGACGGCGTCAGCACACCAGGGTACAACGGGGCCGGGCAGCACCAACCCCGCCAGTTCCGAGGCGACGTGCAGCGCCTCGTGGCCGGGCCGCAACCGCGACGGTCCGCCGGGCTCACTCACGCCCCAGCCGCTCCAGCGCTTGATCGAGGGCCACATCCAACTCCTCCCGGGCGACGGCCGGGCCAAACGACTGGCAGTGCAGGCAGGCGGCCGAGCGCGGCACCGCGAACTTGTGCGGCCGATACGCCTCGGCAAACACGCCCTCCACCCGCTTCCATGATACCAGCATTGTCGTGAAGCCGGGCTCCGCCCCGTCGAGCATGTCGAGCGTAACCAGCGCGTGCAACCCCGCCACCGCGGCAATCGCCGCGCGACTTGCCGGGACGCGAAGCTCGGGCGCGGGCCCACCCGGCGCAGAGTAATCCGGCGCGGGTGCGGCTGGCGCTTCGGTGACATCGCGCTTCAGGTACGATGCCACGCAGCCGTAGCACGGGCCGCCTGGCACAAACCGGTGGACGAGGCCGCCGATCCCGCCGGATAACACTTCCCCGAGCGTCCACGGCCTGTCCGCGTCGCGCATCAAGGAGTCGAAGCGGTACTTGGCCGGCTCGTTGTCCGCGGCGCAGATGCCGATGTCCGCGCCGCACGCGAGTTGCTGGAGTTCCAGTTCGCGGACCGGGTCGTCGATGTCCCAGGGCAGCGCGGTCACTTCGAGGTCATCGCGGCGGTCGGCGAGCCAGTCCTTGGCGAGATGCACTTTGGCCCGGCCGATGTCGGATCGCGGAAACAGGTGCCGCTCGACGTTGTGCGTCTGATAGGTGTCCGGGTCGAGGAGGATGACCCGCGCGATCCGCGGATCGCGGGCGACCGCATCGAGGACGGCCATGCCCCCGGAACCGACGCCGACCTGGAAGACTGTGACCATGGCTCCCGACCCGGCTTGACGCCGTCCGACGGATCGCGGTACAGGATACCGTGATTCTCGCTTCCGCGATTGTGATCAGTCGCTGGCGGCCCGTGTTGACGCGGGTCGCGCCGGTAGCGGCCGTCGTCGTGCTCGCATTGGTTGCGTTCCTCGGGCGGCTCGACTGCCCGCTGCAGGAACCGGACGAAACGCGCTATGCCGAGATCGCCCGGCAGATGCTCCGCGACGGCGAGTGGCTCACGCCAACGTACCACGCCCGCCCCTACCCCGACAAGCCGCCGCTGCTTTACTGGCTGACCATGACCGTGAGCGTCGTGCTCGGCCCGACCGAAGCCGCCGCCCATCTGACCGCGGGGCTCTGCGGATTGGCCACGCTCCTGGCCGTGTTCCTCTGGGCACGGTCGGTCGGCGGCGAGCGCGGCGGCTGGGTCGCAGTCGCGGTTCTGCTTCTGTTCCCGCGCTACATCTACCTCGCCCGCCAACTCACGCCCGACACGCTGCTGACGGCCTGTGTCGTATCCGCGTGGGCGGGGCTGGTCATCGCAACTCGCGATTGCTTCCGCGCCGCCCCGTGGTACATCGCGGCCGTGGCGGTCGGGTTGGGCGTGCTGGCCAAGGGGCCGGTCGCCGGCGTGCTCGTACTGGGGCCGTATCTGTTTGTGGCAATCACCCGACGGGTGGCATGGAAACACCTGCTCGGATTCGGTGCTGTCGGGCTCGGCGTAGCCGCGCCGTGGTACCTGGCCGTCGCGCTGGCCCGACCGGAGTGGGCGGCGGAGTTCTTCTGGAAGCACAACGTCGGCCGGTTCGTCGCCGCGTTCGACCACGTCCAGCCGGCCTGGTACTTCCTGCCGGGCCTCGCGGTCGCGCTCGCGCCGTGGTTCGCACTCGTCGTGTTAATCCGTGCCCGCGAACCCGGAAAGCTCTACGGCCCCGGTCTGCTGGCGGCCGGCATCTGCGTCGCGTTCTTCAGTGCGGCCGCGTGCAAGCGACCGGGCTACATTCTCCCCGCTTATCCCGCGCTCGCCGTCGCACTGGCGGGCCCGGTCCTCGCAAGACTCCGATTTGCCCGCTGGCTGATGGGCGTCGCCGGCATCGCCACCGGACTCGGCGTACTGATCGCGTTGCCCGCGTATGCCGACGGCAGGTCGATGAAGTCCCTCGCCCGGCACGTCGCGCCTGGCGAACCGGTGGTGTGTTACGAGCGGCCGTGCGACGGCGCGGCCTTTTACTTGCGCCTCCCCGAGTTGCCCGCTTATGCCCCGGAGCACTGCGAGGAGTTGTACCGAAAACTGGCGGAATGCCCCGCGACGATCCTGCTGACCCGCACCGGTGAGAACTTGCAAGCCATGCTGGACGCGCTGCCAGCCGGCATGAAGTACGAACGGCTCGGCCAACGCTCTGGCACCATCATCGGCCGGGTGACGGTGGCCGACGCATCGAAGAAGTAGCCTGCCCGTCACGCCGTGGCCGGGATGTTACGGCGGTAACACGTCTCGACCACGCCCCTCACCAAAGCTTCACTTCTGCCGGCACGATATTCCGCTGCCAGTGGCGAAATAAGTGTGATTGACCTTGTGCTCAACCGCGACACCTATTATTTTAGGTGATGCGGTTCGCCCGGCACTTTTCCCGCAGAGGAGGCGTGTGATGCGCTCTCGAATCGTCCCCTTGGCCGGTCTGGCCCTGATGATCGGTGGTGTCGCGGTCGCATGGCAATCCGGCACGCGGGAAGCCCAGTACAAAGGTCGCCCAGCATCGGCGTGGGTGGCTCAGTTGAGTTCCACGACGGTGGCCGATCGGGTCGCCGCGGCCGAGGCGCTCGGCCACATCACGCCCGGTCAGGCCATCGAGCCACTTCGGAATGCGCTGGCCGATGATAGCCCGCTCGTCAGTGGCAATGCCGCGCTAGCGCTGTCGCGGTATGGCGCGGCCGGGGTGCCGTCCCTCGCGGCCATGCTCCAGCATCACCGCCCCGCCGTGCGCCGCACGTCCGCCCAGGGTCTCGGGTTTGCGGGCAAGTCGGCCATTCATTTCCTGAATCAACTCGTTGCCCTGCTCGACGATCCCGATTCCTCCGTGCGAATCGAGACGGCCCGCGCTCTGGCCAAGATCGGCGCGCCGGCGGTGCCGGCCGTCGTGGGCGCTCTCGAAAGCGCAAGCACGCGGGCCCGTGCCGCGGCCGCCCTCGCGCTGTGCGAGATGGGGCCGGTCGCCGGCCCGGCCTCCGAATCGCTGGCTGTCGCGCTCCGCGACGCGGACGA